>JAMPXV010000069.1 GCA_023700985.1 Lysobacter sp.
GAGCGCCACCCCCCTCGCCTCCTGGGTGGCGTGGGCGGCCAGGCGGCTCACGAGGGCGAGCTCGGCGTTCTTGCGCGCCATCTCCAGCCACAGCCGCACCTCGCCCTGCGGGCGGGTGAGCACCGTGACCGCGCGGTTGGCGATGGCTTCCAGGAGGGCGGCGAGTGCGGGCGCGTCTTCCACGGCGTCGGCGATGACGCGCGGCGGCACGGGCTGCACGGCGTAGTGCTGGGTGAGGAAGGCCTCGACGACGGTGGCCGCGTCGCTGCCTCCCGCGTTCTGCGGGAAGAAGCTGCGGTCGCCCAGGTGCCGCCCGCCGCGCACCATGGCTAGCGTCACGCACCAGAGGCCCTCCTTCTCCACGGCGGCCACCACGTCGGCATCGCGGGCGCCGGCCGATTCCACGGCCTGCCCGGAGAGGATGCGCTGCAGCATGCGGATCTCGTCGCGGTAGCGCGCGGCGACCTCGTAGTGCAGCGCGCCGGAGGCCGCCTCCATCTTCTGCGTGAGGTCGGCGACCACGTCGTCCTCGCGGCCGTCGAGGAACTTGGCGGCGTGGTCCACGTCGCGCTGGTAGTCCTCGGGCGTCACGCGGCCCACGCAGGGCGCCGAGCAGCGGTGGATCTGGGCCAGCAGGCACGGACGCGAGCGGTGGCTGAAAACCGAGTCGTCGCAGGTGCGCAGGCGGAAGATCTTCTGCAGGTGGCCGATCGTCTCGCGGGCCGCCCAGGTGCTGGGGAACGGGCCGAAGTAGCGGTGGGGCTTCTCCTGCACGCCGCGGTAGAAGCGGATCTGCGGGTAGCGGTGGCCGGTCACCATGATGTAGCCGTAGCTCTTGTCGTCGCGGAAGAGGACGTTGTAGCGCGGCTGCAGCGACTTGATGAGGTTGTTCTCGAGGATCAGCGCCTCGGCTTCCGTGCGCGTGACGGTCGTCTCGGCCCCGGCCACCTGCTGAACCATGAGCGCCGTGCGCGGGCTCGCGAGGTTCTTCTGGAAGTACGACGAGACGCGCTTCTTCAGCTCGCGCGCCTTGCCGACGTAGATCACCTCGCCCGCGGCGTTCAGGAACCGGTACACACCCGGCAGGTTGGGCAGTCCGGCCAGGAACTCCTTCGAGTCAAACATGGCACCTAATCAGATTACTTTTTCTAATCCGATTACTTTCCTGTCGCACCAGCGCAATCTCCCACGAAAGTAATCGGATTAGAAAAAGTAATCCGATCAGGAGGCGCGGACGCGCGCCAGGTTTTCCGTGGCGGCGAGGTAGGCCGCGCTCGCCTTGAGGGCGGCGGTGGAGATGGCCCGGCCGCGCATGGTCTCGAGGCGCCTGGCGAGCGTGGGCGCGATGGGGCGGCGCTCCAGCCCCTCGAGCATCGTGTCCTGCGCGCGCGGGTCGTTGCAGACGACGACCATGTCGCAGCCGGCGTTGAGCGCGGCGTTGGCCCGGCCGATCATGCCGCCGGCGGTGCTCGCCCCCTCCATCGAGAGGTCGTCGGAGAACACGAGCCCGTCGAAATGGAGCTTGTCGCGCAGCACCTTCTGCAGCCACACGGACGAGAAGCCGGCGGGCTTCGCGTCCACGCGGGGGTAGATCACGTGCGCCGGCATCACCCCGCCCATCCCGGAGCGCGCCAGGCGCTGGAACGGCACGAGGTCCTTCGCGGAGATCTCCGCGAGCGTGCGGTCGTCCACCGGCACCTCCAGGTGCGAATCCGCCCGCACGTAGCCGTGCCCCGGGAAGTGCTTGCCCACGGAGGTCATGCCCGCGGCGAAGAGGCCGGCCTGCAGCGCCTCGGCCAGCGTCGCGATGACGTTGGGGTCGCTGTGCAGCGCGCGGTCGCCGATCACGCCCGACTCGCCGTAGTCCACGTCCAGCACCGGCGCGAAGGTGAAGTCCACGCCGTGCGCCTGCAGCTCGCTCGCGATCACGAAGCCGCAGCCGCGCGCGGCGGCCAGCGCCTGCGCCGGGTCGCGGTCGAAGAGCTTGCCGAGCTCGCGCATCGCCGGGATCGCGGTGAACCCGTGGCGGAAGCGCTGCACGCGCCCGCCCTCGTGGTCCACGGCGATGACGAGCGAGGGCTTGCGGATCTCGCGGATGGAGTGCGCGAGCTGGATGAGCTGCAGGGGCGCGGCGAAGTTCCTCGCGAAGAGGATCACGCCGCCCACCTGCGGGTGCTGCAGGCGCTCGACGTCGTCGGCCGTGAGCTCCAGCCCCGAGACGTCCACCATCACCGGTCCGAGTCGCATGTCCGCCTTTCTAGCCTTCGAGGACGACGAAGGCCATGGCGAGGCCCGCGTCGTCGGTGAGCGAGAGGTGCGAGGCCCTGACGCCGATCTCGGCCAGGTGCCGCGCCATGTCCGGGCTGGGCAGGAGCCCCGGCTTGCCGCGCCCGTCGCGCCCCACCGAGACGGAATGCCAGCGGAACGGCGAGCGGATGCCCGTGCCGATCGCCTTGGAGAACGCCTCCTTGGCCGCGAAGCGCTTGGCGAGGTGGCTCGCCTTCTGCCGCGTGCCGGCGTAGCGCACGCGCTCCTCGGGCGTGAGGATGCGCTCGACGAACTTGTCGCCCCAGCGGTCCAGCGCGAGCGCCACGCGCCCGATCTCGACCACGTCGGTGCCCACGCCCACGATCACTTCGCGGCGGCCCTGAGCAGGGCGTGGTCGGCCGCGGCGACCATCAGCGCCTTCATCTCGCGCACCGCCTCGCGCATGCCCACGAAGACCGCGCGGCTCACGATGGCGTGGCCGATGTGCAGCTCGCGGATGCCGGGCAGCGCCGCCACCGGCTCGACGTTGAAGTAGTTGAGGGCGTGCCCGGCGTTGAAGCGCATGCCCAGCCCGCGGATCGCCTCGCCCGCGACGCCGATCTTCGCGAGCTCCGCCACCACGGGCACGCTCTCGGGGTCTCGCCCCTTGGCGTGGAAGGCGTGGGCGTAGGGCCCGGTGTGGACCTCGCAGACGCGCGCGCCGGCGCGGGCCGCGGCCTCCACCTGGCGCGGGTCCGCGTCGATGAAGACGCTGGTCACGATGCCGCCGCCCGCCAGCCGCGCGACCACCTCGCGGATGCGCGCCTCCTGGCCGGCGATGTCCAGGCCCCCTTCCGTGGTGACCTCCTGGCGCCCCTCGGGCACCAGCATCGCCATCTCCGGCTTCACGCGCAGGGCGATGGCGACCATCTCTTCGGTGGCGGCCATCTCGAGGTTCAACTTGATGTGCGTGAGCTCGCGCAGCCGGCGCACGTCGTCGTCGTGGATGTGGCGGCGGTCCTCGCGCAGGTGCACCGTGATGCCGTCGGCGCCGCCCAGGTGCGCCTCCACGGCGCCCCAGACGGGGTCGGGCTCGTAGGTGCGCCTCGCCTGGCGAACCGTGGCGATGTGGTCGATGTTGACGCCCAGCTCGATCATGCGGCGTCCTCCAGGCTGCGCAGGTCGCGGACCATGGCGCGGGTGGAGAGCTCCTGCCCGGCCAGGCAATGGTGGATGAGCATTCTCATGAGGTTCTTGGCCTCCCCCGCGGTCCGCGCGTCGTCGAAAAGCCCGCGCTCGAGGTGCACGAGGGTGAGGCCGGACAATCTTACTGCATCGGCCCGCTCGCCCCCCCCGGCCGCGGGCACCGGGCCGCGTTCGACCACGTACCAGTAGGCGCGCTCCGCATCGATCGCGGCTCCCGTCTCGGCGTCGCGCCCCAGCTCGGCGGCGAAGCCCAGCTCGCGCAGCATCGCGAGCTCGAAGCGCCGCAGCACCGGCTCGATCGCGCGCGACTCCCCCACCCCCGGCTCCGCCGCCAGAAGCCCCGGCACCCCGGTGGCGCGGCGCGAGCGGTCGCGCAACTGCCCGATCGCCTCGTCGTAAGCGACCCACAGGCGCTCGTGCGGGTCGTCGCGGTGGATGAGCTTGAGGAGCAGCTCGTTCAGGTAGAAGGCCGACAGCAGGCTCGCGCCCGCCAGCGGCAGCGCCGGGCCCGCGGGCTCCGCGTTCTTGAGCGTCTTCACCTCGCCGCGGCCGAACCAGGCGAGCGACAGCGGCTGGAAGGGGATGAGGACGCCGCGCGCGGCGCTCCTGGGGCGGCGCGCGCCCTTGGCGACGGCGGCGAAGCGCCCGTGCCTCTCCGTCCACACCTGCAGCAGCAGGCTCGTCTCGCGGTAGGGGTAGGAATGCAGGACGTAGCCGCGGTCGGGCCCCGCCCCGGGGCCGCTCACTCGTAGCCCCACTGCCGGACCGTGGCCTCGTTGTCGGCCCAGCCGCTCTTCACCTTGACCCAGAGCTCGAGGAAGACCTTGCCCCCGAAGAGGGCCTCCATCGCCACGCGCGCTTCCGTGCCGATGCGCTTGAGCGTGGCCCCCTTCTCGCCGATGACGATGGCCTTGTGGCCGGGGCGGTCCACGTAGATGGTGGCGGAGATGCGCCGGAGCGCCCCGTCCTCCTTGAATTCCTCGATCACCACCGCCGCGGTGTAGGGCAGCTCGTCGCCCAGCAGGCGGAAGAGCTTCTCGCGCACGAGCTCCGCGGCGAGGAACCGCTCCGAGCGGTCGGTCAGCGCGTCGGCGTCGTAGTGCGGCTCGCCCTCGGGCAGCAGGCGCGCCACCTCGCCCGCCAGCGCCTTCACCTGCGTGCCCTTCTCCGCGCTCACCGGCACGAGCGCGGCGAAGTCGCGCCGGGCCGCGCACGCGGCGAGGAGCTGGGCGAGCTTCGCCTTGTCCCTCACCCGGTCCACCTTGTTCACGGCGAGCACCACGCGCGCCCCCGGCGGGATGAGGGCGAGCACGGGGTCGTCGCGCTCGTCCCAGCCCGAAGCCTCGATCACCATCACGATCGCGTCGACGTCGGCGAGCGTCCCGGTGACGGCGCGGTTCATGGCGCGGTTGAGCGCGTTGGAATAGCGCGTCTGGAAGCCCGGCGTGTCGACGAACACCATCTGCGACTGCGCGTCGTTGCGGATGCCGAGGATGCGGTGGCGCGTGGTCTGCGCCTTGCGCGACGTGATGGAGACGTGCGCGCCGACGAGCTCGTTGATGAGCGTCGACTTGCCCACGTTGGGCCGGCCTACGATGGCGACCGTCCCCGCGCGGAAGCCCGCGGCCGTCACGACGGGACCGTCCGCTGCCCGGCCATCAGGGCGAGCACCGACTCGGCGGCCTGCTGCTCGGCGGCGCGGCGGCTGCCGCCCTCGCCCACGGCGACGACACCCAGCTCGTCGACGCGGCATTCGACGCGGAAGACCTGCCGGTGCGCCTCGCCGCCCACGGTGACCACGGTGTAGCGCGGCAGCGGCAGGCGGCGGCCCTGGAGGCTCTCCTGGAGCGCCGTCTTGGGGTCCTTGGCCGGCGGCGTCTCGCGCACGCGCTCGAGGCGGCCGGCGAAGAGCCCGCCCACCACGTCGCGCACCGCGTCGAAGCCGGCGTCGAGGTATACCGCGCCGAGAAGCGCCTCGAAGCCGTCGGCGAGGATCGACGGGCGCCGGAAGCCCCCGCTCTTCAGCTCGCCCTCGCCCAGGAGCAGCTCGTCGCCCAGTTCCAGCGCCTGCGCGACCTCGAAGAGGGAGGCCTGGTTCACGAGGCCGGCGCGCAGTCGCGACAGGTCGCCCTCGGGGACCCCCGGCAGGCGCTCGTAGAGGAGGATGGCGACCACGCAGTTGAGCAGGCTGTCGCCGATGAACTCGAGCCGCTCGTTGTGGTCGGCGGCGTGGCTGCGGTGGGTGACGGCGCGGCGCAGGAGCGCCGGATCGCGGAACGAATGCCCTAGGCGCCGCTGCAGGCCGGTGAGATCGCGCTCTGCGGCGCGTCGGGTCACGACGGGCTTACTTCGCGGTCGTGATCATGAAGTCCAGGCAGGCGCTGAAGTTCCCGGCGACCGGGATCTTCGTTGCCCAGGTGGCGGTGACCACCGCCTCGCCGGCTTCCTTCGTGATCTCGAGGTCCTCGCCGCGGATGGCCTTCACGTCCTCGATGGTGTTGCGGCGGTCGAAGGCGTTGCGGATGTCGCGCACGGTGCCCTTGGTCTCGCCGCTTTCCTCCATGGCGGTGAGCATCTTCTTGACGGCGAAGTACTCGATGTAGGAGGGCATGAGCTTGGCCGCGAAGAGCCCCCCGAGGGCGAGGATCACCATCCACACGATGGCGCCGCTGAGCGTGACGCCGAGCTGCCTTCTGATCATGAACCCTCCCCGTCCCAAGTGCCCCCCGCTCGATTCGAGGTGGCTAGTCGATCCCGTTGCCGATGCGCTTTAAGTCCCCGAAGTTCATCCAGACGAGGAACGCGCGGCCCTTGATGTGGTCGTCCGGGATGAACCCCCAGTAGCGGCTGTCGGCGCTCTGGTCCCGGTTGTCGCCCAAGCCGAAATACTGGCCCGCCGGCACCGTGCAGGTGAAACCGTCGTCATTGTATTCGCAATTGTCGCGGTGCGGAAACTGCCGGACCTGCGAGAGGTTCACAACCGGCTCCGGCGGCACGACCATCATCGTGTGCGGCCGGTCGCCCAGCTTCTCGGTGAAGGTGGGAAGCCGCACGTAGTTCAGCTCGGCGTCGGTGTAGTAGCCCGAGGGCTGCACCGGAACCGGCTTGTCGTTGATCGACAGGAGCTTGCCCTTGTAGGCGACCTTGTCGCCGGGAAGCCCCACGATGCGCTTGATGTAGTCCACGGACGGGTCGGCCGGGAAGCGGAACACCACCACGTCGCCGCGCTTGACCTCGCCGACCTCCACCACCTTGCGGTTGAGCACGGGCAGGCGGATGCCGTAGGTGTACTTGTTCACCAGGATGAAGTCGCCCACCAGGAGCGTGGGCTTCATCGACCCCGAGGGGATCTTGAACGGCTCGACCCAGAACGAGCGGATGAGGAACACCACCACGATCACCGGGAAGAAGGCCCGCGCCATGTCCACGACGATGGGCTCGGCGTCCCCCTCGGCGCGCCGGGGCGCCAGCATCCGGGCGTCCACCAGCCAGATGATCCCGGTGGCGATGCCCGCGATCAGCAGCACCGCCGCGAAGTCGGTGAACTTGAGGAGCATGCCCATGAGGGCGATGAAGAGCACCGGCCAGGCGATCTCGAGGATGCCCTTGAGGGTGTCGGAGCGCGGCCCCTTGCGCAGCGCCGCGTCCCAGCCGATGAGCGCCGCCGAGGCGCCGCCCGCGAGGAGCGCGATGAGTTCCCAGTTGAGACCGCCCTGCATCTACTTGCCCTCCACCTGCAGGATGGCGAGGAACGCCTCCTGCGGAATCTCGACGGAGCCGACCTGCTTCATGCGCTTCTTGCCGGCCTTCTGCTTTTCCAGCAGCTTCTTCTTGCGCGTGATGTCGCCGCCGTAGCACTTGGCGAGCACGTTCTTCCTCAGCGCCGAGATGTTCTCGCGCGCGATGATGTTGGCGCCGATCGCGGCCTGCACGGCGACGTCGAACATCTGGCGCGGGATGAGCTTCCTCATGCGGGTCGCGAGGTCGCGGCCGCGATACACCGAGTTCTCGCGGTGCACGATCAGCGACAGCGCGTCGACCTTCTCGCCGTTGATCTGGATGTCGAGCTTCACCAGGTCGCCGACGCGGAAGTCGAGGAACTCGTAGTCGAGCGAGGCGTAGCCGCGCGAGACGCTCTTCAGCTTGTCGAAGAAGTCCATCACCACTTCGTTCAGGGGCATGTCGTAGGTGAGGATCACCTGCCGGCCCACGTACTGCATGTTGACCTGCGTGCCGCGCTTCTGGGTGCACAGGGTGATCACCGGCCCGACGTACTCCTGCGGCATGAGGATCGTGGCGCGGATCATCGGCTCGCGGATCTCCTCGATGCGCGAGAGGTCGGGAAGCTTGGACGGGTTGTCGATCTCGATGACCGAGCCGTCGCGCAGCTTCACCTGGTAGACCACGGTCGGGGCCGTGGTGATGAGCTCCATGTTGTATTCGCGCTCGAGCCGCTCCTGCACGATGTCCATGTGCAGGAGCCCCAGGAAGCCGCAGCGGAACCCGAAGCCGAGGGCCTGCGAGGTCTCCGGCTCGTAGCGCAGGCTGGAATCGTTCAGCTGGAGCTTGGCGAGCGCGTCGCGCAGCGCCTCGTACTGGTTGGACTCGATCGGGTAGAGGCCGGCGAAGACCTGCGGCTTGATCTCCTTGAAGCCCGGCAGCGGCGCCCCGGCGCGGCGATCCGCGAGGGTCACCGTGTCGCCGACCTTGGCGTCCTTCAGCTCCTTGATGCCGGAGATGACGTAGCCCACCTCGCCCGCGCCCAGGCTCTCGCGTTGCAGCGACTTGGGCGTGAACACCCCGACCTGCTCGACCAGGTGCAGCGCGCCCGTGGCCATGAGCAGGATCTTGTCCTTGGGCTTGAGGGAGCCGTCGACCACCCGCACCAGGATGACCACGCCCACGTAGTTGTCGAACCACGAATCGATGATGAGGGCCTTGAGCGGACCGTCGGGATTGCCTACCGGCGGCGGGATCCTCGCGATCACCGCCTCGATCACGTCGTCGACCCCCTCGCCCGACTTGGCGCTGCAGCGGATGGCGTCGGTCGCGTCGATGCCGATGACGTCCTCGATCTCCTGGATCACGCGGTCGGGCTGCGCCGAGGGCAGGTCGATCTTGTTGAGGACCGGGACCACCTCCACGCCGAGTTCCGTCGCGGTGTAGCAGTTGGCCACCGTCTGGGCCTCCACGCCCTGGGAGGCGTCGACCACCAGGAGCGCCCCCTCGCAGGCCGAGAGCGACCGGCTGACCTCGTAGGAGAAGTCCACGTGGCCGGGGGTGTCGATGAGGTTCAGGCGGTATTCCTGCCCGTCCCTCGCCTTGTAGCTGAGGGCCGCCGTCTGGGCCTTGATGGTGATCCCGCGTTCGCGCTCGAGGTCCATGGAATCAAGGACCTGCGCGTCCATTTCACGCGTGGACAGCCCCCCGGTGCGCTCGATGATGCGATCGGCGAGCGTCGACTTGCCGTGGTCGATGTGGGCGATGATGGAGAAGTTGCGGATGCGCTGCATGGCCTTGTCCAGAAAAAGGGGTCAGATCCCTTTTCCGGCGCTTCCCGGAAAAGGGATCTGACCCCTTTTTCTGGTGTTCTTTTTCAGCCCGTTATTCTACTTCATTCGCCCGAGGCGCGCTTCCACCGCCTCGAGGTCCAGGAAGTAGTGGCAGATCTCGAGGTCCCCGTCGAGGAGCACGGGAACCTTGTCGCCCCACTTCTCCTCCAGGGCGGGATCGCGGTCGACGTCGACCACGTCGACCACGAAGTCGTGGCGGCCGCGCAGCTTCTCAAGCTCCGCGATCATCTGGTGGCAGAGGTGGCAGTACCCGCGGGAGAGCACCGTCAGCTTGCGGGTCACTCCTCGGCCCTGAGCGTCACGAACCGCGTGCCGTTCTCGTCGCGCACCAGCAGCGCCACCGGGCGCTTCGCGTCGAGCTTCGCCACGGCCTCGTTGTAGCCCTTGAGATCCTTGATGTCCACGTTGTTCACGCGAAGGATGACATCGCCGGGCTCGATGCCCGCGGCGAGCGAGGCGCCGTCCACGGCCTCGACCTCGACGCCGCCGGTCACCTTGAGCGCCTTCCTGCGCTCCGCGCTCACCTCGGTGACGGCGAGGCCCAGCTTGCCGGGCTTGGCCGTCTCCTTCTTGCTGCCCTGCGCCGTGCGGGCGGAGTCCTCTTCCTTGAACTCGCCCACGAGGATGGTGATGTCGCGCATCTTGCCCGCGCGCCACACCGACACCGTGACCTTCTGCCCCGGGCGGACGGCCCGGATGGTGCGCGACAGGTCGGCCGAGCTCTCGACGGTGCGGCCGTCGATCTTGAGGATCACGTCGCCCACCTCGACACCCGCCTTGGCGGCCGGGGAATCCTCCTCCACCGAGCCCACGGCGGCGCCGTCGGTCTTGGGCAGGCCCAGGGAGTCGGCGAGGTCGCGCGTCACGTTGGCGATGGCCACCCCGATGCGCCCGCGCGTGACCTTGCCCGACTTCCTGAGCTGGTCGATCACGCTCGCGGCGTAGTCGATGGGGATGGCGAAGGAGATGCCCGCGTAGCTGCCGGTGCGCGAGAAGATCTGCGAATTGATGCCGATCACCTCGCCCCTGAGGTTGAAGAGCGGGCCGCCGGAGTTGCCGGGGTTCACCGCCACGTCGGTCTGCAGGAAAGGCACGGCGTCGCTCGCGCCCGAGTCGGCGGGCAAGTCGCGGCTCTTGGCCGAGAGGATGCCGGCGGTGACCGAGTTGGCGAAGCCGAAGGGCGAGCCGATGGCGAGCACCCATTCGCCCACGCGCGTGGCGTTGGAGTCGCCCAGCTTCAGGAACGGCAGGTTCGCGGCCTCGACCTTCAGAAGCGCCACGTCGGAACGCTTGTCGGCGCCGATGACCTTCGCCTTCATCTCGCGCTTGTCGATGAAGCGCACGTGGATCACCTCGGCGTTCTCGATCACGTGCGCGTTGGTGACGATGTAGCCGTCGGCGGAGATCACGAAGCCCGACCCCAGGCCGAAGGGGCGAAGCGGCCCGCGGCGCTCGTCCTTGTCGCCCTTCTCGTTGCGGTCGTTGCGCCCGCGCGGCTGCGGCCGCTGGTCCGGGGGCATGAAGCGGCGGAAGAACTCGAACATCGGGTCGTCTTCCGAGAGGCCCGGGATCTGGGTGCGCTGCGCGCGCGTCTCGGTGCGGATGTTCACCACCGCCGGGCCGTGCTTCTCGACCAGGTCGGCGAAGTTGGGCAGCGCCGGCTGGGCCTGCGCCTGGGCCTGGCTGGCTACGCCGAGCGCGAGGGCGGCGCCCACGAGGAATGCTTTCAGGATCTGCATGAGGTGTGGCCTTGTCTGGAAAAGTCGTTTTTCTGGCGATTCAGCGCGCGGCGGGCTGCCGGGTCACGCTGCGCCCAACCTGCTGCGCCGCGGCCGGCGGGACTTCGCCGAGCACGGTGACCATGTTCTCGCCCATGGGCCGCACGAAGACCGAGAGCGCCCCGTCCTCGTTGGTGGCCTCCCCCGTGCGCACCGGGCTGGACATCGACTCGATGAACACGCTCATCGTGGCGAGCCCGTCGGAGAACACGAGGTGCGAGACCGGCTGGGCGCGGCTCGGGAGCGTGCGCTGCATCTCGCTCACCAGCCGGAAGCCCGGGGGCGGGTTGGCGACCTGCCAGCCGGTCGCGGCCTGCCGGGTGTCGCCCGCCGCCTGGTTGTCGCGGCGCCAGTCCTTGCTCTGCGCGTGGAAGGTGCTTTTCAGCTCGCTGCGCGAGACCTGGGGCCCCAGGCGCAGCTCGGTGAAGGTGAAGTGCTCGAGGACCTGCTGGCGCGCGCCCAGCGTCTTGGCGCGCATGAGGAGCCCGGAGCCGATCTCGGCGCAAAGGCGCTGCGCGAAGCGCAGGGCGTCGCGCGGGTCCAGGTGGATCCACTGGCAGTCCTGCCCCAGCACGCGCTCCACGGCGCCCAGCTTGACGTGGTAGTGCTCGGCGATGGCCTGCGGCGTGCCGCCCACCAGCGAGGGAAAGAACCGCGCGGTGACGCGCCGGTCGAGCCGGACGGTCTTCGCGTCCGGGAAGAAGCACTGCATCTCCTCGTTGTGGCGCACGATCTCGCGCCGGTCGCCGTCGAGCGCCTCGATCTTCTCGTGCTCGGCGCCGCCGTAGAAGAGGTGCGTGATCCGGGAGGTGGACGCGCGGTCGCCCGACATGTGGACGACCGTGCCCGCGTAGGTGTTCGTGCGCGCCGAGTCGGCGGCGCGTTGCAGCCAGTGCAGCGGGTCGGCGCCCGGGGCCGCGGCGGCCGGCAGGCACGCCAGGAGCGCGGCCACCGGCAAGGCGGCGGCAAGCCGCCTCATCGCCCGCCTGCGGCCTGGTTCGCGACCGGCCGGTAGAACTGCGCGTTGGGAAGCTGGCGATGGACCACCATGTACTCGTTCACGTTGTTGAGCGGGACGACGTTGGCCACCGCCACCGGCGCGGCCTCGAGGGCGGCCGGGGCCGACTTCGCGACCGAGGGGCCGGCGGGCGTGGCGCTGTCCTGCATGCCGATCCAGCCCACCACCGCCACGGTGGCGACGGAGGCGGCCGCGGCCAGGGCGATCCGGCCCGGGCTGGGCGTCGCGCGCCGCATCGGCGCGAGCACCGTGGGCTCCCGGGAGATCGCGTCCATGATCCGCCCCGTCGAGCCGCCCAGGCGGGGCCGCTCGCCGCGGAGCGCCTCACCGATCAGGTGGTATTCCTGCCACTTCTGCTTCAACTGCTCGTTGCCGCAACAGGTGCCGATCACGCGACCGGCCTCGTCGGCCCCGAGCTCGCCATCCATAAGCGAAGAAAGTTCCTGCGTCATGTCACAACCCCAAAAGTGTGTCCGGGAGACGGCCTTTCGCGGCCTTCGCCCCCGGATGCATTGCCGCCCTGCTGCCTGTCCTTCTCGTTCTTACCATCTTTGGTCCTTCGTGGTCCCGAGCTGCGGCCGGAGCTTCTCCGCCACCGATTCCCGGGCCCTGAAAATGCGCGACCGGACGGTGCCGATCGGGCAATCCATGATCTTCGAGATCTCCTCGTAGGAGAGGCCGTCGATCTCGCGCAGCGTGATCGCGGTGCGCAGTTCCTCGGGCAGCGCGTCGATCGCGTCGTTGACCGTCTTGCCGATCTGCTTGGACATCAGCATGTTCTCGGGCGTGTTGATGTCGCGCAGGCCGTCGGCGTCCTCGAAGCCCTCGGCCTCCTCGCTGTCGTGCGTGGTGGAGGTGGGCGCGCGCCGGCCCTGGGCGATGAGGTAGTTCTTCGCCGTGTTGATGCCGATGCGGTAGAGCCAGGTGTAGAACGCGCTGTCGCCGCGGAAGTTGGGCAGCGCCCGGTAGGCCTTCACGAAGGCTTCCTGCGCCACGTCCTCGATCTCGTTGGGGTCGCGGATGATGCGCGAAAGCAGCCGCTCGAGCTTGCGCTGGTACTTGATCACCAGCAGCTCGAAGGCCCGCTTTTCGCCCCGCTGGGCGCGTTCGACCAGTTGCTGGTCGATTTCCCTGTCGCTCATTCGTCCCTGGATGGGTTCTTTTGTCGTGCCGGTACCCATCCCCGGAGCCAGGCCTGAGGCGGCCGGGGCGACGAAGGGTTTGCCGGTTTCCTGCGGTATTATAAACGTCAGGTTTTTCATCACCTTGCCGAGCGCATTTCCGCGACTATGGCCAACAGACTCCCCGCCTGCCAAATAGTTCCGGCGGGGGGGCCGCGCCCCACCCCCAGGAAGCCTACTTGGACACCTACGACGTACTGGTCATCGGGAGCGGCCTCGCCGGACTCTCGGCCGCCCTGCGCCTCGCCCCCCACCGCAAGGTGGCCCTCGTCACCAAGCACGAGCTCCTCGAGGGCGCCTCCGCCTACGCCCAGGGCGGCATCGCCGCCGTGCTGGACAGCACCGACTCCCTCGAGAACCACGTCCGCGACACCCACGTCGCCGGCGGAGGATTGTGCCACGACGACGCGGTGCGGTTCGTGGTCGAGCGCGGCCGGCCCGCCATCGAGTGGCTGGTCGCCCAGGGGGTGCCGTTCACGCGGGAGACGGGCGGCGCCGAGGAGCTGCACCTGCACCGCGAGGGCGGCCACAGCCACCGCAGGATCGTCCACGCGGCCGACGCCACCGGCAACGCCGTGCAACGCACCCTGGTCGAGAGGGTCAAGGCCCACCCCAACATCGAGATCCTCGAGTGGCACATCGCCATCGACCTCATCACGGGCCGCAAGCTCGGCCTGGGCGACAACCGCTGCCACGGGGCCTACGTCCTCGACCTGAAGGCCGGCAAGGTCCGGACCCTCGCGGCGCGCTCGACGATCCTCGCCTCGGGAGGCGCGGGCAAGGTCTACCTGTATACGACGAACCCCGACACGGCCACGGGCGACGGCATCGCCATGGGCTGGCGCGCCGGCTGCCCGGTGGCCAACATGGAGTTCATCCAGTTCCACCCCACCTGCCTGTACCACCCGCACGCCAAGAGCTTCCTCATCTCCGAGGCGGTGCGCGGCGAGGGCGGGCTCCTGAAGCTCCCCGGCGGCGAGCGCTTCATGCCGCAGCACGACGAGCGGGCGGAACTGGCGCCGCGGGACGTGGTGGCCCGCGCCATCGACTTCGAGATGAAGAAGCGCGGCCTGGACTGCGTCTACCTCGACATCTCGCACAAGGGCGAGGACTTCGTGCGCGAGCACTTCCCCAATATCCATGCCAAGTGCCTGGGGTTCGGCATCGACATCGCGAAGGAGCCGATCCCCGTGGTGCCGGCGGCGCACTATTCCTGCGGCGGCCTGCAGGTGGACCTCGCCGGGCGCACGCCCGTGGCGGGCCTGTACGCCCTGGGCGAGGTGGCCTGCACGGGGCTTCACGGCGCCAACCGCCTCGCCTCCAATTCGCTGCTCGAGTGCCTGGTCTTCTCCGAGGCGGCCACCGCGGACATCCTCGCGACCGCCCCCTCCCCCGTGCCGGCGCTCCCCGCGTGGGACGAGAGCCGCGTCACCGACGCCGACGAGGAAGTGGTGATCGCGCACAACTGGGACGAGCTGCGCCGCAGCATGTGGAGCTACGTGGGGATCGTGCGCACCGACAAGCGCCTGGAGCGCGCGCTGCACCGCATCAACCTGCTGCAGGACGAGATCGAGGAGTTCTACTCGAACTTCCGCGTCTCCAACGACCTGATCGAGCTGCGCAACCTCGTGGTCACCGCCGAGCTCATCGTGCGCTCGGCGCTCGCCCGCAAGGAAAGCCGCGGCCTGCACTTCTCCAGCGACTGGCCCGGCTCGCTCCCCGAGGCGAAGGACACCGTCCTCGACCCGCGCAGCACCACCCTGTGAACGCCACCCCCCTCCTCGCCACCGCCGAGATCCGCACGCTGGAAGAGCGCGCGGCGCAGGGGCTGGCGGGGCCGACGCTCATGCAGCGCGCCGGGGTCGCCGCGGCCGAGGCCGCCCGCGCGATGGCCGCGGACAACGGCGCGCCCATCCTCGTGGTGGCCGGCCCCGGCAACAATGGCGGCGACGCCTGGGTGGCGGCGGCGCACCTGCGCGAATCCTTCCACCGGGTCACCGTGCTCGACTTCGCCGGGACCGCGCCGAAGGCGCCCGAGGCGCGCGAGGCCCGCGACCGCTTCCTCGCGGCCGGGGGGAAATCCGTGCGCGAGTGGCCCGCGGACATCCGCCCCGCGCTCGTGGTCGACGGGCTGCTGGGCATCGGGCTCGCGCGCGACGTCGAGGGCGAGATGGGGCGGCTCATCATGCGCATCAACGCCTGCGGCGCGCCGGTGCTGGCCATCGACATCCCGAGCGGCATCGCGAGCGACACGGGCGCGGTGCGCGGCGTCGCGGTGCACGCCGCGCGGACGATCACCTTCCTCGCGCGCAAGGCGGGTCTCTACACCGGGGCGGCGCTGGACCACGCGGGAGAGATCCTCGTCGACGGTCTCGGCGCGGACCCGGCCCTCCTTGCCGGTTGCCCCGGCAGCCTCCTCACGCCGGAAGCCTTCGCGGGCGTGCTGCCGGCGCGCGCGCGCGACACGCACAAGGGGTCCTTCGGCACGCTCGGCATCGTCGGCGGCGGCAAGGGCATGACCGGCGCGGCCATCCTCGCGGCGCGCGCGGGGCTCTTTGCCGGCGCGGGCAAGGTCTACGTGGGCCTCCTCGCCCCCGACGCACCCTCGTTCGACCCGGTCACGCCGGAACTGATGCTCCGGCCCGTGGACGACACCATCGCCGCCGACGTCCTGGTCGTGGGGCCGGGCGCGGGACACTCGCCCAGCGCCACCTCGCTTTCCGCGTTCGAGCGCTCGACGCTGCCGGCGCTGCTGTCGCTGCCCAAGCCGCTGGTGCTCGACGCCGACGCGCTGAACGCCATCGCGCTGCACGACACGATGCGCGACGCGCTGGCCGCCAATCG
Organism: Lysobacter sp.; assembly: GCA_023700985.1. Classification (GTDB taxonomy): domain Bacteria; phylum Pseudomonadota; class Gammaproteobacteria; order Burkholderiales; family Usitatibacteraceae; genus FEB-7. Next base: position 15,848 of record JAMPXV010000069.1, read on the forward strand.
CCGCGCGCCCACGATCCTCACCCCGCACCCCGCGGAGGCCGCGCGGCTGCTGCGCTGCGAGACGGCCGAGGTGCAGGCCGACCGCCTCGCCGCGGCGCGGTCCCTGGCCGGAACGTTCAAGGCGGAGGTCGTGCTGAAGGGCGCGGGCAGCGTCTGCGCGAGCCCCGATGGCACCTGGGCCGTCAACGGCACGGGCAACCCGGGGCTGGCGAGCGGCGGCACCGGCGACGTGCTCTCGGGACTCATCGGCGCGCTTCTCTGCCAGGGGCTGCCGGCGCGCGAGGCGCTTCGCTACGCCGTATGCCTGCACGGCGCGGCCGCCGACTCCCTCGTCGCCCGCGGCATCGGCCCGGCCGGCATCACCGCGAGCGAAGTCGCCCTCGAAGCGCGGACCGTCCTCAACGCCTGGGTGAAAGGAAGCCTTGCCTGAAAAAGGGGTCGGCGGTTTCAATCGGTCATTGCAACACCTTCTGATTCAATTGGGTAGGGAGGTTTTAGATGACCGTGAACGGGACAAGGGGTTTGTCGGACGTCCAGC
>JAMPXV010000070.1 GCA_023700985.1 Lysobacter sp.
GTTCTACAGAACCGGTCTATTCAAGTCCTGACGCGCGATTTGCGAATTGATCGGAATAGACCGGTTCTGTAGAACCGTCCCACTTTCATTCCGTAGAACCGTCCCATTTTCAGTCGCAGCAGGGCCCCTCGCGCTTCGGGCAGCCCTCGGGGCGACCGTCCGCGGGCAGCGGGCAGCGGTTCACCTCCCAGGGCGACCTCTGCAGGAAGCAGGTGAGGAAGCTCGAGGCCGCGCCCAGCGCCCAGAAGACGAAGAAGCCGACGGAGTAGATCGTCATCCGGCTCGCCTCCAGGGGCGCCCCGAAGAAGTGCAGGTCCGCGGGGTCGAAGAGCGTGAAGAAGACCACCTCCATGCCGCAGGCGACGAGGAAGGCGGGCCACAGGATCCAGGCGATGCGTTGCGTGAGCATGTCGTTTCCTCTCCCTGATGTCCGGCTCGTCCTCCCGGCTTCAGCGAACGCCGGGGGAGAGCTCTGCCGCTTGCGCGGTCCTGGTGTCGATCTGCGCCGAGACCCGCCACTGGGCCGTCTCGACGATGGCGCGCCAGCGCCCCGCGGGGAGCTCGCCGAGCGGCGCCTCCCACACGCCCTCCGGATTGCGCGCCGGGTGGACGACGCGGTCCTCCGACGCCCTCGAGTGGTGCGCGAAGCGAACGGTGATGCGGTCGGGAAGTGCCGAGGTCGCGCGGAGCGTCACGCGCACCGCGCCCGGCAGGAGGCGCAGCTCGCCGGCGAGGGAGAGGTCGTGCGCCGCCTGGTCACGCGCCAGCTGGCGGTTGATGCCCAGGCCCTGCTTGTAGTAGTCGTCGGCGACCAGCCCGTCGGCGCCGCGGAAGGCGATGACCGCCGTGGCGATGGCGGCAACCACCACCAGGCCGGGCCCGGCCATGAGGAACCAGGGCCACGGCTCGCGGTACCAGGGCTTGCGCGGCGCTTCGGCCTGCCGGGTGGTCATGGGGCTACCTGCCGTCCTTGCGGGGCGAGAGGAAGGCCGCCGCCTCGCGAACCTGGAGGTCCGCGGCGTCCTCCGCCGTCACCGAGATCACGATCTTCTGCGAGCCGCCCTTCGTCGCGGCGCCGGGCACGCGGATGCGGATGGGGAAGGCGCGCGTCGAGGCCGGGGCCATCTCGATCACCGCGTCGGAGGCCACGCGGATGCCGTTGATGCCCTCCACCGCGATGCGGTAGCGGTGTGCCGACTCGGTGGCGTTCATGACCTGCAGGCGGTAGACGTTCTCCAGCTCGCCGTCCTCGACCTCGCGCACCAGGGCGCCGCGGTCGCGGATGACGTCCACCTTGAGCGGCACGCGCATCCACAGCGCGACGGCGCCGGCGACGACGACGGTCGCGAGGATCACGGCGTAGACGAGGGTCCTCGGCCGGATGAACCGTTTCACGATCCCGCCAGCCCCCGCGTGCTCCTGCATCGCGTGCTCGGTGGAGTAGCGGATGAGCCCCTTCGGGTAGCCCATCTTCTCCATCACCTGGTCGCACCCGTCGATGCAGGCCGCGCAGCCGATGCACTCGTACTGCAGGCCGTCGCGGATGTCGATGCCCGTGGGGCAGACCTGCACGCAGATGTTGCAGTCGACGCAGGCGCCCAGGCCCAGCGCCTTCGGGTCGGCCTTCTTGCCGCGGGCGCCGCGCGGCTCTCCCCGCCCGCGGTCGTAGGCGATGATGAGCGTGTCCTGGTCGAACATCGCGCCCTGGAAGCGCGCGTACGGGCACATGTACTTGCAGACCTGCTCGCGCATCCACCCGGCGTTGCCGTACGTCGCGAACCCGTAGAAGAAGATCCAGAACATCTGCCACGGACCCAGCGCGAGCGACAGCACCTCGCCGCCCAGCACCTGGATGGGGGTGAAGTAGCCGACGAAGGTGAACCCCGTCCAGAGCGAGAGGGCCACCCAGGCGAAGTGCTTGCCCGCCTTGATGCCCAGCTTGCGGGCCGTGAGCGGCGCGCCGTCGAGCTTCGTGCGGGCGTTGCGGTCGCCCTCGAACAGGCGCTCGATCCAGAGGAATATCTCGGTGTACACCGTCTGCGGGCAGGCGTAGCCGCACCAGAGCCGCCCGGCGACGGCGGTGAACAGGAAAAGCGAGACCGCCGCGGTCACCAGCAGCAGCGTGAGGTAGATGAAGTCCTGCGGCCAGAAGACCAGGCCGAAGATGTAGAACTTGCGCGCCGCCAGGTCGAAGAGGACCGCCTGCCGGTCGTTCCAGGCGAGCCACGGCAGGCCGTAGAAGATCACCTGGGTGAACCAGACGAGTGCCCAGCGCCAGGTCGCGAAGGACCCGGTCACCGCGCGCGGGTAGATCTTCTTGCGGACCTCGAAGAGGCCGTGCTCCTGTTCCTCGCGGGCGGCCGCCGAGGCGGTCGCCCGCAGGGGCACGGCGGGCGCCGCTCCCTTGCCGGCGTCGCGCGCCGGTTGCGTCACTTCGCCCCGGCCCCCGGCTGCGAAAGGCTCCAGACGTAGGCGGCGAGGATGCGCGAGCGCTCGGGCCCGAGGAAGTCCTTGTGGGCGGGCATGACGTTGTTGCGGCCCTTGTCGATCTGCTCGGAGATCGAGGCGAGGCTGCCGCCGTGCAGCCAGACCTTGTCGGTCAGGTTCGGCGCGCCCAGGGCCGGGTTGCCCTTGGCCTCGGGCCCGTGGCAGGCGGCGCAGGCGGCGAACTTGCCCTTGCCTGCCTCGGCGAGCTTCGCGTCGTGCGTGGCGCCGGAAAGGGAGAGCACGTAGTTGGCCACCTCCCGCACGCCCTCGGGACCGCCGACGGCCGCTCCCATCGGGGGCATCACGCCGTTGCGCCCGTCGAGGATCGAGGCGAGGATGGTCTCCGGCGCGCCGCCCCACAGCCAGTCGCCGTCGGCGAGGTTGGGGAAGCCCTTGGCGCCGCGCGCGTCCGACCCGTGGCACTGCGAGCAGTAGGTGAGGAACATGCGCTCGCCCATCGCCTTGCCCTGCGGGTCCATCGCGATCGCCGGGATCTCCATGGCCGCGTACTTCTGGAACACCGGGCCGAACTTCGCGTCGGCGCTCGTCTGCTCGGCCTGGTACTGGCCGGTCGACGACCACTTGAGCACCCCCTGGAACGTGCCGAGTCCGGGGTAGAGGGCGAGGTAGACCAGCCCGAAGACGATCGTGATCCAGAAGAGCCACATCCACCACTTGGGCAGCGGGTTGTTGTACTCGGCCAGGTCCTCGTCCCACTGGTGGCCGGTGGTGTCGACCTTCTGCCCGGCGACGGGCCGCTTGTGCTGCATGGTGAGCAGCACCGCGCAGGCGATGATCGAGATCAGGGTGAGGCCGGCGACGTAAAGGCTCCAGAAGCCGTCGACGAAGTCGCTCATTTTTGGTTCTCCCGTGCGGTGGCGGCTTCGTCGTCCTCATCGAGGGGAAGGCGCGCCGCGGCTTCGAAGTCGGCACGGCGGCGCGAGGACCAGGCCCACGCCACGATGCCGAGGAAGGTGATCAGGGCGGCGACGGTGACGCCGGCGCGGATCATGTTGATGTCCATGTCCATGGCCCTATCTCCTCGACTTGATCACGGTGCCGAGCTCCTGGAGGTAGGCGATGAGCGCGTCCTCCTCGGTCTTGCCGGCGACGTCCCTGGTCGACGAGGCGATCTCGGCGTCCGTGTAGGGCGCGCCCAGCATGCGCAGCGCCTTCATCTTGGCCGGGAGCGACTCGCCGTCGACCGGGGTCTTCGCGAGCCACGGGTAGTTCGGCATGTTCGACTCCGGCACCACGTCGCGCGGGTTGCGCAGGTGCGTGCGGTGCCAGTCGTCGCTGTAGCGGCCGCCCACGCGGGCCAGGTCGGGGCCGGTGCGCTTGCTGCCCCACTGGAACGGGCGGTCGTACACGAACTCGCCGGCGACCGAATAATGTCCGTAGCGCTCCACCTCGGCGCGGAACGGCCGGATCATCTGCGAGTGGCAGTTGTAGCAGCCTTCGCGCACGTAGACGTCGCGACCCGACAGGCGCAGCGCGCTGTACGGCTTGAGCCCGGAGACGGGCTCGGTCGTCGAGCGCTGGAAGTAGAGCGGGACGATCTCCACCAGCCCGCCGACGCTCACGACGAGGACGACGAGGATGGCGAGGAGGCCGGTCTTCTGCTCGATGATGTCATGGGTGAGTTTCATGGCCGCTCTCCTAGGCGTGCGCCGGGGCGTCGAAGCCCGAGCCCGCGGAAACGGGCGGGATCTCGCCCTCGACCGCCTTGCCGGCGCCGATCGTCTTGAACATGTTCCACGCCATCACGAACATCCCCGAGAGCACCAGCAGGCCGCCCGCGAGGCGGATCACGTAGTACGGGTAGGTGGCCTTCACGCTCTCGACGAACGTGTAGGTGAGCGTGCCGTCCTCGTTCACCGCGCGCCACATGAGGCCCTGCATCACGCCCGCGATCCACATCGAGGCGATGTAGAGGACGATGCCGATGGTGGTGATCCAGAAGTGCAGGGTGATCGCCTTGACCGAGTACATCTCGGAGCGGCCGAAGAGTCGCGGCAGCAGGTAGTAGAGGCTGCCGATGGAGATCATCGCCACCCAGCCCAGCGCGCCGGAGTGCACGTGGCCCACGGTCCAGTCGGTGTAGTGGGACAGCGCGTTCACCGTCTTGATCGACATCATCGGGCCCTCGAACGTCGACATCCCGTAGAAGGAGAGCGACACGATGAGGAACTTGAGGATCGGGTCGGTGCGCAGTTTGTGCCACGCGCCGGAGAGCGTCATGATCCCGTTGATCATGCCGCCCCAGGAGGGCGCCAGCAGGATGAGGGAGAAGATCATGCCGATCGACTGCGCCCAGTCCGGGAGCGCCGTGTAGTGCAGGTGGTGCGGGCCCGCCCACATGTAGGTGAAGATGAGGGCCCAGAAGTGCACGATCGACAGGCGGTAGGAGTAGACGGGGCGCCCGGCCTGCTTGGGGATGAAGTAGTACATCATCCCGAGGAAGCCCGCGGTGAGGAAGAAGCCCACGGCGTTGTGCCCGTACCACCACTGCACCATCGCGTCCTGGACGCCGGCGTAGGCCGAGTAGGACTTCATCGGGCCCACGGGAACCGCGGCGCTGTTGACGATGTGCAGGATCGCCACCGTCAGGATGAAGGCGCCGAAGAACCAGTTGGCGACGTAGATGTGCTTCACCTTGCGCTTGGCGATCGTGCCGAAGAACACGATGGCGTAGGCGACCCACACCAGCGCGATCAGGATGTCGATGGGCCACTCGAGCTCGGCGTACTCCTTCGAGGTGGTGTAGCCCAGCGGCAGGGTGATGGCGGCGAGCAGGATCACCAGCTGCCAGCCCCAGAACGTGAAGCCGATGAGCGGCCCGCCGAAGAGGCGCACGTGCGAGGTGCGCTGGACGGCGTAGTAGGAGGTCGCGAAGAGCGCGGAGCCCCCGAAGGCGAAGATGACCGCGTTGGTGTGCAGCGGCCGCAGGCGCCCGTAGGTGAGCCACGGGATGTCGAAGTTCAGGGCCGGCCAGGCGAGCTGCGCGGCGATCACGACGCCGACCAGCATCCCGACGATGCCCCATATCACGGTCATGACCGCGAACTGGCGCACGACCTTGTAGTTATATTGCGTCTCGCTCATCGAATCCCCCCTGGAACTGGCGTAGAAAGGCACGCGGACTCGCCATCGCGAGGCCTCGCGGGACTATAGACGCGGGCCACCACGGAGGCTTGATCCTGGTCAATAAGCAGTTACTTATATTGTGATCCGGAATCCTCGTCCTGCACAACCGAATTTCCCTCCCGGTCGAGCTCGTCGAGCTGGCCGCTCGCGATGGCCCAGTAGAAGACCAGCCCGATCACGAACACGATCACGACGCTGACCGGGATGAGGAGGTAAAGGATGTCCATGGCGCCTCAGGTCGGCACGGCGCTCGGCTCGCCGCCCGCAAGCGGCCCCTGCTGCCGGCCCGTCCGGCGGCGAAGGAGGCGCAGGGCGTTGGCCACCACCAGGAGCGAGGAAAGGGACATCCCGAGGCTCGCGAGCCAGGGGGTCAGGAAACCGCCCAGGGCCAGCGGCAGCGTGACGGCGTTGTAGGCGATCGACCAGCCGATGTTCTGGCGGATGATGCGCCGCGTGCGGCGGGCGAGCTCGATGGCCTCCCCGATCGCGAGCAGCGACGGGTTGGCCACGACGAGGTCGGCCTGGGACTGGGCGAGCGCGGCCCCGCTCGCCAGGGCGATCGAGACCTGGGCGCGGGCGAGCACCGGCGCGTCGTTGATGCCGTCGCCGATCATGGCCACCACGGCGCCGTCCGCGGCCATGGCTTCCACCCGGCGCGCCTTTTCCTCGGGGCTCGCGCCGGCGATGCGGTGGGCGATTCCCAGCTCCGCGCCGACGCGGTCGACCACCGGGGCCCGGTCCCCCGACAGGAGCACGACCTCGCAGCCGGCCGCGCGCGCCCGGGAGACGAGCTCGCGCGATTCCGGCCGCAGCGCGTCCTCGAAGTGGAACGCCGCGAGCCAGCGCCCCAGCGCGGCCATGGCGGCCACGGGCTCCGAGGAGTCGACCGGCGACGGGAAGCCGGATCCCGCGATTTCCGCGCAGAAGGCCGGTGAGCCCACGCGGATCAGGCGGTCGCCGGCGCGGGCTTCCACGCCCGCACCCGCGACGGCACGGATATCCGTGATGGCGGGCACGGCCACGCCGTCGGGCCGCGCCTTCACGAGCGCGTGGGCGATGGGGTGCGAGAGGGCGGACTCGAGGGATGCGGCCATCGCGAGGCACGCCGCCCGATCGAGGTCGCCCAGCACCTCGACCGCCCTCAGGTGCATGCGGCCGGTGGTGAGCGTCCCGGTCTTGTCGAACACGAGGTGCGTTGCGGAAGCCAGCGCCTCGATCGCCCGGCCGCTCGTCACCATGACGCCGTGCCGCGAAAGGGCGTTCACGCACGCGGTGAGCGCCACCGGGGTGGCGAGGGAAAGGGCGCAGGGGCAGGTGACGACCAGCGTGGCCACGGCCACCCAGAGCGCCTTCGAGGGATCGATGAAGTACCAGGCCACCGCGCCGAGGGCGGCGAGGAGCACCACCACCACCACGAAGTGGGTGGCGATGCGGTCGGCGAGGATCGCCCAGCGCGGCTTCTGCGAGGCGGCCCGCTCCATCTGGCGGCGGATCAGGTCGAGCGTGGCCTCGCCCGGGGCGCGGTCCACCCGCGTGGTGACGGGGGAGGCGAGGTTGATGCTGCCCGCGAGGACCTTGTCGCCGGCCCGTTTCTGCACCGGGTAGGTCTCGCCCGTGAGCAGCGACTCGTCGAACTCGGTGGCGCCGGACACGACCGAGGCGTCGGCAGGGGCGGACTCGCCGGCGGGAATCGACACGAGATCGCCGGGGACGAGCGCGGCGGGGTCCGTCTCGACGCGCTCGTCCCCGGAGAGCTTCCAGGCGCGGCGCGGGAGCAGCTGGGCGAGCGAGTCGGCCGCGTCGACCGTCCCGGAAAGCGCCCGGGCCTCGAAGTAGCGGCCGCAGAGGATGAAGAACACGAACATCGTGATCGAGTCGTAGTAGACCTCGCCGCCGGCCCAGGTGCCGTACACGCTCGCGGCGAAGCTCACCGCGATGCCCAGCGCCACCGGGAAGTCCATGCCCGGCGCGCGGGCGGCGAGCCCGTGCCAGGCGGCCCGGAAGATCGGCCCGGAGGAGAACAGGAGCACCGGCACGGTCAGCAGGAGGCTCGCGATGTTGAGGAGCCTCGCCTGGTCCCACTCGAGCGAGCCGCCTTCGTCCACGTAGGAAGGGAAGGCGAGCATCATGACCTGCATCATCGCCAGGCCCGCCACCGACAGCCGCCACAGCGCGCGCCGCTCCTCGGCGCGGCGCAAGGCCCTGGGATCGCGGCCGGGCACGCGCGCCCGGTAGCCGGCGCGCGCGATGACGGCGGCGAGCGTCTCGCGCGGCAGGTCGGGCGAGTGGCGGATGCGCACCCGACGGCTGGCGAGGTTGAGGCTCGACTCCTCGACGCCGGGCAGGCGCGCGAGCGCCGACTCGACGCGGGTCACGCAGGCCGCGCAGCTCACGCCCTCGACGTCGAAGACGGTTTCGGTCCGGACCGGTCCGGCGGGCGGCGCGGGTGCCGCGGCGGCCGCTGCGGCCGCGCCCGCGAGGTCGTGAAGCCCCGCGCAACCGGCGCAGCAGAACGCCCGCGAAGCGCCGTCCGCCCCCACCCGGATGACGGGGTTCGGGGCCGGCTGGCCGCAATGCGCGCAGCGCCGGTCGGCGGAATGGGCGGAGTCGGTCACCGGAACAGTCTAGGCGAGGGTCGCGGCGGCTGCTTGCGCGGTATCAAGCGGACTCGGGCGGGTGCAGGCGCTCGAGAAGAAGGAAGCGCAGCGCGAACCGGTTGCGGTCGTCGGCGGGGTGCTCCCCGAGAAGCGTTTCGCGCCACTCGCGGGAGTCGAGCGCGGGGAAGAACGTGTCGCCCTCGACCTCGCCCGACATGTCGGTGAGGTAGATGCGGTCGGCCTGCGGCAGGGCGTCGGCATAGAGCCGCCCCCCGCCGATCACGAACGCCTCGTCCGCGTCCCGCACGGCTTCCCACGCCTCGGCGAGCGAGCCCACGACCTCGGCGCCCGGCGCCCGGAACCCGGGCGTGCGGCTCACGACGATGTTGCGCCGCCCCGGCAGCGCGCGGCCGATGGACTCCCACGTGCGCCGGCCCATGATGACCGGGTGGCCCAGCGTCGTGCGCTTGAAGTGCGCGAGGTCCGCGGGGAGGTGCCACGGCATGGCGTTGGCGAGCCCGATGGTGCCGTTGCGCGCGCGGGCGACGATGAGCGAGCGGCGCATGCTAGCCGGCGTCGCGCGCGTCGCGGGGGGGAGGGGATCCCTGCACGGCCATGGTCACACCGCGATGGGCGCCCTGATCGGCGGATGGGGGTCGTACCCCTCGAGGGCGAAGTCCTCGTACCGGAAGGCGAAGAGGTCGGTCACGGCGGGGTTGAGCCGCATCACCGGCAGGGGGCGCGGCTCGCGCGAGAGCTGCTCGCGCGCCTGCTCGAGGTGGTTGAGGTAGAGGTGCGCGTCGCCGAAGGTGTGCACGAATTCCCCCGGCCTGAGCCCCGTCACCTGCGCCACCATCATCGTGAGCAGCGCGTACGAGGCGATGTTGAAGGGCACGCCGAGGAAGATGTCGGCGCTGCGCTGGTAGAGCTGGCACGACAGGCGCCCGTCGCACACGTAGAACTGGAAGAGGGCGTGGCACGGCGCCAGCGCCATGCGCGGGATGTCGGCCACGTTCCACGCCGACACGATGAGCCGGCGCGAGTCCGGGTTGGAGCGGATCTGCGCGACCACCTCCGCGATCTGGTCGATGCGCTCGCCCCCGGGCGCGGGCCACGAGCGCCACTGGTGGCCGTACACGGGGCCCAGCTCGCCGCGCTCGTCGGCCCACTCGTCCCAGATCGTGACGCCGTTTTCCTTCAGGTACGCCACGTTCGTGGATCCCTTCAGGAACCACAGCAGCTCGTGGATCACGCTCTTCACGTGGACCTTCTTGGTGGTCACGAGCGGGAAGCGCTCCGCGAGGTCGAAGCGCATCTGGTGGCCGAACACGGAAAGCGTTCCCGTGCCGGTCCGGTCGGTCTTCTTCGCGCCGTGCTCGAGCACGTGGCGCATGAGGTCGAGGTAGGCCTTCATCGGGTCACAAGTCTCCGGCCGAGGATCACGAGGTCGCGCTCGACGCCGTCGAGCTCCGCCACGCGCGGCAGCCGCCCCCAGTCGGCGAAGCCCGCCTCGCGGAAGAGGGAGAGGCTCGCGTCATTGTGACCGAAGACGAAGGCGAGCAGCGTGGCAATGCCGGCCCGGGGCGCGGCGTCGACCGCATGGGCGAGGAGCCGGCGGGCGATGCCGCGACGCTGGAACGCCGGCTCCACGTAGACGGCTGCCTCGACGGTGCGGTGGTAGGCGGGGCGCCCGTAGAAGGAGCGCAGCCCCAGCCAGCCGGCGATCGCGCCGCCGGACTCCGCGACCCACAGGGGGCGGCGGTCGGGCTCGAAGGCCGCGAACCACTCGCGGCGGTCGTCGACGCTGACCGGCTCCGTGTCCGCCGTGGCTAAGCGGCCGGGGATCGAGGCGTTGTAGATCGCGACGATGGCCGGCAGGTCGGCCCCGGTCGCGTGGCGGATGACGGGGGCTACGCCCGCTGGCCGAGGAGAATCCACAGCCGCGCGAGGTCCGCCGTGCCGTCGTTGCCCCCCACGGTCTTGAGCGTCTGCAGGCCGCGCGCGCGCGCGCCGCCGCGAAGCTGCGCGACGCCGAGGAGAAGCTTCGCATCCTCGGGGCGCTTGAGGCCGCCCTTCTTGATGCCCTGTTCCATGAAGGCGAGGCCCTTCTGGGGAGCGCCCTCGGTCACGTAGCTGTAGCCCAGCGCGACCAGGGCGTCGCCGCCCTTGTCGGCCTGCGCGTCCTTCTCCACCTGGTCGCGGGCCTGGGTCGCCTCGGCGAGGCGCTTGGCCACGAGGTCGCGCAGTCGCTGGTGGCGTTCCGCTTCCTTGCCCGTGCCCAGGACCTTCGCCTCGTAGCCCTTGTCGACGACCGACTTCGCCTCGGCCGGGTAGCCGGCCTGGATGGCGAGCTGCGCCATCTCGAGGTAGTCGTTGGCCGTGGTCACGTTGCCGGTGGCGAGCTTGAGCCGGAAGACGTCGAGGGAGAGGCGGTCGGAGAACCCGCTCTTCTTCTGGACGCGGTTGAGGAGGTCGGTCCAGTACTCCTTCTTCGGGTAGAACGTCACCAGCCGCTCGATGGCGGCGACGTAGCCGGTGCTGTCCTTCTGCTTGTTGTAGCAGTTGGCGAGCATCTGCAGCTCCTGCTCCGCGGGCTTGCGGCCGTTGCCCTCGCCGACCGCGCGCGAGACCGCCGCGCAGTCGTTGAGGAGGAAGTGGGACTGGACGAGCAGGGTCTGCATCGCCGGGTCGTTGCCGCCTTCCTTCTGGTAGCGCGCGGACCACTGGGCGGCCTTGGCGTACTCCCTGGCGTGGTAGTGAAGCCCGGCGACCGCCTGGATCAGCTTGAGCTGCTCGGCGCCGGTGTTGCGTCCCGTGGCGATCACCGCCTCGAAGTCCCGGGCGGCGGACGCGTGGTCGCCGGCGGCGGCGGCGATGCTGCCGCGGGTGCGCTGGATGACGTAGGTCTCGTAGGGCGTCTTGCCGGAAGCGGCCTCCGCTTCCGCGACCTTGGCGAGGGCCTCGCGGTACTTCTTCGCCTTGAAGAGCGAGTCGGCCGCCTGCAGGGGCTTGCCGACCTCGGGCCGGACCGTGTTCTGGGCCAGCGCGGGCGCGGCCTGGGCGAGGAGGAGAGCGGCGGCGAGGGCGCCGGCGCGAAGGAGGTTGAGGCCGATCATCGTGCGTTTCTCCTGGTTCCGGAAATGGCCGGGGCCGCGCCGGCAAGGCGCGGCCCCGGAGTCCGCTGCGTCAGTCGACGTACTGCTCGGCCCCGACGAGGCCGATCTTGGTGATGCCGTGGCTCTGCGCCGAGGCCATGACGCCCGCGACGTGCTTGTAGCTCACGATCTTGTTGGGCCTCAAGTGGAACTCGGGCTGGATCGGCTGCGCCGCCGCGCTGATGAACTTCGCGTCGAGCGTCGGCCGGTCGGGCACCGTGTCGCCGGACCAGATCACCGTCCCGTCGAAGTCCACCTCGACGAGGATGACCTCCGGCGGCACCGCCGGCGGGGGCGGGTTGCCCACCGGCATGTTGAGCTTCACCGCGTGCGTCTGGATCGGGATGGTGATGATCAGCATGATGAGCAGCACCAGCATCACGTCGATGAGCGGCGTGGTGTTGATGTCCACCATCACTTCCGGGTCGCTGCTGCCGCCGGAGCCGACTTGCATTCCCATGGGGGTTCCTTTCGGTGGCGGGCGCTCAGAGCGCTCGGGCGGGGGGCTCGGTGATGAAGCCGATCTTGAGGATCGAGGCGCGCTGGCAGGTGGCGACGACGCGGCCGACGAACTCGTAGCGCGTGTTCTCGTCGGCGCGCACGTGCACCTCCGGCTGCGGGTTCTGCACGGCGACCACCTTCAGCTTCTCGAACAGGGCCTTCGTGCTGGGCACGTACTCCATCCCCCAGAACAGGTCTCCATCCTTGTTGATGGAGATCGTGATGTTCTCCGGCTTCGTCTGCGTCGGGACGTTGCGCTCCTTCGGCAGCTCCATCGGAACCTGCTGGATCACCACCGGGATGGTGATCAGGAAGATGATGAGCAGCACCAGCATCACGTCGACGAGCGGCGTGGTGTTGATGGCGGCCATCACCTCCTGGTCGCCCTCCTCGGCGGGGCCGACGGACATGGCCATGGCCTTACGCCTTCGCCTTCCTGGACGCGCCGGCCACCATGACCAGGTGCAGGTCGGCGGCGTAGCCGCGCAGGTGCTCCATCGCCACCTTGTTGCGACGCACGAGCCAGTTGTAGGCCAGCACCGCCGGGACCGCGACCGCGAGGCCGAAGGCCGTCATGATCAGCGCCTCGCCCACCGGGCCCGCGACCTTGTCGATGGACGCCTGGCCGGCGATGCCGATGGCGGTGAGCGCGTGGTAGATGCCCCACACCGTGCCGAAGAGGCCCACGAACGGGGCGGTGGAGCCGACCGTCGCGAGGAACGCGAGGCCGTCCTGCAGGCGGCTGCCGACGTTCTCGACCGCGCGCTGGATGGCCATCGTGACCCACTCGTTGTAGTCGACCGTGTCGGAGAGCTTGCCTTCGTGGTGCTTCTTGGCTTCGAGGGCGGATTCGGCGACGAACCGGAAGGGGCTGCCTTCCTTCAGGGAGGCCGCGCCGTCGGTCACGGAGCCGGACGTCCAGAAGGTGGCCTTCACGGCGGCGGCTTCCTTGAAGAGCTTGTACTGCTCGTAGACCTTCACGAACATGATGTACCAGGAGCCCATCGACATGATCACCAGGATGATCAGCGTGCCCTTGGACACGAAGTCGCCCTGCTTCCAGAGGGCCTCGAGGCCGTACGGGTTCTCGATCGTCTCCCTTTCCTTCACGACCGGCGGCGGCGGCGCGGGCTTGGGGGCTTCGGCGGGCGCGGCCGCTTCGGCGGGCTTGGCCGCGTCGGCGGGCTTGGCCGCGTCGGCGGCGGGCGCCTGCGCGTGGGCCGCGGTGGAGAACACCAGCGGCGCTGCCGGCGCGCAGGCGAGGATGATGGCCGCAAGCAGCGCGGGCAGTCGGCGAATCAGTTGCATGTGTATTCCTCCAAATTTCCTGGTGACGTGCTGCGGGTGAATGGGGGCAGGCGGAGCGTCAGTCCGACAGCTTGAAATCGATGTCCACTTCGCCGATGAAGCCGACGGCCTCCGGCGCGAAACGCCACTGCGACAGCGCGCGGATGACCTCGCGGTCGAAAATGCGCGGCGGCCTCGCCCGGATGATCCGGACCTCCGACACGGTGCCGTCGGGGCGGATGACGAGGTGCGCGACGACGTTGCCGCTCTGGATGCCGTCGCGGATCGCCTGGCGCGGGAACACGGGGCGCACGATCTCGCCCACGGGCTTCACGTTCTTGCGGACGACCGGCCCCGCGGGCGCGGGCGGCGCGACGGGCGCGGGGGCCGCCTTGGGCGGCGGTCCCGGCGGGGGCTTCGTCGTGGTGACCGTCGTGATCGTCGGGGCCTGCTGGGCCTGGACGGGCACCTGGATGTTCACTTCGGGCGGCGGGATGAACGGCGGCGGCGGCGCGGCGAGCTTCGGCGGCGGCGGCGGCGGCGTGTCCTCGATGGGCTTCTTGATCTCCTCGATGATCTTCGTCTCGAGGGGGGCCTTGATGACCTCGACCACCTTGCGAGCGAGACCGGACACGAGCGCGTAGCCCACGGCCACGTGCAGTATGCCGACCATCACGATGCTCGGCAGGTGCTTGGCCGGGCTCCGCTGGGTCTCCCTGTAATTCTTCATGAAACCATCCTCCACCCCTTCGGCGCGCGTAGGCGCCACTCGGTCACGGCGGCCCCCGCGGCCGCCCGTTATGCAGGCCGCGTGCCGACTCCGGGACACACGGGAATCCATCCCCTTCCCGCATCCTGCCCCGGGGAAGGGACCGTTTCGGAAATCCGGCATTTTAAGCGACTACGCGGGCGATTTCCAGCCTTGTGATTTGTGAGTAACCTTCCGGGCTGCGGGGGAACTGCCTGCCGCGGGGAGAAAGCGTTGGAATACCGGATGCCGCTGGAGGAGGCCCGCTCGCTCGCCCGGGCGGGAATGGACGCGCTTCGCCGGGGCGATGCCCGGGCGGCCCGCGGCGCGTTCGAGCGGCTGGTCGCGGCCGGAGCCGACGACGCCTCGGCCTGCGTGGCGCTGGGCCTCGCGTGCCGGACCCAGGGCGACATCGACTCGGCCCTGGCAGCCGTGGATCGCGCCCTGGGCCGCGAGCCGCGCAACCTGCGCGCCCTGATCCTCAAGGGCGACCTCCTCGCCGGTCTCGGCGACGCCCGGGCGGCCTCGTCGTTCTACCTGGCCGTCGCCAACCAGGCGCGCGCCATGGGAGAGGTCCCGGCCGACCTGCGCCCCGAGGTCGAGCGCGCCCGCTCCCTCTGCGAGCGGTTCGCGGGGCAGCTCGAGGAGGGCGTTCGAGCCCGCCTGCGGGACCAGGGGCTCCTGCAGGAAGGTTCCTCCGGCCGCTTCCTGCAGTCGCTCGACATCCTCTTCGGGCACAGGCAGCCCTACTTCCAGCAGCCGCGCTACTACTTCTTCCCGGGCCTGCCGCAGGTCCAGTTCTTCGACCGCGCGCTGTTCCCGTGGATGGACGCCCTGGAGGCCGCGACGGCGGACATGCGGGCGGAGCTGGCCGGGGTCATGGGGAAGGAGGGTCCGGCCTTCACGCCCTACGTGCAGAGCGACCCGCGGCGGCCCCGCAAGGAGCAGGACGGCCTCCTCGACAACCCCGACTGGAGCGCGCTCTACCTCTGGAAGAACGGGGAAATCGTCCCTGAGAACGCGGCCCGCTTCCCGCGCACGCTCGAGGCCTTCGCCGGGGTGCCGGTCCCCCGTATCCCGAACCGCTCGCCGTCGATCCTCTTCTCGCAGCTGAAGGCCGGGGCGCGGATTCCGCCCCATTGCGGCCTCGTGAACACCCGCCTCATCTGCCACCTGCCGCTCATCGTGCCGGGGCAATGCCGCTTCCGCGTGGGCAACGAGACCCGGGAGTGGGAGGAGGGCCGGGCGTGGGCCTTCGACGACACCATCGAGCACGAGGCGTGGAACGGGAGCGAGCGCACGCGCGTGATCCTGCTCTTCGAGGTCTGGCGCCCGGAGCTGGCCGAGGAGGAGCGCGCGCTCGTCACGGCGATGTTCGAGGCGATCGACGCCGGCAGCGGCGAGCGTCCCGCGTGGGAAATCTGACCGTGCCCCCGGCCGGCGGTGGCGCGGTGCCGGGCGCCTGGGACGAGTACTGGCGCCTGTCGCGGGAGACTTCCGCGCTCAAGGGTGGCGGGCCCCTGGACGAGGTCCTCGCGCGGTTCTGGCGGCGCGTCCTGGGGCGCCCCCTGGCGACCGGCGCGCGGCTGCTCGACATCGCCAGCGGCAATGGAGCGGTGACCGCGGCCGCGGTCGGCGCCGGCTCGGGAAGCGAAGGCGCAATGGGGCTGTTCGGCATCGACCGGGCGGAGGCGGCGGTTCGAGCCTACAAGGCCCGTTTCCCCACGGCGACGGGTGTGGCGGGCGATGCCCGCCGGCTGCCCTTCGCGGACCGCTGCTTCGACCTCGTCGCGAGCCAGTTCGGCATCGAGTATGCGGGCGTGGCCGCCTTCGGAGAGGCGGCGCGCGTGACCGCCCCCGGCGGGCTTCTGGCCGCAGTCGTCCACCGGACGGGCGGGGCCATCCACCGCGAGTGCGCCGGGAATGCCGCCGCCATGGCGCGCGTTGCGGCTTCGGGCATCCTGCCGGCCGCCCGGGAGGTCTTCAGGCGCGGCGCGGCCGCCTCGCGCGGGCAGGGAAGCCGGGCCGCCTTCCGCGACGCCGATGCCCGGCTGGCCGCCGCGGTGAGGCAGGTCGAGGGTGTCCTGACGGAATTCGGGGCGCAGGTGGCCGGCGGGACGGTGCAGCGGCTCTACGGGGACCTCGCCCACATGTACGGCCGGCTGGCGGCCTACGATCCGGCGGACGTCGCGGCGTGGGCGGACCTCATGGCGCGGGAGATCGAGGCGTACTCGGGTCGCATGGACGCCGCACTCGAGGCCGCCATGGACGAGGAAAGGCTCGCCCGGGCAGCCGCGCAGTGCGAGGCGGGCGGGCTTTCGGTGCTCGCCCGGGAGGAACTTCGCGCGGGCCCCGACGGGGGGGAGCCGGCGGCGTGGGTGCTGGTGTGCGAACGCAGCTGACCGTGCCCGCCTGAACGGCAGGCGCCGTCCCGGCCTTTCCGGAGGCGCAAAAGAAA
>JAMPXV010000286.1 GCA_023700985.1 Lysobacter sp.
TCGGACACGCGGACGCGCACGCCGCCGTCCTCCGACGCAACGGCGATGCGCAGGGTGCGCGGGGTGCCGGGGGCGTTGCCCTCCATCGCCTCGATGGCGTTCACCACGAGGTTGAGGATGGCCTGGTAGAGCTGTACGGAATCGACCACGACGCGCGGAGCCGAGGCGCGGGCGTCGAGCTTCGCCTCGATGCCCGCGTGGCGCAGGCGCACCCGCGTGAACTCGAGGACGTCGGCCGCGACGCGCGCGACGTCGACCGGCTCGGCCTCGGCGGGCTGCTTGCGCACCAGGCGGTGCGCGCGAAGGATGATCTCGCCGGCGCGGCGCGCGTCGTCGCGGATGGCCTCGAGGGCCTCGCGGACCTCCTCCGTGTTGCGGGCGTCGAGGAAGCGCAGCGCCGCCTCGGCGTTGGCGACGATCGCGGCCAGCGGCTGGTTCACCTCGTGGGCGAGCGAGGCGCCCAGCGCGGCCACGGTGCCCACGCGCGAGGCGTGCGCCACGGTGTCGCGCAGCTCGTGCTCGCGCTCGCGCGACTGGTGCAGCTCGGTCACGTCGGACTGCGTCCCCACGTGGTGGGTCACCCGGCCGGAAGCGTCGCGGATGGGCGCGATGCGCAGGAAGTTCCAGAACGGCGTGCCGTCCTTGCGGTAGTTGAGGATCTCGCCCTGGAACACCTTCCCGGCCTGCAGGGCGATGGCGATCTGCTTCACGGTCTCGCGGTCGGTGCCGGGCCCCTGCACCATGCGGCAGTTCGTGCCCAGGATCTCCTCGGCCGAGTAGCCCACGAGGCGCTCGAAGGACGGGCTCACGTACACGATGGGCGCGTCGGGAGTCGTCGCGTCGGAGATGACGATCCCGTCGTCCGCGACGTCGAGCGCGGCGGCCTTGAGCCAGGTGTCGACCTCCGGCGGCAGGGGGGCGGCGGCCCGGCGCGGGGCGGGCTTGCGCGCCGGGGTGCGGCCGCGCGCCGGGGTGCGGCCGCGCGTCGGGGTGCTGCGATGCGCCTCGCCCATGGGATCAGCCCGTGTACGTGCGCAGGCGTTCGATGTCGGGGACCGACACGGACCGGCCCTCCATCACGATGAGCCCGGCGTCGGCCAGCTCGTGCAGGATCCGCGAGAAGTATTCCGGCGTGAGGTTCAGCCGCGAGGCCACGATCATCTTGTTGGCGGGCAGCGTCACGCTCGTCGAGCGCGCCGAGCCGTCCGAGAGGGCGTCGTCGCGCAGCAGGTAGCCGATGACGCGCTCGAGCCCGGAGCGCAGCGAGTACGCCTCCACGTCGCGCACGAGCTGGTGGAGCTTGCGCGACATGCCGGCCAGCAGCCGGCGCGCGAAGCGCGGGTCGCGCTCGATCTCGGCGAAGACCATGCTCTTGGAGACGTGCAGGAGCAGCGAGTCCTTGAGCGCCTGGGCGGAGATCACGTAGGGCGAGTCCATGAACAGGATGGCCTCGCCGAAGGAGACGCCGGGGCCCATGAGCTCGATCACCTTTTCCGAGCCCTGCGGCGAGGTGACGAAGAGCTTCACCTGGCCGTAGAGGATGACGTGGAAGCCCTCGCAGCGGTCGCCGCGCGTGAACAGCATGTCGCCCTTGGTCGCGTAAATGCGCCGGGTGCCGCCGGCGATGCGCTTGATTTCGTCCGGGCTGAGGTCGCTGAAGAGCGGCAGGTTGACGAGGAACTGCTCGACCGGGATGTCCGGCCCGCGGGGCCGCGGTTCTCCGCTTTGCATGACGGCTTGGGCTCGAGGGCGATTGTTTCGCCCATGATACCCCGGCCGGGGGCTACGGCCCCGCCATCGCCCGTCCCGGCAGTGCCCCGTCGCCTTCCCACGGTGACCGAGAGGCGAAGGCGGCGGCGATCCCGAGGCAGAGCGCCACGGTCGCGAGGAGGTTGTGCAGCCAGGGGGCGGCGGGCCAGCCCGGGTTGGCGACGGCGAGCGCTGCCAGGGCCGCGAGGGCCGCCACGACGAAGCGGGCCGCCCGGCGCGCGGGAGGCGGGGTCGAGGCGCTCAGGGCGAGGAGGCCCCAACCCGCCAGCGCTCCCCACGAGAGCGCGCGGTGCGCGAGGGCGAGTGGGCCGGCCTCCGCCGGCGGTGCGGTGGCGAGGACGCCGCCGGTGGCCGCGGCGAGCGCCAGCACCGACAGGCTCGCGGCGACGGCGAGTGGCACGCGGCCGCGCGGGGAGCGCATCGCGGCGGCCAGGCCGACGGCGAGGGCGAGGAGCGTGAGCCCGCCCAGCAGGTTGGCGACGAGCACGGCGGGAGGCGCGGCGCCGGCCGAGCGGCGCCCGACGATGGCGAGCGCGGCGACCAGCAGGAGGACGAGGATCGCCGTGGCGC
The DNA here is from genome assembly GCA_023700985.1 of Lysobacter sp. Lineage (GTDB taxonomy): Bacteria > Pseudomonadota > Gammaproteobacteria > Burkholderiales > Usitatibacteraceae > FEB-7. Next base: position 2,341 of record JAMPXV010000286.1, read on the forward strand.
GCAGGCCCCGGCGGACCGGCGGCCTCCACGCCAGTGCCGCGATCAGCAGGGCGAGCACCGACACCCCCATCGCCGCCACGCGGTGCGCGAGCCGCACTGCGTCCGCGAGGACGAATCCTTCGCACCCCGCGGGCGGGCAGGCGGGGGCCGCCAGGCGCAGCCAGGCGCTCGAGGCGACGACCACGAAGACGAGCGCGGCGCAGGCCGCGGCCGACGTCGCGAGCGCGCGGTCGTGGCGGGAGGGGCCGTTCACCGGGCGCAGGCCTCGCGGCGGCGCAGTGCGCCGATCACGACGATCACGAAGGCGAGGCCGCCCAGGATGGCCACCAGGCCGCCCAGGCCCATGAGGCCCATGCCCGCGACCTCCTGCGGCGTGCGCAGCACCTGCGCCGCCCCGGCGACCTTGCGCTCCACGCCGTAGCCGCCGGACCACACGAGGCCGACGATGTGCGCGAGCTGCCCGCCGCCGTAGAGCCAGGGCTGCCAGGCGGCCAGCCGCGATTCCGGCGCGGCGAAGCCGAGCTTCGGCAGCAGGTGGTAGGCGAGCCCCATGAAGGCGAGCGTCACGCCCACGATGCAGCCGTGGTAATGGGCCGGGATCTTCACGTTGGGGCCGCTGATCGCGAAGCCGATGAGCCCGCCAGCGGCGAAGAGGCCGATCGAGGCGGCCAGCGCGCCGAAGATCGGGCGCTTCGCGCGATCGAGCGAAGGCAGGCGGCGCATCGACCAGAGCAGGGCGAGGAGGATGGGCGGGATCGCGAGCCCGCCGCCGAAGCGCATGAGCCAGGTCTGCAGCTTGTGGTGCTCGACGGAAGCGACGGGGTGGGCGATGTAGATCACCGGGGTCACGAAGACGGAGGCGAGCGCGATGGTGAAGACGAGGAGCGCCACGCGCGGCGAGAGCGGCACGCGCAGGCCCAGCGCGGAGGCGAGCCACAGCCAGCCGGCCAGCATGAGCAGCGTCCAGGTGAACTGCAGCACGTGGCCGCCGCCCCAGAAGAGGAGCTCGAAGTAGGCCTTGCGCTCGAGGTGCGGCGAGACCTCCATCCA
>JAMPXV010000071.1 GCA_023700985.1 Lysobacter sp.
GCCCTCGCCGCTCGCGGACCGCGCGCCGAGCCCCACGCCGTTCTCGGCGGCTGTCGCCCACGGGGAACTGCCGGCGGGCTGGATGCCGTTCCGGGTCACCCGCTTCAAGAAGCCCACGGAGTACCGGCTCGTCAAGCTCGACGGGAAAGTGGTGCTGGAGGCGACCGCGGACGCTTCCGCCTCGGGCCTGCACTTCGACACGCTGGCGGACCTTCGCGAGCACCCCTGGCTCGCCTGGAAGTGGAAGGTGCCCGAGGCCAACGGCAAGGCGGACAGCACGCTCGCCCACGTCGAGGACTCCCCGGCGCGCGTGATCGTCGTCTTCGAGGGAGGTCGCGACCGGCTGCCGCCGCACGAGCAGATGAATTCCGACCTCGCCAAGGCGATGGGCGGCCACGAGCTTCCCTACGCCACGCTCATGTACATCTGGGAGAACCACCTCCCGGAGGGCGCGATCGTCGACCACCACTTCACCTCGCGCATCAAGATGATCGTGGCGGCCAGCGGCCGCGAGCACGTCGGCGCCTGGCAGGAGGAGCGCGTGAACCTGGTGGAGGACTTCCGCCGCGCCTTCGGCGAGGACCCGCCGCGCGTGCGCGCCGTGGGCATCATGAGCGACTCGGACAACACCCGCGCGCGCACCGTCGCCTGGTACGGCGACATCCGCTTCGAGAAACGGTAGGCCCGGCTACTTCTTCGCGGCCTGGGCGGGGGGCGCGTTTGCCGTCGCGCCGCCATTGGGCGCGGCCGGGCAGGGAACCGCGCGCAGCGTGGAGGCGGTGTGCTCCCGCTGCAGCAGGGCCAGCCGCGCGACCAGCTCGGTGTCCGGCTCGCGCACGAGGAAGACGGAATCCTTCACTTCCTTCGAGAACGGGCCCGAGACCACGCCTTTGGCCCCCTTGGCCTCCACCTGCGCCAGGAAGCGGCGCGCCGCCTCCTCCGTCGAGAAGACGCCGAGGGAGATGGCGAAGTCGGGGCGGATGGACAGCTCCGTGATGCCGCGCCCGCGCAGCGTGGCCGCGGACTGCTCGGCGGTGCGCCGGTCGCGGGCGGCCGGCACGTACACCCAGTGGCGCGTGATCTCCTCCACCTTGCGCTCGACCAGCCGGTCGCCCAGCTGCATGGCCGCGAAGGCCTCGCGTGCCTGCGGGAGGTCGGCCGTGGCGATGCCCGCGAATTCCACGCACGCCGCGCCGGCGAGGGACTGCACCTGCTGGCGCGTCTCCTCCGCCTTGCGCGCGGCAACGAGCGGCGGCATGACGGCCACGATCTTCACCTCGTCGCGGTTGCGCTCGCGCCGCGAGAAGTCGTGCTCGGCCGGCTGCGCGGTGAGCCACAGGTGGGCGCCGAACGCGAGGTTGGCGACCAGGAGGAGGAAGAAGAGAAGGCGGGACACGGGGCGACTCAGCGTTCGCGGGCGAGAAGGACCAGGCCGTCGAGGACGAGATTGTCGTTCAAGGTGACGGGCATGGGAAGGTGCGGCGCGAGTTCGGGCGCCGCTCCGCCGGCAAGGAGGATGCGCGCCGGCGCGAACCCCGCCGCGGCGAGGGCCGCGTGCATGCGCTCGATCGCGCCGACGGCCGCCTGCACCGAGCCGGTGGTGATGGCGTCGGGCGTGCTCTTCGGGAAGGGATCGAAGTCGCCCTCGGTGAGGCGCAGTTGCGCCGTGCCGGCGCCCAGGGCGCGGCGCATGAGCGCGGGCCCCGGCACGATGAGCCCGCCGGCGAAGAGGCCGTCGGCGCGCAGGGCATCGACGGTGAGCGCCGTGCCCGCGTTCACCACGAGCTGGTTCACCGGCGAGTCGCGGTACGCCGCGAGGAGGGCGGCCCACCGGTCGGTGCCCAGCTGCGCGGCATCGCGATAGCCGTTCCTCACGCCGAGCCGCTCGCGCCCGGAAGCGATGAGCGAGAGCGCCAGGCCGTGCCGCGCGCACGCCGCCTCGAGCAGGTCGCGCACGCCGCCGCCGCCCACGTTCGAGGCCACCGCGCGGGTGCCGGAGGGCAGCGCCGGCCAGCTCGCGTCCAGGTCCGCGGCCCCGGCCGTCGTGACGGCGCCCCGCGCCGCCCAGTCGTCGCCGACGCGCAGGCCCCACTTCACGCGCGTGTTGCCGGCATCGATCGCCAGAACTGGAAAAGGGGTCGTCATCACGGAAAAGGGGTCAGATCCCATTATTGGGACGGTTCTGCAGAACCGGTCTATTCAGGAGTTGGTGCACGGATCTCGCCGATCACGGAATAGACCGGTTCTGCAGAACCGTCCCAATAATGGGATCTGACCCCTTTTCCGCATTTCCCTTTTCCAGGGGGCGGAGCGAGATTTCGGCGGAGGTGAGGCGGCGGGGGCCGCCGCCCTCGTCGACGACGAGCGCGCCGTCGTCGGCCACGTCGAGCACCTGCGCCTCGCGCGAGGAGCCGTCCGCGGCCAGCACGGTGACGCGCTGCCCGGCGTAGGCGTGCCGCGCCTTCCAGTCGTCGCGGAAGGCGGCGAAGCCCTCGGCGCCGAAGCGGTCGAGGGCGGGGACGAGTTCGGCCAGGATCTCCCCCAGCAGCACATTGCGGGAGACCGGCGCGCCGCTGCAGGAGTCCACGTCCGTGGCGGGCTGGTCGATGCGCCGCGCGAGGGCCTCGCCCAGGCGACAGTTGATCCCGATGCCCACGATGGCCGCCGTGGGCCCCAGCATCTCGCCCGAGGTCTCGACGAGGATGCCGCCGAGCTTCTTCCAGTCGCGCACGAGGTCGTTGGGCCACTTCACGCCGACGCCCGGCACGCCCGCGCGCTCGATCCCGCGCACGACCGCCACGGCCACGGCGAGCGAGAGGCCGCCCAGGTGCCCCGCTCCCTGCTCGAACCGCCACAGCAGCGAGAACGTGAGGGAATCGCCCAGCCCCGCCTGCCAGCTGCGGCCGCGGCGGCCCCGGCCGGCGCGTTGCCACTCGGCGGCCACGCAGGTCCCCGAGGGCGCGCCGGCCTGCGCGGCGGCCAGCAGGTGCGTGCTCGTGGAGTCGGTCTCGTCGAGGAGCGTCAGGCGCACGCGCGAGGCGGCGGGGCCCAGCCGCGAGACGATGGCGTGCGCGTCGAGGAACTCGACGGGCCGGGCGAGCCGGTAGCCCTTGCCGGGCACGGAGAAGACCTCGACGCCCAGCTCGCCCGCGCCCTTCAGGGCCTCGGAGAGCGTCGCGCGCGAGCGCTCCAGCCGGTGCGCGACCTCCTCGCCCGAGTGGAACCTGCCGTCGGAGAGCAGCCTCAGCGCCTGGAAGGCGAGCGGCCTCATGGGGCCTGCCCGCCCCCGTGCTCGGCGCGGCACTCGAAGGCCTCGCGGCGGTACGCGATGTCGGCGATCACGGCGTCGAGCAGCAGCTCGATGCGCTTCGAGAGCTTGCTGCCCTTGCGGTAGTCGGCCTCCGCCACGAAGTCCGCCCGCCCCGCGTCGAGGAGCTTCACGCAGATGGCCTTCTCCCGCCCCTTGCTCTCGTTGTAGACGGCCACCGTGTGCCCGCCGCTCTTCTTGGTGAGCGCCATCGAGGGCACGTCGGTCATCCCGTCGCCCACGTAGATCATGTTCTGGAACGGGATCGGCCGCTCGTCCTCGGGCATGTGCTCGTTGATCGACTCGGTGACCGCCTCCTTGCCCTTGTTGATGCGGAAGAGGAACTGCGTCTTCATCGTGTCGGTCACGAGCAGCTTCGGGAAGGTGGCCACGCCGTGGTGGTTGAAGTGGTACTCCGAGGCGTAGATGCGGCGGAAGTGCCGGCGGATGGAGACCCCGTCGAGGATCTCCTTCTGCCCGGCCGAGATCAGGTAGTGGTGAACCTTCGCCTTGCCGCCGCTGCGCTTGCGGACGTAGGCGTTCACGCGCGCGAACCAGCCCTCGACGCCGGGGAAGTAGCGGATGGAGCGCGCCATCCCGGCGAAGTCCTCGCGCTTCACGGCGATCTTCTGCCGGTCCAGCGACTCGAGGATGTGGCGCATGTAGACCAGCATCATGTCCGACTCCGTGGCGCGCGCCTCGTCGTTCACCTTGCTCCAGAACTCGCGCGGCGCGATGCCCATCCGCGGCAGGACGGTGTACTCCTGCATCGGCTGGGGCGACAGGGTGCCGTCGAAGTCGTAGACGAGCGCGATGGCGTTCTGGAAGAAGCGGCGGGCCATGGGGGCATTGTAGCGACTCGCGCCGCTGCCGCGCCCGCGCGCGCCGGCCGTGCCATTCGCGACGGAAATGGGCGATACTCGCGCACGCCCGAGAAGAGGCGCAAGGCCGGGGGAGAAGCCATGCTCGCCCGAGCCGTCGGAACGGCAATAGCTCCCGGAAAAACCAGACAAGAAGCGGAGTCGGCGCACGTGGCAAGGGAAGGGGACAAGAGACCGCTTGGCGTGAGGCGGCTCCGGTGGATGCCGGGGCTGGCGCTCGTGCTCGCCTGCCGGGCCGTTCCGGCCGGCCCGGATTCGCCCCGCCCGGAGCCGCCCCGCCCCGCCGTTTCCGGTTCCGTGGTGGAGCACGAGGAAGGCAGGTCGCCGCGCGTCATCTACCACGAGGAGCGCGGGGGGCTCCTGAACACGGTCCCGCCGCCCCGCTCGGGCGCGCGGCCACCCGTCCCGCCGATCGCACCGGCCGGGCCTCCTGCCGCCACGAGTGCCGGCAAGCCGGCGAAAGCACCGCCGTCCATTGCGTCGCCCGCTCCAGCCAAGGTGCCTGCGACCGCCGCATCGCCCGCTCCGGCCAAGGTTCCCGCGCCCGTCGCGTCGCCCGCTCCGGCCAAGGCTCCGAAGTCCGCCGCCGCCAAGACGCCCCTGCGGACTGAACCGCCGGCTCCCCGCAAGGCGGCCCCGGCCGTCGCCGCTACCGCCAAGGATGCAGCCCCCGCGGCGCCGGCACCCGCCGCGCCTTCCGATCCCCGCCCGCAGTGGGCAAACCAGGTGGATCGCGCCATCGCGTCGGCCGACCGCCCGGCCCTCGCCGCGCTGGCCGACTCGCCGGGCGCCGCCTTCGAATGCGGCCAGCCGGCGCGCGCCTGGGCCGTGGCCGACGCCGTTTCCGCCGGGGGCCGCAAGGCCCGCGCGGCCGAGATCCTCGAGCCGCTGGCCACCGGGTGCGACGCGGCCACTCGCCTGTCGACGCTGGAGCGCGCCCGCCGCGTGGTGCCGCGCGACGACTACCTGCGCTGGGAGGCCCGGGAAGCGGGCTCGCCGCGCGAGGCGCGCGACGAGCAGCGTTACCGGCGCATGGTCTACGACCGCATCCTCGAGGACCGCGCCGCCGACCGGGGCAGCGCCGGCGAGCGCGCCGCGCGCCTGGCGAGCGATGCCGGCCCGCACATCGTCCAGTACCGCGACACCGGCGTGGCGCTGGGCCTGGGATGGCTCTGGCTCGAGGCCGGCGAGGCGGAGAAGGCCGCCACCTGGTTCGGCCACGCCCATGCCTGGGCACCCGCCCAGCCGGACGCCATCAAGGGGCTCGCCTACGCGGCCTTGCGCCAGCGCGACTTCGCGGGCGCCGTGGCCCAGGCCGACAAGCTGCCGCGCGAAGTTCCGGAGCGCGCCTCGATCCGCCGGGATGCGCTCGTGGGCCTGGCGCAGTCCCACTACGCGGCCGGGCAATACGCGCAGGCGTTGGCGGCATTCGAGTCGGCCGCCGGCGAGGGCGAACTGCCGCGTTACGCCCGCGTGACGCAGGCCTGGTGCGACCTGCGGCTCGGGCAGCCCGAGCGCGCCGCTCGCCGTTTCGCGGTCCTCTACCGGGAGTCTCCCGATCGCGAATCGGCAGACGGGCTCATCGCAGCAACCGGGGGGGGGCGCGACGGCATTCCGGCGGACCTGGTGGCCACCGAGCCGCTGCGTGCCCTCGTGTCCACCCGGTTGGGCGAGGCGGCTTTTCGCAACGGCCGCTACCTCGAGGCCCGCGCCCTCGATCCGGCGCGCTGGGGCGGCGCGGGCTCGCCGGGCGCCGTGCAGGCGCTGCTCGGTGGCGGCTTCCGCAAGAAGACGGGCGAGCCTGGCCTCGGCAAGATGCGCCAGACGCTCGCGCCGGCCGCCGACTTCGCCGCCCCGCTGTCGCCGCAAGCCTCGATCATGGTGCGCGGCGAGCGCGCGCGGCTGGAGTCGGGCACGATCGACGCGGGCGCCCTCGTGGGCAGCGCCCCGGCGGGGGCCGGGCCGACGCCGCAGGCGGACACGAGCGCGACCGTGAACGAGGCCCGCGTGGTGCTGCGCTACGAGAAGGACCACGCCTTCGGGCTCTCCCTGGGCCGCGGACCCGACGGCGGCGCGGTGGGCGGGCGGTTCGCGGGGCAGGCGGAATTCGCCACGTCGCCGGCTTGGGGCCAGGCCGCCGCCCTGCTGTTCGCCGAGCCGGTGCGCGAGTCCGTGCTCTCGTACGCGGGGATGCGCGACCCCTGGACGGGGACCGCCTGGGGCGGCGTCACGCGCAAGGGCGCGGAGTTGCGCCTCCTGCGCCTGCGCGAGGCGCCGTGGAGCACCACGGTCCGGCTGCGCGGCGAGTTCCTCGACGGCACCGGCGTGCAGGACAATTCGCGCGCCGTGCTCGATCTCGCGGGAGGCCGCGACCTGGGGCTCGCCGGATTCGCGTACTCGGCCGCCAGCGCCTACCTCGGCTACGAGGGCTACCGCCGCAACCTGAGCGGCTACACGCTGGGCCACGGCGGGTACTTCAGCCCGCAGCGCTACGTGCGCGCGGGCGCCTCGTTCGACTTCATGACCGAGGAGGACAGGCGCTGGCTCGTCCGCGGCCGCGTTTCCGGCGGGTGGTTCTCCAAGCGCGAGGACGAAACGCCGCTCCTGCCCCTGGCCCCGGACGGGCGATTCTACGGGGGCGGGGACAGCCGCGGCCGGGAAGCGAGCATCCGCCTCGCCGCGGTCCTGCAGGCCACGCCGTACCTCCAGGTCGGGGCCATGGCGGGGCGCAGCATCTCGCCGTCCTATGCCGAGAACATCGGGCGCCTGGAAGTGCGCGTGCTCTTCGAGCCGCGGCGCAGCGTCGTGGCCGCCGACCTCCCCGCGGCGAGGGGGGAATAGCGTGGCCGCCGTCCTTCCCGTGCCCGGGCCTTCCCCCGCCTTCGCGAGCGGCGCGATGCGGTACGCGTCGATGGCGCCCCTCGTGCTCGGGGCCGGCATCCTCGTCTACATGGTGAGCCTGCGGGAGGCGCACTTCCCGCAGGTCCTCCAGCTCGTGGCCGGCTGGGGATGCATCGCGGCGCTGTTCCTCATGAACCTGTTCCGCAAGTCCCGCACGGGGCTTTGGCGCTACGTGTTCATCCTCATCTCCGCCTTCCTCGCACTGCGCTACCTGTGGTGGCGCTCGTTCGAGACGCTCATCTACACCGACGCCATCGACTTCGTCGGCATGACGGCGCTCTTCCTCGCCGAGATCTACTCGCTGACGCTGCAGCTCCTGAGCCTCTTCGTGAACCTCTCGCCGCTGGAGCGGGCGGCCGCCCCCCTGCCCGCGGACCGCTCGCAGTGGCCCACGGTGGACATCTTCATCCCCACCTACAGCGAGGACATCGAGATCGTCCGCCTGACGGCGCTCGCCGCGACCCAGGTCGACTACCCGCGCGACAGGTTCCGCGTCCACATCCTCGACGACGGCGGCACGCTCGCCAAGCGCAACGACCCGGCGCGGGGCGAGGAGGCGTGGAAACGGCGCCTCGCGCTCAAGGAGGTCGCGCGCAGCCTCGGCGTGGAATACCTCACGCGCGAGACCAACCGGCACGCCAAGGCCGGCAACCTCAACCACGGGCTCACCCACTCCAGCGGCGAGCTGGTCCTCTTCCTGGACTGCGACCACGTGCCGACCGCGGACATCCTGCAGGAGACCGTGGGCTACTTCCTGCAGGACCCGGGGCTCTTCCTCGTGCAGACGCCGCACTTCTTCGCCAACGCGGCGCCCGCGGAGCGCAGCTTCGGCGGCGGCGCGCCGGTGCCGGACGAGAGCGAGATGTTCTACCGCGTGATCCACCCGGGCATGGACAACTGGAACGCGAGCTACTTCTGCGGCTCGGCGGCGGTGATGCGCCGGACCATGCTCGAGGAGATCGGCGGCGTGTGCGGCCAGTCCATCACCGAGGACGCCGAGACGGCCTTCGAGCTGCACCGCCGCGGCTACCGCAGCGCCTACGTGAACAAGCCGATGGTCTGCGGCCTCGCCCCCGATGCCTACTCGGACTACGTGCTGCAGCACACGCGCTGGGCGCAGGGGATGGTGCAGATCTTCCTGCTGCACAACCCGGTGTTCTGCAAGGGGCTCACCCTCGCCCAGCGGCTCTGCTACCTCAACATCTGCCTCTTCTGGTTCTTCGGGGTGGTGCGCGTCATCTACTTCATCGCCCCGGCCGGGTTCCTGCTCTTCGGGATGAGCATCTACCACGCCTCGGCGGCGCAGGTCCTCGCCTATGCGCTGCCCTACGTGATGTCGACCTTCATCGTCTCGGACTTCCTCTTCGGGAGCACCCGGCGGCCGTTCTTCTCGGAGATCTACGAGAGCGTGCAGTCGGTCTTCCTCGCCCCGGCCGTGCTCGCGACGCTGCGCAACCCGCGCAAGCCCGCCTTCAAGGTGACCCCGAAGGGCATGGGCATGCAGCAGGAGCAGCTGAACGCCCTGTCGTTCTTCTTCTTCGCGATCCTGTGCCTCAACGCGACGGCCGCCGCCTTCGGCGTGGCGCGCATCTGGGCGCAGCCGGAGTACCGCGAGACGATCTACGTGACGCTGGGCTGGAGCTTCTACAACATCTACCTGTGCATCGTGACCCTGGGCGCGCTGTGGGAGCGCCGCCAGGCGCGCCGCCACCACCGGCTCGTGGTCTCCGGCCAGGCCATGGTGCAGTTCCCGCGCGTGCGCGAGCGCCTGCCCGTGGACCTGGTCGACCTGTCCCTCTCGGGGCTGGGCTTCACCTCGAAGTTCGGCTTCGAGGTGAAGGACCGCGAGCGCGTGATCGTGGAGGCCGCCAGCGCCGACGGCCTCGTGAGCTACTTCGAGGCGGAAGTCCGGCGGGTACAGCGCCGGGGCGCCACGACGCTCTGCGGAGCGCACTTCCTCACGCCGCCGCAGACCTTCCCGGACGTCGTGCACTACGTGTACGGCGACAGCGGGCGGTGGCTCGCCGTCTGGGACGCGCGCGAGCGCGGCATCCCCCTTCACCTGGTTTTCTGGACGCTCACCCGGATGGGGCTGCGCGGGGCGTGGATCTGCCTCACCTTCCTGCTGCGCGTCACCTGGGCCTGGATTCGAAACGTCGTCGACACGCGCCTGAAGCGCGCCCCGGAGGTCAAAGCATGACAAGACTCGCTCCCTTCCTTTGCCTGCTGCTCGCCGCCGCGCTGCCCGCGCGGGCGGAGACCATCAAGCTGCCCCTGAAGGACCTCACGGCCCTGAAGAAGCTCGAGCTGCGCTGCGTGAGCGACGAGCGCGAGGTCGCCGTGCCGGTGCCCGAGCGCTGGGAGGTGAAGCGCATGGTGCTGCACCTGCGCTACACCGTCTCGACCAACCTGATCCCGGAGAGCTCGCAGCTCGTCGTGAAGGTCGGCGGCCACCCCGTGGCCCAGGCGCGACTGAACCCGATGGCACCGGAGGTGAAGCTGGGCGTGGAGATCCCGCCGGCCCTCCTCGAGCCGGGCTACAACGCCCTGTCCTTCCAGGTGGCGCAGCACTTCTCCAAGAACCAGTGCGAGAGCCCCTGCGCGCCCGACCTGTGGACCAACATCTCGCTTCGCGACTCCTGGGTGGAGATGGACTACGAGTGGAAGGACGTGCCGCACGAGCTGTCGGCGCTGTCGAGCTTCGTCTTCGACCCGCGGCTCATGCCGGCGGGCGCCGTGCACCTCGTGACCGAGGACGACTCGGCGAAGAGTGCCACGCTGGCGGGCATCGTCGCCTCGGGCATCGCGCGGCGCTTCGACTACCGGCCGGTGAGCTTCACGGTCTCGCGCGTGCCGCGCCCGGGCATGGACAACGTCATCGTCGGCAAGCGGGCCTTCGCGACGAAGGTGGCCGGCGGGGCGGCGCTGCGCGCCTCGAAGGGCGGGCTGCTGCGCGTCCAGCCGATGGTCGGCGCGCAGGGCGAAACCGACCCGAAGCGCGCGCTCCTCGTGGTGACCGGAGACACCGACGAGGCGGTCAAGCTCGCGGCCATCACCTTCACCAACATCAGCTTCCGCTTCCCGGGCTCGGCCGAGCTCGAGACCTTCGGCTTCTCGATCCCCGACGTGAAGCAGTACAGCGGCCGCGAGACGATCGCGACCGACCAGGTCTACGAGCTCAACACCCTCAACTTCCCGACGCAGAGCTTCGTGGGCATCAACCCGGGGGGGCGCAGCATCACCTTCCGCCTGCCGCCGGACTTCCACATCCGCCCCAACCAGTACGCCAAGCTCTCCCTCAACTTCTCCTACGGCGCGGGCCTGAAGAACGACTCGTCGTTCGCCATCTCCGTGAACGGGCGCGGCGTGCGCGCGGTGCTGCTCGACAGCCCGTCGGGCAACTTCATCGACGGCTACAAGCTGGAGATTCCCACCTACGTCTTCAAGCCGGGCACCAACACCATCGAGTTCGCGGGCAACCTGAACGCAGGGGGCCAGGTCTGCGACCTGATCCAGCCCGACGGGATGTTCCTCACGCTCTACGGCAACTCGACGATCTCGTTCCCGCCCATGCCGCACTTCGTGGAGATGCCGAGGCTGGAGCTCTTCATGCACAGCGGCTTCCCGCTCACGCGCTGGCCGGACGGGCACGAGGCGCAGATCTGGCTCACGGAGAAGGACGACCGCGTGCTCGCCGCGGCGCTCAACGTGGTCGGGGTCGCCACGCAGCGCAACGGCTTCCCGCTCTTCGAGATGGAGTTCACCCACGAGCGCCCGGCTTCCGAGGGCGAGGTGCTGGTCGTGGGGCGCATGGCTTCCCTGGGAGCGGAGCTCCTCAAGGCCGCGCCGCTCAAGGTCGTCGACGGGATAACGCAGGTGCCCTACCCGGTGGTCCGCGGATGGAACGCCGAGGCCACGGCGCCCGCGACCAGCCGCCAGAAGGGCGCGCTCGGGCCGAACCGCGGGGTGCTGATGCAGTTCCAGTCCCCCTGGCACTCCGGCCGGACGGTCACCATGCTCACCGCCGAGGGCGCGGAGGACCTGCTGATGGCGAGCGCCATGCTCACCACGACGACGGTGCAGGCGCAGTCGCGCGGCGACCTGGTCCTGATCGAGCCGGGCGAGCCGGAGCCCAAGGTGAGCGCCATGGAGACGGGCGCGCGCTACGCCACGGGCAAGAAGGGCAGCTACTCGCCGGTGGAATCCTTCCTGTACACGCGCCCGGAGGCCTACTACGCGGCGGCCGCGGTGGGCGTGCTGCTCCTCTGCCTGGGGGTGTTCTTCGGGCTGCGGCGCTGGCGCGCGAAGCGCGTGAAGTGAGGAGGGCGCGGGCGCGCCGGCGCGTCCGCTACTTCTTCGCGTCGATGGAGTGCTCGATCGTGCGGCCCGACTCGCCGGCGAACTTCCCGCCGCCGGTGATCCAGATCGCCGCCACGAGGACCACGGCCACCGGGATGGCCACGTAGAGGGCGAGCTTCCACGCCGGCGTGGCCGGCTTCACCGGGGCCGTGTCGACCGGGCGGTTCCGGTCGCGCTCGACCTCCTTCGGGTCCCAGAAGACGATGAAGGCGTTGAAGGGCATGCTCTTGCCCTTGAGGGTGACTTCGCGGTCGAAGCGCGCGTAGAACTCCGTCTTGTCGGGGAGCGCGTTGTAGGTGTCCTCGGAGACGAGGATCTCGCCGGGGTTGGCCGAGGACTCGAAGCGCGAGGCGGTGTTCACCACGTCGCCGAAGATGTCGTTCTTCTCGAGGATGCACTCGCCGGTGTGGATGCCGATCCGCGCGAGCAGCACCGTCTTGTAGGTCTTGGCGAGGTTGATCTCCTCCATGCCGCGCTGGATGTCGCTGGCGGCGCGGCAGGCGGCCGCCGCGTCCTCGAAGTGCGACAGCGACCCGTCGCCGATGGTCTTCACCAGCGTGCCGCCGTGCCGGTTCACCGCGATGAGGCACAGGTCGTGGTAGCGCTTGAGCATGGCGCGCACCGCGATGTCGCCGGAGGCCTCCGCGATGGCGGTGGAGCCCTTGAGGTCGGTGAACATCACGGTGAGGACGCGCTGGAACTTGGCCTTCACGGCCCGGTCCAGCTCCTCGCGCTTCGCGAGGAACTTGGAGATGTCCTGGGTATCGAGGGAGCCCGTGGCGGGGTTCGCCGAAACTGCCGACTGGCGCGCGGTCACGGGGGCCGTTGGGGGCGCCGTCGTCGGGGCCCTCGTGGTCGCCGGCGCGGCGGTCCCGGCGGCGGGCGTCTCGACGCCGAACTCGTCGACCACGAAGTCGGGCAGGGGCAGCGGCTCGTCGGCCACGTCGCCCAGGATCTTGCGGCGCCACTCGCCGATCGTCTGCGGGCGCTTCTTCTCGTCGGGCTGCAGGGCCCAGGCGATCGCGTCGAGGAACTCGCCGCTGTAGCGCTCGTGCGCGCGGGCGAGGGCGTCGGCGACGGTGTCGGTCTTCATGCGCGTGAGCGCGTCGGGCGGGTTCTCGCCGGTCACCGCGAAGAACAGCACGCCCCCGAGCGCGTAGATGTCCGACCAGGGGCCCTGCTCGGACTTGGACGTGTACTGCTCGAAGGGCGCGTATCCCGGCGTGACCAGCGTGGTCAGCGTGCGCTCGGAGCCGATCGCGTGGCGCGCGGAGCCGAAGTCGATCAGCACCGGCTTGCCGTCGGCGCGGATGAAGATGTTGTCGGGCTTGATGTCGCGGTGCAGGAAGCCCGTGTCGTGGACCTTGGCCAGGCCGTCGAGGAGGAGGGCGAGCTGCCCCTTGATGGTCTCCTCCGGCGGGAAGGGGTGCTTGTCGAGGAAGGTCTTGAGCGACTCGCCTTCCTCGTAGTCCATCACCATGTAGCCGGTGCCGTGGGCCTTGAAGAAGCGGTTGACGCGGACGATGTGCGGGTGGCTGAAGCCCGCGAGGGTGCGCGCCTCCTTGAGGAAGCGGTCGAGACCGGACTGGTAGTTTTCCGTGAGCTGCGTGTTGGTGAGCGTGACCGTGCCGCCTTCCACGCGCGCGACGTCGGCGGCGGGGAAGTACTCCTTGATCGCCACGTCCTTCTCGAGGTGCGTGTCGCGGGCCAGGTACGTGATGCCGAAGCCGCCCACGCCGAGCACGGAGACGAGCTTGTACTCCATGAGCATGGAGTCGAGGGGAAGCGTGTTGGTGTACGGGGACTGCGCCATGGCTCCTGCGGTGCTTTCGGGGATCTTCGGGCCGCCCTTTCCGGCCTAGGAACTTACGGGCAAGGGCGCCGGTCAGAGCGGAAGCGTACCGTTTCCCGGGCGCCATTGATAGTCCGGCGCCCCTCGCGCCCCGCGACGAGACCTCCTTCGAAGGAGGCGGATTCTCCTCCACGCCCGGTATCATCGACCGTACGGCCCCGAACGGCCCCCGAGCCGTCGCCGCAACCCCAGGGAGAGGGAAGACATGGACCTGCGTTTCCTGCCGGATCTGCCGCTCACGCTGAGCTACCCGCTGCTCTTCGGCGTGCTGCTCGTCGCGGGCATGCTGGGCGGCGAGGCCGCCCGCCACCTGCGCCTGCCGCGCCTGGTGGGCTACGTGCTCGTCGGCTTCGCCATCGCGCCCGTCGCCGCCGCCATGAACATCGGCCCGCTCCTCGACGAGGCGCGCATCTTCGTGGACATCGGGCTGGGCCTCGTCCTGTTCGACCTCGGCCGGCGCATGGACATCGCCTGGCTCAAGCGCGACTGGACGCTCGCCGCCTCGGGCGTGGCAGAGAGCCTGCTCTCTTTCGGTCTCGTCTTCGCCGCGCTGTCGTGGCTCGGCATCGCGCCGCTGATGGCCGGCCTCGCGGCGGCCATCGCGATGGCGACCTCGCCGGCGGTGGTGCTGCTCATCGCGCAGGACACGCGCTCGGAGGGGCAGGTGACGGATCGCGCGCTCACGCTGGTGGCCCTGAACAGCCTGCTCGCCTCGGTGGTGGTCACCATGCTCACGGCCTCGGTGCACTACGAGGCGCGGCTCGACCTCGACACGGCGGTGCTCCATCCCCTGTACCTGTTCGCCGGGTCGCTGGCGCTCGGCGGCATCATGGCGCAGGCCGCGCGGCTGCTCGCGCGGCAGGTCGAGCGCAGCCCGGAACTGCACTTCACGCTCGTCGCGGGCCTCATCCTCGCCTCGGTGGGCATCGCGCAGATGGGCAAGCTCTCGGTGATACTCGCGCTCCTCGCCTTCGGGATGTTCGCGCGCAACGACCGCAACCGCCACGACCTCGTGAACGTGGACCTCGGGCGCGCTTCCCGCCTCTTCTACATCGTGCTCTTCGTGATCACGGGCGCGAGCCTGCCGCTTTCCTCGTTCGAGGTCGCGGGGTGGGCCGCGTTTGCCTTCATCGGCGCGCGCGCGGCGGGCAAGTTCCTGGGCGTGTTGCTGATCGCGCCCATCGGCGGCATGAAGTGGCGCCAGGTCGTGGCGCTCGGCGCGGCCCTGCTGCCGATGTCGTCCCTCGCGCTGCTCCTGGTTTACGACGTCACGCGGCTCTATCCCGAGTTCGGGCAGCAGCTCACCGCGGTCGTCCTCGCGGGCGTGATCGTGATGGAGCTATTCGGGCCGCTCGCCACCCAGTGGGGATTTCGCTTCGCGGGCGAGTCCGCGCCCCCGCCCGACGCGCTCTCCGCCACGCGCCCCCCGGCCGGGCGGCCCGCTGAACCGACGAAGACCTGAAGGAGGAAGGCATGCCCCTCGAATTCAAGACATCCGAAGCGCTCACCTTCGGCGTGGAGCTGGAGCTGATGGTGCTCAACACGCGCGACTTCAACCTCACGCGCGGCGCCCCCGACCTCCTCGCGCGGCTGGCGAAGGCGCAGCTCCCCAGCGAGGTGAAGCCCGAGATCACCGAGAGCATGATCGAGGTGAATTCCCGGGTCCACACGCGATTCGCGGAGCTTCGCGACGAGCTGGTGCGCACGCGCGACGGCATCGTGGACGCGGCGGGCCGGCTGAACCTCGCGGTGGCCGGCGGGGGATCGCACCCGTTCCACCAGTGGAGCGACCGGCGCATCTTCCCGACCGAGCGCTTCCTCAAGGTGTCCGCCCTCTACGGCTACCTCGCCAAGCAGTTCACGGTCTTCGGCCAGCACATCCACATCGGCGTGGAGTCCGGCGACGACGCGGTGTACCTCACGCACCAGATGGCGCGCTACATCCCCCACTTCATCGCGCTTTCCGCTTCCTCGCCCTTCTACCAGGGCGAGGACACCTCGTTCGAGACCTCGCGGCTGCACGCGGTGTCGGCCTTCCCGCTGGCCGGGCACCTGCCCGAGGTCGCCTCGTGGGACGAGTTCAACCGCTACTTCGACGAGATGGCGGGCTACGGCATCGTCGCCAGCATGAAGGACTTCTACTGGGACATCCGCCCGAAGCCCGAATACGGCACGATGGAGATCCGCATCGGCGACACGCCGCTCACCGTCACCGGGGCGGCCGAGCTCGCCGCCTACGCGCAGACCCTCGCCGCGGACCTGTTGCGCGAGCGGCGGGAGGGCCCCATCGCGCCGCAGTACCTGGTGTACGGCTACAACCGCTTCCAGGCCTGCCGTTTCGGCTTCGAGGCGATGCTCGCCGACCCGGGCGCGCATACCCACATACGGCTGCGCGAGGACCTCATGGCGACGCTCTACCGGATCCAGCGCATCGGCGACGAGCTGGGCACGGCCGACGCCCTGCGCGCCATCGGCGACCGCGCCGACCGCGAGCTGAACGACAGCCGGTGGCTGCGCGAGCGCTTCCAGGAAACGCGCAACCTCTCGGACGTGGTGCGCCTGCAGGCGGAGCGCTGGCGCACGGACCCGGCGCCCGCCGCGAAGGCCGAGCCCGAGGCGGCGAGGCTCAGGGCTGCGAAGTAGCTATTGGGACGGCTCTACGGAGCTATTGGGACGGTTCTACGAGCTATTGGGACGGTTCTACGAGCTATTGGGACGGTTCTACAGAACCGGTCTATTCAGGAACCTGTGCACGAAACTGGCTAATTGCGGAATAGACCGGTTCTGTAGAACCGTCCCAACAGCTCCGTAGAACCGTCCCAACAGCTCCGTAGAACCGTCCCAA
>JAMPXV010000072.1 GCA_023700985.1 Lysobacter sp.
CGAGCTTCAGGAATTGAGCCAGAACCAACTGGCTCAGGCTTCCGGCATTCCCCAGGCCACTATCTCCGCCATTGAAAACGGGCGTGTCCGTCTCGGCGTCGAGCGTGCCAAGGTCTTGGCGCAAGCCCTCAAGTGCCATCCCGGTGTGCTGGTGTTTCCCGGTTGGGAGATGCCCAATGAAGAAGCGGCATAACACCGCGTTCGAGCGGACCGTGGAGCATCGTGGGCCGCGTCTCGCGCGGCAAAGCGGTCGGTGGCCGGCCGCTCAACTAGGTCTATAAGGACTTCCCCAAAATTCAAGTTATTTGTTCGACTTCATTGCCCTCCTTGAGCTGCGGATTTGGTCGCGAAATGAAACGAGGTCGGACTGCGAGTCTATAACCGGCCTTATGTAAAGGGCGGCGATGCGCCCCCTGGCCCGAATGCAAGCCGCGCGTTCGGTCCTCGATCGTTAGTCGGCCTGACAGGAGGCCCGATAGTTGATCAGGTTTTCCGAACGCCGGTCTGACCTGTTTCATGCCGCGATGGGCAGCCCTCCGGTAAGTCGGTTGTTCGATGAGCGCGTGGCTTCACACCGCTCGATATGTGGTCCCGCTCGAGAGCAGCGCCCAGACGATGCGTGCATTCTTGGCGGCCAGGGCCACCACCGCTTTGTGATACCCGACGCGTTCCTTGAGTGCCATGACCCATCGGCTGAGCCTGTCGTTTCGCCTTGCGGCCATTTGCAGCGCCGCGCGAGCACCCATGATGAGCAGCGTGCGAAGGTATGCGTCACCGCGCTTGGTGATTCGCCCGAGCCGTGCCTTGCCGCCCGTACTCCACTGCCGCGGAACCAGACCCAGCCAGGCAGCAAACTGGCGACCATTCGTGAATTCGTGCGCCGAGCCAACGCTTGCCACCGTTGCCAGCGCTGTGAGAGGCCCGACACCAGGCACTGTCATGAGTCGGCTGGCCGCCTCGCTCTCTCGTGCCAAGTGCTCGAGCTCATGGTCGTATCCGGCAATGCGATCGTCGAGAGAACGAAGATGGGACAGAAGGTCGGTGACTGCCTGACGCGCCAGTGCCGGGAGCGCCTCCGCGCAAGCGGCGGCCGCACGACGTACCTCGGTCGCACGGTTCGGCAGCACGATGCCGAACTCGGCAAGCAAGCCCCGCGTGCGATTGATCGTCGCGGTACGCTCCTCGACGAATCCCTGGCGAACACGATGAATGCAAAGCACCGACTGCTGCTCCGCGCTCTTTACCGGCACGAAACGCATCGACGGACGTTGGACAGCCTCGCAGATCGCCTCGGCATCGTTGCCGTCGTTCTTGCCGCTGCGCCGATACGGGGCGACAAAGCGCGCCGCCATGATCCGCACGGCATGCCCGTGTATCTGGAATCGGCGTGCCCACTCGTGCGCGCCGGAGCACGCCTCCATTGCGATCAGGCACGCCGGCCACTGCGCGACCAGCGGCAACAGCCGTGCCCGACTGACCGACTTCCTGAAGAGAACCGCCCCAGACTCGTCAATGGCATGCACGCTGAACACATTCTTTGCGAGATCGATACCCACGGTAGTAATCTTGCCCATGACTTCCCCTCCTGAAGGATTGCGCTTGGAAACTCAATCTTGGCACTCCGTGCCCTCGCGGGCTGGGGAAGTCCCTTTCATTCGTTAGAGCGCAATAGGACCGTGGCGAACGAAACTTCAGTGACTGTTGTCGATCGCCTCGCCGTAGCGGGCGTTTCGTTCGTCGCAGCGCTGGTCACCGCGGCAGTGATCGTCTTGGTTGGGTTAATGGGCGGCGGTGATCTTTCAATCATCTTGGCTTCGGGTCTATGGGCAGTGGCCGTCGCAGGCGTCGCCGCGGTGGTCGGGTTCGTCGTGGGGCCAGTCCGGGCCTCCAAATGGTGGGGTTTCCTGTGGGGCACGGAAGATCCCGAGAAGCACCGTGGCTTTACCGTCGCAGTGGTACTGGCGATCATCGTCACGTGCCTATGGTCTCTATTGCGTTGAGGCGAGGGATTGCGCTCCAACAAATCACTGCAGCGGACCGTGATGCATCGTGGCCGCACCGTGCTCGCAATAGATTGCGTGCTCGCCGGTGCGGAATGGGCGCCGTGCCCGGCCGCTGAGTTCAATCGTTAGGCCGCACGGACCAGGCTTCGATGGACATGATCGCGCTTATCGTCATCGCCGCCGTCTTCGTGGCGGTCGTATGGCATGCCATTGTGCCGAGCTTCCTTCGCGCAGCATGCGGAGCAACAACCACAACGTTGGCGGTCTTGTACGCATTCAGCGCACTTCAGATGGGAGGTCCGTTTCTGCCTCCCTTGTCAGGCGTCATCTTCATACTGATCGTTTCCGCAGCCATATCCGTCGTGGCCGGGATTCCATTTGCATATGGTCACCGTCGCTCGAAGGATCAAGGTCGTGCGGCCTGACAATTCGTTCGAGTGGGCCGTGAGGCAACGTAGGCCGCGTCTTGCCGTGCCGGTGGCTGTCGCGTGCTCCCACGTCCTCGAATGAGCATCCGCATCGTCAGGCTGGGCACTCCCCGCCAGGATAACGAGGGCGCCCGCATCGGCACGGTCCGTCGCCCGCCGCGCGGCGTACCCAGGACGGAGTTCGCCTCCGGGAACTGGTACGACGTCTGGTTCCCGAACCTCGCGCCCAGCGTCGAGACGATGAAGCTCGGACAGGGCGCGGGAACCGCCTCGGAGTGGGCGACGTTCGCGAGAAGGTACCGTGCGGAGATGGCCACGCCCGGCAACGCGCACGCCATCGGGCTTCTGGCCACGCTCTCGCACGCCAGCAACTTCTCGGTCGGCTGCTACTGCGAGGACGAGTCGCGCTGCCACCGCTCCATCCTGCGCGAACTCCTCGCGGAGAAGGGCGCGAAGCTGGAAGGCTAGGCGCCGCCGTGCGGCGGCTCCGGCTCGGGTTGCTGCTCGGGCTCGGGCTCCGGCGGCAGCCACGCGGCGCGCCGCTTCTCGAGGAAAGCCGCCACGCCTTCCATGCCCTCGGGAGAAGAGCGGATGCGCGCGATCCGCTCCGCCGTGTCCTGGATCAGCTCGCCCGTCACGGTGCGCCCGGCAACGAAGCGGATGAGCGACTTGCACTCGGCGTGCGCGGCGGGGCCGCAGGCGAGGAGGGAATCCACGATATTGCCGACCTTCTCGTCGAGATCCGCCTCGTCCTGCGCGATCTCGTGCACCAGCCCCATGCGCCAGGCGTCCGCCGCCTCGATGGTTTCCGCGGTGAGGAAGTAGCGCCGCGCCAGGCGCGGGCCGATCGCGGCCACCACGTAGGGCGAGATCACGGCGGGGACGAGGCCCAGCTTCGCCTCGGTGAGCGCGAAGGTGGCGTTGACGGTGGCGACGGCCACGTCGCAGCAGGCGACGAGCCCCACGCCGCCGCCGTAGGCGGGGCCCTGCACGCGGGCGACGGTGGGCTTCCTCAGTTCCGCGAGGGTGCGCATGAGCGCGGCGAGCGCCATGGCGTCGCGCTTGTTTTCCTCCATCGAGGCGCCGGCGACGCGCCGCATCCAGTTGAGGTCGGCGCCGGCGGAGAACGACCGGCCGACGCTCGAGAGCACCACCGCGCGGATGCCGTCCTCGGCCTCCATGGAACGGAGGGCCTCGGTGAGCTCCGCGATGAGGGCGTCGTCGAAGGCGTTGTGCCGGTCGGGGCGGTTGAGGGTCACGAGGCCAAGTGGGCCCTGGCGTTCGATGGCGATGTGCTTGGTCATGATTGGTGTCTTCTGAGTTTGACCCTCATCCCCGGCCCTTCTCCCAAGGGAGAAGGGAGACTCTGCTCCCCTCTCCCTTGGGAGAGGGGTCGGGGGTGAGGGTGATTCACATGCGGAACACGCCGTAGCGCGTCTCCTCGATCGGCGCGTTGAGGGCAGCGGCCAGCCCCAGCGCGAGCACGCGGCGCGTGTCCACCGGGTCGATGACGCCGTCGTCCCACAGCCGCGCCGTGGCGTAATAGGGGTGGCCCTGGCGCTCGTACTGGTCGCGGATGGGCGACTTGAAGGCTTCCTCCTCGTCGGCCGTCCACGCGCCGCCCTTCGCCTCGATGCCGTCGCGCTTCACGGTCGCGAGCACGCTCGCAGCCTGCTCGCCGCCCATCACCGAGATCCTCGCGTTGGGCCAGGTCCACAGGAAGCGCGGGTTGAAGGCGCGGCCGCACATGCCGTAGTTGCCGGCGCCGAAGGAGCCGCCGACGATCAGCGTGAGCTTGGGCACCCGCGAGCACGAGACGGCCGTCACCATCTTCGCGCCGTCGCGCGCGATGCCCTGGTTCTCGTACTTGCGCCCCACCATGAAGCCGGTGATGTTCTGCAGGAAGAGGAGCGGGATGCCGCGCTGGTTCGCGAGCTCGATGAAGTGCGTGCCCTTGAGGGCCGATTCCGAGAAGAGGATGCCGTTGTTGGCGAGGATCGCCACGGGCATGCCGTGGATGTGCGCGAAGCCGGTGACAAGCGTCGTGCCGTAGAGGGCCTTGAACTCGTGGAAGTCGGAGCCGTCGACGATGCGCATGATGATCTCGCGCACGTCGAAGGGTTGCCGGGTGTCGGACGGCACGATCCCGTAGAGCTCCTCGGGCGGATACAGGGGCTCGCGCACCGGGCCGGTCGCGGGCGCCGTGGGGCGGGTAGCCGCGCCGTCGCTGTGCCGGATGATCTCGCGGGCGATCGCGAGCGCGTGCCGGTCGTCGTCGGCCAGGTGGTCGGTCACGCCGGAGGTGCGCGCGTGCACGTCGCCGCCGCCCAGGTCCTCGGCGCTCACCACTTCGCCCGTGGCGGCCTTCACGAGCGGCGGGCCGCCCAGGAAGATCGTGCCCTGGTTCTTCACGATGATCGACTCGTCGCACATCGCCGGCACGTAGGCGCCGCCCGCGGTGCAGGAACCCATCACCACGGCCACCTGCGGGATGCCGGCGGCCGAGAGGTTGGCCTGGTTGTAGAAGATCCGCCCGAAGTGCTCCTTGTCGGGGAAGACCTCGTCCTGCAAAGGGAGGAAGGCGCCGCCGGAGTCTACGAGGTAGATGCAGGGCAGGCGGTTCTGCGCGGCGATCTCCTGCGCCCGCAGGTGCTTCTTCACGGTGAGCGGGTAGTAGGTTCCGCCCTTCACCGTGGCGTCGTTGGCGACGATCACCACCTCTCGGCCCTCGACGCGGCCTATGCCGGTGATGATGCCGGCCGCCGGCGCGTCGTCGCCGTACATTCCCCAGGCGGCGAGTTGCGACAGCTCGAGGAAGGGCGCGCCCGGGTCCAGCAACGCGCGCACGCGCTCGCGGGGCAGGAGCTTGCCGCGCGCCGTGTGCTTCTTCTGCGCCTCGGGGCCGCCGCCGGCCGCCACTTTCGCCACCCGCTCGCGCAGGTCGGCGGCCAGCGCTTCGTGGTGCTCGCGGTTGGCCTTGAAGGCTCCGGAGCCGGTGTCGAGGCGGGTCTTCAGCTGCGGCATGGCGCGGTTCCGTGGGCGGGGAGGGCGGTCATTCGACGAGGCTTCGGGCGATGAGCATGCGCTGGATCTCGCTCGTGCCCTCGTAGATCTGCGTCACGCGGGCGTCGCGGTAGTGGCGCTCGACGGCGTATTCGCGCACGTAGCCGTAGCCGCCGTGGACCTGGATCGCCTTCGAGCACACCCGCTCGGCGGCCTCGGAGGCGAAGAGCTTGGCCTGCGAGGCCTCCGAGAGGCACGGCACGCCCGCGGCGCGAAGGCGCGCGGCCTGCATCACCAGCAGGTGCGCTGCGTTCACGCTCGTATGCATGTCGGCCAGCATGTTGCCGATCGACTGGTGCTCGGCGATCTTCCTGCCGAACTGCGTGCGCTCCTTTGCATAGGCCACCGCCGCTTCCAGCGCGGCACGGGCGATGCCCACGGCCTGCGCGGCGATGCCGATGCGGCCGCCCTCGAGGTTCGACAGCGCGATGGCGAG
The DNA here is from genome assembly GCA_023700985.1 of Lysobacter sp. GTDB lineage: Bacteria > Pseudomonadota > Gammaproteobacteria > Burkholderiales > Usitatibacteraceae > FEB-7. The sequence continues at coordinate 5,931 of JAMPXV010000072.1, forward strand.
GCCCTTGCCGCGGGGCCCGAGGAGGGCCTCACCGCCCACGCGGCAGCCGGAGAGCGCGATCGCGCAGGTGTCCAGCGCCTTCAGGCCCAGCTTCTTCTCGGGCTTCTGGACGTCGAAGCCCGGAGTGCCGGTGGGCACGAGGAAGGCCGACAGCCCCTTCTTGCCCGCCTCCGGGTCGGTCACGGCGAACACGACGGCGAGCTTCGCGCGCTTCGCGTTCGAGATGAACTGCTTGGTGCCCTCGAGCACCCAGTCGCCGTTCGACTCCGAGGCGCGGGTCTTCAGGTTGTTGGCTTCGCTGCCGGCCTGCGGCTCGGTGAGGCAGAAGCAGACGATCGCCTTGCCCGTGGCGAGATCCGGCAGCCACGCCCTCTTCTGGGTATCGCTGCCCCACGCCTGCACGAGCCCGCAACCGAGCCCGTTCTGCACGCTCATCAGGGTGGCGGTCGCCGCGCATCCTGACGCGATTTCCTCCACCGCGAGGACATAGGCGACGTAGTCGGCGCCGGTGCCGCCCCACTCGGGGGGCACGGTCATGCCCAGAAGGCCCAGGCTCCCCATCTGGGCGACGACCTCGTCGGGGATCCAGCCGCTGTCTTCCCAGGCGGAGGCGCGGGGCGCGAGCTCGGCGCGCGCGAAATCGCGCGCCGTGTCGCGGATCATGCGCTGCTCGTCGGTCAGGAAATCGGCCCGGGCCCGCGTCAGCATGGCGTCCTCCTCACTTGGCGCCTTGCTCGGCCTTCTCGACGGCCTCCTGCGCCTTCCTGTCGAAATCCGCCTGCACGCCCTTGGCGTTCTCGAGGGCGTTCACCTGGGTGCCGAAGGCGCCCGTCTTCGCGCGCTCCAGAGCCTCCTTCTGCCCGGTGGCGGCGTCGACCCGCGCCTCCTCCTTCTTGCCGCATCCGGCCGCCACGAGGGCCGCCAGGGCGATGGCGCCCAGGGCGATGCGGCTCATCACGCGCGCGCGGCCTTCACGCGGTTGCGGATGTCGGCGCGCACCTTGGGCGGCAGGTGGTTCCAGCGCACGCCGGCCACCGCGCCCGCGAGCGCCAGGCACGACGGCAGGCAGTCGCGCTCGGGGTTGGCTCGGCGAAGCTTCTGCCAGGCGTCCCAGAACCCGACGCGCATCAGGGCCTCGAGGGAGTCGATGCCCACGGCGCGCAGGTCGGAAGCGAGGTTGGGGCCGATGCCGGGGGTGTTTTCGATGGGGGTGAGCATGACGGTGGAATTCACAGGACCTCCAGTGCGACCGCGGTCGCCTCGCCGCCGCCGATGCAGAGGGCGGCCACGCCCTTCTTCAGGCCGCGCTTCTTCAGGGCGTAGATGAGCGTGGTGATGATGCGCGCGCCCGTGGCGCCGATCGGGTGGCCCATGGCCACCGCGCCGCCGTTCACGTTCACCTTGTCGTGGGGGATGCCGATGTCCTTCATGGCGGCCATGGTGACCACCGCGAACGCCTCGTTCACCTCGTAGAGGTCCACGTCGGAAGCGTTCCAGCCGGCCTTGGCGAGCACCTTCTGGATGGCGCCCACGGGCGCGGTCGTGAACCACTCCGGCTCGTGCGCGTTGGAAGCCTGCGCGACGAGGCGGGCGAGCGGCTTGGCGCCGCGCTTCTTCGCTTCCGCCCCGGTCATCATCACCAGTGCGGCGGCGCCGTCGGAGATCGACGACGACGTGGCGGCGGTGACCAGCCCGTCCTTGTTGAAGGCCGGGCGCAGCGTCGGGATCTTCTCCACGTTCACCGTGAAGGGCGTCTCGTCGTCCTTCACCACCTCGTCGCCCTTGCGGCCGGACACCGTGACCGGCGCGATCTCGTCGACGAAGAGTCCGGACTTCGAGGCGTTCACGGCGCGCGCGGTGGATTCCTTCGCATAGGCGTCCATCTGCTCGCGCGTGAAGCCGTACTTCTCGGCGGTCTTGTCGGCGAAGTGGCCCATCGGCTTGCCGTCGTAGGCGTTTTCCAGCCCGTCGAAGGCCATGTGGTCGAGCACCTTGGCGTGGCCGTAGCGGTAGCCGCCGCGCGCCTTGGGCAGCAGGTGGGGCGCGTTGGTCATCGACTCCATGCCGCCGGCGACCACGATCACGGCATCGCCCGAGGCGATCTCGTCGGCGGCGATCATGGCGGCCTTCATGCCCGAGCCGCACATCTTGTTGATCGTGGTGCAGGGCGTGGCCTTGTCCAGGCCGGCACCGAGCGCCGCCTGGCGCGCGGGCGCCTGGCCCTGGCCGGCGGGAAGCACGCAGCCCATGATGAGGTCGTCGACCTCGGTGGGGCCGACGCCGGCCTGCTCGAGGGCGGCCTTGATGGCGGTCGCGCCGAGCTGGGAGGCGGTTACGGAGTTGAACTTGCCTTGCATGGCGCCGATGGGGGTGCGCTTCGCGCCGACGATGACGATCGATTCCGACATGCGTGCTTCCTTCCTTGTTGACGTTGCGTGAGACGTTGCGTGAGACGGGTGCCGCGGTTTACAGACGCTCGAAGATGGCGGCGATGCCCTGGCCGCCGCCGATGCACATGGTGACCAGGCCGTAGCGGCCGCCCGTGCGCTGCAGCTCGTAAAGGCACTTCACCGTGAGGATCGCGCCCGTGGCGCCGATCGGGTGGCCGAGGGCCACCGCGCCGCCGTTCGGGTTCACCTTGGCCGGGTCGAGGCCCAGTTCCTTCGTGACGGTCATCGCCTGCACGGCGAAGGCCTCGTTGGATTCGATCACGTCCATGTCGGCGGGCTTGAGGCCGGACTTCTCGAAGACCTTGCGCACGGCCGGGATCGGGCCCTCGCCCATGATGTGCGGCTCCACGCCGGCGTGGGCGTAGGCGACCAGGCGCGCCAGGGGCTTCACGCCGGCCTTTGCCGCCGCGCCCGCTTCCATGAGGACCACGGCCGCACCCGCGTCGTTGATGCCGGAGGCGTTGCCCGCGGTCACGGTGCCGTCCTTCTTGAAGGCGGGGCGCAGCTTGGCGAGGTCCTCGGGCTTGACGTCCTTCCTCACGTGCTCGTCGGTGTCGAACATCACCGGGCCCTTCTTCGACTTGAGCTCGACGGGGACTATCTGCGTCTTGAAGTGCCCGGCGGCGATCGCGGCGGCGGCGCGGCGGTGCGACTCGAGCGAGAACGCGTCCTGCTGCTCGCGCGTGAAACCGTGCTTCGCGGCCAGGTTTTCGGCCGTGATGCCCATGTGGCCCGTGCCGAACGGGTCGGTGAGCGCGCCCACCATCGCGTCGATGATCTGGCCGTCGCCCATGCGCTGGCCCCAGCGGGCGCCGGGAATGAAGTACGCGGCGCGGCTCATGCTCTCGGCGCCGGCGCCGATGGCCACGTCCACGTCGCCCAGCAGGATGTGCTGGGAGGCCGAGACGATCGCCTGCAGGCCCGATCCGCAGAGGCGGTTCACGGTGAGGCAGGGGGTGCCCACGGGAATGCCGGCCTCGACGGCCGCGACCCGGGAGATGTACATGTCGCGCGCCTCGCCGTGCACCACGCTGCCGACCACGACGTGCCCGACCGTGGCCGGGTCGATCTTCGCGCGCGCCACGGCCTCCTGGATGGCGAGCGAGCCGAGCTTGGTCGCCGGGACGTCCTTGAGCGCCGCGCCGTAGTCGCCGATCGCGGTACGCGCTCCCGAAACCACCACCACTTCACGTGCAGCCATTGCGGTTCTCCTTTGTTCGATTCGTGGAATTGCGTGCTGTCAGGCGCTTTCGTCGAAGAGCTCGCGCCCGATGAGCATCCTGCGGATCTCGTTGGTTCCCGCGCCGATGTCGTAGAGCTTGGCGTCGCGCAGCAGCCGCCCGGCGGGAAAGTCGTTGATATAGCCGTTGCCGCCCAGGGCCTGGATGGCCTCGAGCGCGACCTGCACCGCGTTCTCCGATGAGAAAAGCAGGCAGGCGGCGGCGTCCTTGCGCGCGGCCCGGCCGCGGCCGCGGTCCAGCGCCTCGGCCACGCGGTAGGCGAACGCGCGCGAGGCCTGGAGCTTCGTGTACATGTCGGCGAGCTTGCCCTGCATCAGCTCGAAGGTGCCGATGGGCTGGCCGAACTGCTTCCTCTCGTGGACGTAGGGGACCACGAGGTCGAGGGCCGCCTGCATGATGCCGATGGGGCCGCCGGAGAGCACGCAGCGCTCGGTATCCAGGCCCTTCATCAGCACGCGCGAGCCGCCGTTCACCTCGCCGAGGACGTTCTCCGCAGGGATCTCGCAGTCGGTGAACACCAGTTCGCAGGTGTTCGAGCCGCGCATCCCCAGCTTGTCGAGCTTCTGGGCCGTGCCGTACCCCTTCATGCCCTTTTCCACCAGGAAGGCGGTCATCGCCTTCGACCCCTGGTCCTTCGGCGCGGTACGCATGTAGACGATCAGGACGTCCGCGTCGGGCCCGTTGGTGATCCACATCTTCGAGCCGTTGGCGATCCAGCGCTCGCCCTTCTTCTCGGCGCGGCAGGCCATGGAGCCGACCACGTCGGAGCCCGCGCCCGGCTCGCTCATCGCGAGGGCGCCCACGTGCTCGCCCGAGCAGAGCTTCGGCAGGTGCTTGCGCCGTTGCGCCTCGGTGCCGTTGAGATAAAGGTTGTTCACGCACAGGTTGGAGTGCGCGCCGTAGGAGAGCCCCACCGAGGCCGAGGCCCGGGAGACTTCCTCCATCGCCACCAAGTGGGCGAGGTAGCCCAGGCCCGTGCCGCCGTACTCCTCCGGCACCGTCATGCCCAGCAGGCCCAGCTCGCCGAGCTTCGCCCACATGTCGGCCGGGAATTCGTTGGCGCGGTCGATGTCCGCGGCGCGCGGCGCGAGCTTGGCATCGCACAGGCGCCGGGTGCTTGCGCGAAGCGCGTCGAGTTCCTCCGGGAGGTCCATGTCGAACGGCAAGTCGTCTCCGTTTCGTTTTGCGCCCCGGGGCGGGGCGGGGGGCCGCCAGCGAGGGCGGCCTGGACTGCAATTATCGCACGACAGGGGGGCCCGTCATTCGCGCCACCTCCGTCGTTCCCGCGCAGGCGGGAATCCGGCCCGGATCCCCGGTGACCCGGGGATGACCCGCCGGCGGGCCGCTAGTGCGACCGCTGGTGGGTCACTTGGGGGCCATGCGGATGGCGCCGTCGAGGCGGATCACCTCGCCGTTGAGCACCTCGTTCTCGATGATGTGCTCGACGAGCGCGGCGTACTCTTCGGGCCGCCCGAGGCGGGGCGGGTAGGGGACCTGGGCGCCCAGCGACGAGCGGACCTCCTCGCTCATGCCCTGCAGCATCGGCGTGTCGAAGATGCCGGGGGCGATGGTCATCACCCGGATGCCGAAGCGGGCGAGCTCCCGGGCGATGGGCAGCGTCATCCCGTTCACGCCGGCCTTCGAGGCGGCGTAGGCGGCCTGGCCGATCTGGCCCTCGAAGGAGGCCACGGAGGAGGTGTTCACGATCACGCCGCGCTCGCCCGTCGCGAGCGGCGGCTGGGCCGTCATCCGCGCGGCCGCGAGCCGGATCACGTTGAAGGTGCCGACGAGGTTGATCTTCACGGTGCGCTCGAAGCTCGCGAGCGAGTGCGGGCCGGCCTTGCCGACCACGCGCTCGCCGGGCGCAACGCCCGCGCAGTTCACGGCGCCGTGGATGGCGCCGTAGGCGCTGGCGCAAAGGTCGACGGCCGCCTGGACCTGGGCCTCGTCGGTGACGTCGGCGTGGATGAAGCGGCCCCGGTCGCCGAACTGCCGGGCTACCCAGCCGCCGGCGTCGTTCAGGTCGGCGATCACGACGTTGGCACCCGCGGAAAAGAGGCGCTGGGCCGTTGCGGCGCCCAGCCCGGAGCCGCCGCCGGCGATGAGGAAGGTGTGCTTTTCGATCTGCATTTTCGGGGAGTTCGCAGCGAGTGGGTGACCCCCGATTATAGCCCCGCGGGCCTCCTGGCCCGCCGCGCTAAGATGGCGCCTTTCCCTCTATTCCCCCGAGCGCCTTGCCCCTGCTTCCCGACAGCGTGCGCGTCGCCGTGCGCGGATGGCTCAACTGCAACCAGGTGCTGCTGCGCTCGGCCGCGGGGCACGTGCTGGTCGATTCCGGCTATGCCGCTTGCGCCGCCGAAACCCTGGCGCGCCTGCGCGAACCCGCGATGCTCGGCGACGAGCCCCTGGCGGCCCTGGTGAACACCCATTGCCACTCCGACCACATCGGCGGCAACGCGGCCGTGGTGCGGGCGTACGGTTGCCCGGTCACCATCCCGCGCGACGAGGTGCCGACCATCGACGACTGGACGATCCAGGAGCGATGGAACGCCTACGTCGACCAGTACGCCGAGCCGTTCGCCTACCAGGCCACGATCGCCGCCGGCGAATCGTTCCGGGGGGCGGACCGCGACTGGCAGGCCCACTCCGCGCCGGGGCACGACATGGAGGGGCTCATGTTCTTCGACCCGTCGGAGGGCATCCTCATCTCCGGCGACGCCCTCTGGGAGAACGGGCTGGGCTTCGTGTGGGCCCACGACCCGCCCAATCCCTTCGTGGAGGCGGCGCTGTCGGCCCTGGAGGCCATCGAGCGGCTGGCCCCCCGCGTGGTCATCCCGGGCCACGGGGAGCCCTTCACGGATGTGGCGGGGGCCCTCGCGCGGGCCCGCTCGCGGCTCGCCGCGTTCGCCGGCGACCCGCGGCGGACTGCCCGGCACATGATGAAGGTGATGTTCGTCTTCTCGATGCTGCACCGCGGCGGCATCGCGCTGGCGGAGGCCGACGCGTACGTGGCGCGGGTGCCCTGCTACCGCGACCTCGACGAGCGTTTCCTGGGTGAGGGCATCGAGGTCCTCGGAACGCGCCTGGTCGCGGACCTGGTCCGGGCCGGCGCCCTGCGGATCGAGGATGGCTTCGCGCGACCGACGATGGCCCGGTAGGAAAAAGGGTCAGGCTCGAAAAAGGGGTCAGATCCCATTTATTGGGACGGTTCTGCAGAGCTAACTGGGACGGTTCTACAGAACCGGTCTATTCCGTGATCGGCGAGGTCCGTGCATCAGTGGCTGAATAGACCGGTTCTGTAGAACCGTCCCAGTTAGCTCTGCAGAACCGTCCCAGTTAGCTCTGCAGAACCGTCCCAATAAATGGGATCTGACCCCTTTTTCGAGCCTGACCCTTTTTCTAGTTGCCGAAGGTGCGCAGCCCCTCGAGGTCGAGGATGGTGAGGCCGCCGTACTCCACCCTGAGGAGGCGCGCGGACTCGAGGACGCGCAGCGCCTGGTTCACGCGCTGGCGCGACACGCCGGAGAGGTAGCCGATCTCCTCCTGGGAGATCTGCACCTCCGGCCCCATGGCGGGGTAGAGCACCGGATTGAAGAGGGCGGCGAGGGAGCGCGCGACGCGGGCGTCGGGCTCGAGCAGGCGCTGGTTCTCGACCATCGCGATGAACTGGGCCAGGCGCTCGTTCAGCTGCACCAGCAGGAAGCGGTTGAAAGCGATGTCGGTGCCCAGCAGCCACTCGAAGGTGGGCTTGGGCATGAGCGCGAGCCGCGTGGCGCGCAGGGCCACGATGTCGTACTTGCGCGTCTGGTCCTTGAGCAGCGACCCCTCGCCGAACCAGCCCCCGCCGGCCACGCCCAGGAAGGTGGTGGTCTTGCCCTCCGGAGAGACGCTGGTCATCTTCACGAGCCCGTTCACGATCCCGATCCAGTTCTCCACCGGATCGCCCTTGCGGCAGACGTAGGCGCCGGCCGGCACGTCCTTCAGGACGGTCTCGGCCTCGACGCGGGCGCGCTGCTCCGGGGAGAGCGAGTTCGTCCACAGGGAGGCGTCGAGCAGGTCGGCCAGGGTCTTCACGGGGCGCGGGAGGGATCGGGCAGCCAAGATTGTCAACGAAAAGACAACCGTCCGGGAGGCCCCCCCGCTACACTGGCCTCGAACGCTGCCCGTGCCTTCCCGGGGCGGGCCGCGTGAAAATGGCGTTCCCCCGAGGTGGACGGGGAGGGCGCCGGAATACATCCACCAAGGAGGAGGTTACTGCCGATGGCCACCGCCGCTGCGGTCGCCGATACGTTCCCCAGGCTGCTCGCCGCCCACGCGCGCGAGCGGGGGGCGAGTCCTGCCATCCGCGAGAAGGACCTGGGCATCTGGCAGTCGTGGACCTGGGCCGAGGTTGCGCAGGAGGTGCGCCTGCTCGCCGCGGGGCTGGCCGCGCGCGGCTTCACGCGGGGCATGCACCTGGCGGTGATCGGCGACAACCGCCCGCGTCTCTACTTCGCGCAGCTCGCCACGCAGTCCCTCGGCGGGATCCCGGTGCCGTTCTACCAGGATGCGCCGGCGCCGGAGATGACCTACGTCTTCCAGAACGCCGAGATCGAGATCGCGATCGTCGAGGACCAGGAGCAGGCCGACAAGCTCTTCGAGATCCTGCCGCAGTGCCCGAAGCTCCGGCACATCTTCTACGACGACCCGCGCGGCTTCCGGCACTACAAGCGCGACGAGCTCGCCTCCTACGACTCGCTGCGCGCCGAGGGCGAGGCGTGGGCGAAGGACCACCCGGACTTCCTCGAGCAGTCGGTGGCGCAGGGCAAGCGATCGGACACCGCGATCATGCTCTACACCTCGGGCACGACGGGCATGCCCAAGGGCGTGGTGCTCTCCTACGACAACCTCATCCTCACGAGCCGCGCCTACGCCGAGCTCGAAGGGCTGCGCGACGACGAGGAGGTCCTCGCCTACCTGCCCATGGCGTGGATCGGCCAGAACCTCTTCTCCTACGCGCAGTGGCTGGTGACGGGCTTTCGCATCAACTGCCCCGAGTCGGCCGAGACCGTCATCACCGACATGCGCGAGATCGGCCCCACCTACTACTTCGCCCCTCCCCGGGTGCTGGAGGCGCTTCTCACCCAGGTCACCATCCGCATGGAGGACGCCGGAAGCGTGAAGCGCTGGCTCTACCGGTACTTCATGGGCGTGGCGCGGCACGTGGGCGGGCGCCTCCTGGACCGCAAGCCCGTGTCCTTCCTGGACCGGACGCTCTACGTGCTGGGACAGACCTTCATCTACGGGCCGCTGCGCAACACGCTCGGGATGACGCGCATCCGCGTGGCCTACACCGCGGGCGAGGCGATCGGCCCCGACCTCTTCGTCTTCTACCGCTCGCTCGGCATCAACCTGAAGCAGATCTACGGCCAGACCGAGACCTGCGTCATGGTGTGCGTGCAGCCCAACGGCCAGGTGAAGCCCGACACCGTCGGCCCGCCCATGAAGGGCGTGGAGATCCGCCTGCAGGACAACGGCGAGATCGTGCTGAGGAGCCCCGGCCTCTTCGTCGAGTATCACCAGAACCCGGAGGCGACCCGCGAGGCGAAGGACGCCGAGGGCTGGTACCACACGGGGGATGCGGGCTACTTCGATGCCGACGGGCACCTGAAGATCATCGACCGGGCCAAGGACGTGGGCAAGCTCCAGGACGGCACGCTCTTCGCGCCCAAGTACCTGGAGAACAAGCTCAAGTTCTTCACCGCGATCAAGGAGGCGGTCGCGTTCGGCGACGGACGGCCCGAGACGACCGCGATGATCAACATCGACATGCAGGCGGTGGGCGACTGGGCGGAGCGGCGCGGCATCGCGTACTCGGGCTACCAGGACCTCGCGGCCAAGCCGCAGGTCTACGAGCTCGTCCGCGAGTGCGTGGAGAAGGTGAACGCGGACCTCGCCGCCGACCCCAAGCTCGGCGGCAGCCAGATCCACCGCTTCGTGGTGCTGCACAAGGAGCTCGACGCCGACGACGGCGAGCTCACCCGCACGCGCAAGGTGCGCCGGCGCTACATCGCGGAGAAGTACGAGCCGGTCATCCACGCGCTCTACACGGGCGCCGACCATTGCTGGGTGGAGGCCGCGATGCGCTTCGAGGACGGGCGAACCGGCACCGTGCGCGCGCAGCTTGCCGTGCAAGAGGTGAAGACCTTCGCGCCGCAGGCCGCGGCGAAGGCCGCATGAGGGCAGAGCCATGACCGCACCCGCGCGCGAATTCGGCGACGTGATCCTCAAGGTCGAGGACGTCTCGCTCGCCTTCGGCGGCGTCAAGGCGCTCACCGACATCAGCTTCGACGTGCGCGAGCACGAGATCCGCGCCATCATCGGCCCCAACGGCGCGGGCAAGAGCTCGATGCTCAACGTCATCAACGGCGTCTACCACCCGCAGAAGGGGACGGTGACCTACCGGGGCGAGGCGCGCGCGGCCATGGAGCCGCACTACGCCGCGCGCAACGGCATCGCGCGCACCTTCCAGAG
>JAMPXV010000287.1 GCA_023700985.1 Lysobacter sp.
AGCTTCCACGTCTTCTCGGTGATCTCGCGGTGCTTCGGGTTGTCCACGACCATGTCGGCGGGGAGCCGGTGCGAGAAGGTGCCCACCTCGCGCGCGGTGCCGCAGGCCGAGGGCTGGCCGGTGAGCGAGAAGGCGCCGTTGCCCGGCGTGCCGTGCTTGCCCATGAGCAGGTGGATCATGTAGTTCTGCTCGTTCACCCAGACGCCGCGCTGGTGCTGGTTGAAGCCCATGGTCCAGAAGGAGAGCGTGTTCCTCTTCGAGTCCGCGTAGAGGTCCGCGAGCTGCACGAGCTTCGCCTTGAACTTCTCCATCGGCTCGTCGGGGTCGCCCTTGGCGATCTCGGCCACGAAGTCGAGCGTGTAGGGCTCAAGCCCCCGCTTGAACTCCTCGAACGATATGAGCCAGTGCCTGCCGGCGCTCGTCCTGTTCTTCTGCGGGACCTTCTCGCCGGGCTGGCGGCGCTGGCCGATGGCCTCGTGCTTCGAGAGGGTGACCTCCAGCTCCTTCGCCTGCGTGTCCTTCTCGGCGTCGTAGGCGAACTTGCTGGTGGGCCGCATGCCGTAGCCGATGTCGGACGGGCCGGTCGCGAAGACGCAGTGCTTCTTCACGAAGTCCCAGTTCACCGCGTTCCTCGCGACCAGCTCGCGCGCGATGTAGTTCTGGATCGCGAGGTCGGAGGAGGGCGCCATCACGATCTCGAGGTCGGCGAGGTCGCTCGACATGTTGCGGTAGGTCGTGAGGTTCACGACCTTCGTGTCCTTCGCGGCGAGCTTGCGGTCGGTGATGCGCGACCAGAGGATGGGGTGCGCCTCGGCCATGTTGGCGCCCCAGAGGACCATCGTGTCGGCCAGTTCGATGTCGTCGTAGACGTTGGCCGGCTCGTCGATGCCGAAGGTCTGCATGAAGGCCGCGACCGCGCTCGCCATGCAGTGGCGCGCGTTCGGGTCGATGTTGTTGGAGCGGAAGCCCGCCTTCATGAGCTTGGCGGCGACGTAGCCTTCCTGGATCGTGTACTGGCCCGAGCCGATGATGGCCACGCCCGAGGGGCCCTTCTCGCCGTAGGCCTTGCGGAACTGGCGCTCCATCTCGTCCATGGCCACCTGCCAGCTCACCGGGACGAACGGGCCCTTCTTGTCGAACTTGCCGTCCTTCATGCGCATGAGCGGCTGGGTCAGCCGGTCCGCGCCGTAGAGGATCTTGCCGTTGAAGTAGCCCTTGATGCAGTTCAGGCCCCGGTTCACGGGCGCATCCGGATCGCCCTTGGTGGCCACGACCTTGCCGTTGTGGGTCGCCACCTGGATGCCGCAGCCGGTGCCGCAGAACCGGCAGACGGCCTTGTCCCAGGCCCAGCCGGCCTCGGCGCCTTTCGCCTGGGCGAGGACGGCCTGGCTCACGGGCAGGCCCACCGTCGCGGCGGCGGAGGCGGCGACGCTCGATTTGAGGAACGCTCGGCGGGTGAGGCTCGTCATGATTCTTCTCCCTCGTTGGCGAAGTAGTGGTAGACCATCTCGGCCATGCGCACGTGGGGGCGGGCCTTGATGGCGGTGAGCCCCGCCATCTCGGCGGCGACGTCGTCGGCTTCCTGCACGACGATGAGGCGGCCGGTGGCGGGATCGGTGTGGTGGACCTCGACGCCGGGGAGGGTCGAGAGGTCGGCGGCGCACTCGGCGAGGCGCTCGGGGAGGACGACGACGAGAATGCCGGAGAGGTTCATCGGGGGGCGCCCGGAAAGGTGCCGTCATCCGGAATGGAAGGATTGCCGACCATTGGAGACCCGGGGGTCCGCCCCCCGGTTGACCCCGATCAAAACCTGTTTCGGAAATGCGTCTTTGGGTGCATTCCCCGCCGCCGGGCGGGAAGCGTCAGGAGACCCTGGCCGTCACCGGCGCCCGAAGCCAGGCGCCCAGCGATTCCGCCGTGGCGTGGGCGTTGGCGATGCAGTCTCCCACCGACACGCCGCCGCGGTAGTTGGCGCAGAACTTCAGGCCCGGCACCGCCTTCTCGGCCTCGGTCACCTTCGCCACGCGGCCCAGGTGGCCCAGCTCGTACTGCGGGATGGCCCGCGGCCAGCGGGTGACCACGTTCCAGAGGGCGGGGGCGCGCGCGCCGAGCAGCGCCCGGTGCTCTGCCGCCACCTTCCCGACGATGACCTCGTCGTCGGCCGCCGCGAGCTCCGGGTTTCGCCGCCCGCCCACGAAGTTCGTGAGCAGCACCTGGCCCGCCGGCGCGCGGCCCTCGAACATCGAGCTGGAGAAGAGCGTGCCGAGGACGGCGCGGCCTTCCACGCGCGGGGCGAGGAAGCCGAAACCGCCGAGGTCGTGGGTCACGTCCTCGCGGCGGTAGGCGGTCGCGACCACGGTCACGGGCGGATACAGGATCTCCTGCAGAGCGCGCGTGGCATCGGGAGCGAGGGGATAGGCGAGCCTCGCGGCTTCCGACGCGGGAACGGAAAGGACGACCGAGCGGGCGTGGCGCGTGATGGTCTCGCCGTCCAGGTCGTAGACCACGACGAAGGAGCCGTCGGACAGCCGCGACAGCGAGACGACCCTCGCGCCGAGCGTCACGCGCCCGATGCCGCGGGCCAGCGCGTCGGTAAGGGTCTGCATGCCGCCCCGGAAAGAAAAGCTCTTGGCGGTGTTCTTGGCCTTCTCGGCCCGCTTCTTTCGTTCCCGCGCGCCGAGGATGGCGCCGACGATGAGGCTGCCGTAGCGCTGCTCGAGCGCGTGCAGCTTCGGGAACGCCGCGGGAACCGAGAGCCGGTCCGGGTCCCCGGCGTAAATGCCGGCCACGAAGGGCTCGATGGCGTAGTCGAGGAACTCGCGGCCGAGCCGGCGGCGCACGAAGTGCGCGATGGCTTCCTCCTGGTCGAGCGGCTGGCGGCGGATGAAGGGCTCGAGGGCGAGGCGCGCCTTGGCGAGGGGCGAGAAGAGCGGGGTGGCGAGGAAGGCGCCGGGCGACATCGGCAGCGCGATGGGGCGGCCGTCGCGCACGACGAAGCGGGTGTTGGAGATCTCGCTTGCCGGCAGGCGCTCGGCGGCGATGCCCGCCGCCTCGATGAGCTCGCCGATGAGGGGCGTGGTGTCGAGGGCGCTGTTTGGGCCGGTCTCGTACAGGGCACCGTCGCGGTTTACCGTGCCGATCACGCCGCCGGGCTTGCCGGCGGCTTCGAGCACCTCCACCTGGAAGCCCTTGCGGACGAGGCCGAATGCGGAGGCGAGCCCGGAGATGCCGGCGCCCACCACGAGAACGTCGAGGGCGGCGGGGGAGGTGTCCATTTCGTCTTTTTCGCTAGTCATGGGGTCAATCCGCCTTTTTAGGCGATTGCCGGAGCCGGCGGTTGACAGGC
>JAMPXV010000288.1 GCA_023700985.1 Lysobacter sp.
GGGGAGCCGGGGACGATGCCCGCTGGGATTCGCCTCGCCCCCGTGCGAGGGCGGCGACTAGAGCCGGTCGAAATCGGCGGCCATGCGCCGCCGCAGGGCCGCGTCGGGCAGGCGACCGGAGAGCGCGCCCATGTTCTCGCGCATGTGCGCGGGATTCGTCGTCGCGGGGATGGCGCAGGTGACCGCGGGGTGCGAGACCGCGAACTTGAGGAAGACCTGCGCCCAGTTGGCGCAGTCGATTTCCCTGGCCCACCCGGGCAAGGGCTTGCCCTTCACGGCGCCGAAGAGGTCGCCGCCGTCGAAGGGGCGGTTCACGATGACCGCCGCGCCCCGGTCCGCCGCGAGCGGCAAGAGGCGCTTCTCCGCATCCCGGTCGGCGAAGCTGTAGCTGAACTGCACGAAATCGAAGCGCTCGCGCTTCATCGCGGCCTCGAGGTCGTCGTGCCGCCGCCCGTGCGAGGTGGTGATGCCGACGTAGCGGATGCGCCCGGAGGCCTTCCACGCCTTGAGCGTGACGAGGTGAGCCTCCCAGTCAAGCATGTTGTGCACCTGCATCAGGTCGAACCGGCGCACGCCCCAGTGCGCGAAGGACTGCTCCATCTGCTTCACGCCCAGGAAGCGCGTGGGCGTCCAGACCTTGGTCGCGTTGAACACGCGGGCGGGCATCACCCGGGGGACCAGGTCTCCCAGTGCCGCCTCGGCGTAGCCGTACATGGGCGATGAGTCGAGGAGGGTGCCTCCGCCGGCGAAGAACTCGCGCAGCACGGGCAGGCGGGCGTCGCGATCGGCGCCGGGCGCCACGTCGAAGGTGAGCCAGGTGCCCATGCCGATGGCGGGCAGCTTCTCGCCGGTGGCGGGAACCGGGCGCTCCAGGATGACCGCCGGGGCGGCGAGGCCCGCGGACGGGAGCGCCGCGCCGCAGGCGAGGGCCGCGAGGCCCTTCAGGGCCTGCCGCCGGCCGGGTACTTCATCGTGTGGCATGGGAACGGGCTCCCGAGGCTCCTCAGGTCGGGCCTCTCGGGGTAGGATGGTCGCACCCGTTTCCGGTTCCTGGAGGAGAAAAAGAAATGATCGATCGTCCCGTCGGCGAGCTCCTGAAGGGCAAGGCGAGCCCGAACCTGTTTTCCGTGGCCGTCACCGCCACCGTGTCCGAAGCCGTGGCGCTGATGGACGAAAAAGGGCTGGGCTCCGTCCTCGTCCGCGACACGACCGGCAAGATGGCCGGCATCTTCACCGAGCGCGACCTCATGCGCCGGGTTGTCCGCCAGGGGCGGGACCCGAGGACCACCCCCATGTCCGCGGTGATGTCGCCGGAGGTGCGCAAGGTGCCCGCCTCGGAGTCGATCGTGGAGACGCTGCGCATCATGGTGGAGCACGGCTACCGCCACATGCTGGTGTCGGACGGCGACAAGCCCGCGGGCGTGGTGTCGATCCGGGACCTGATGCGCTGGCTCATCCTCCCCGACGCGCCCATCGCCGCCGAGGGCAAGCGCGGCGAGGTGCGCGAGCGTGCGCTCGACACGGTGGAGACCCTGAAGCAGGTCTAGGCGGCGGGGGGACTTTCGTCGGAAGCCGGCGTCGCCTCGTCGCAGGCGACGCGGTCGCGCCCCTCGCGCTTGGCGCGGTACAGCGCCAGGTCGGCGCGGTGGATGAGCGCCTCGAGCGATTCGTTGCCTTCGGCCACGCCCAGGCTCGCCGTGAGGGCGAGATCCCCGCCCGGCATCGTCACGGGGCTCGCTGCGATCGCCTCGCGCAGCTTCCCGGCGACGACGGCCGCCTCCGCGAGGGGGGTGTCGGGCAGCAGCACCACGAACTCCTCGCCGCCCCAGCGGCAGCACAGGTCCGACCGGCGCAGGCTCGACTGGATGAGCCGTCCCGCGTGCGCGATCGCCTCGTCGCCGGCGGCGTGCCCGCGCGTGTCGTTGATCTGCTTGAAGTGGTCGAGGTCCAGCACGATCGCGGACACCGCCAGGTCGTTGCGCTGGCAGTAGTGCATGGGCGCCGTCGCGAGTTCCAGGAAGGCGCGGCGGTTGGTGAGCCCCGTCAGCGAGTCCGTGCTGGCCATGCGCTCGGCGTCCTCCTTCGCCTGGCGCAGCTCGTAGCTCAGCTCGAAGCTGCGCTGCATGGCCTGGGAGAGCACCCTGGTGGCGCGCAGCGCGGACACGCAGAACAGCAGGATGGCGAGCCCCAGGAAGAGGCCGGGATTGCCCTCGAGCGCGATCACCCAGAGCGCGGACGGAAGCAGGATCACCGCGATGGTCACGATGGCGAGCCACCGGATGGCGGAGTAGACGGACAGCGCGCCGCCGGCCATGCCGACGAGGATCACCAGGGTGATCGTCTGGTGGAGGAACGAGTCCTTGGGCATGATCCACGCGCTGCCCAGCCCCCAGGTCAGCGTGGAGGCCATGAGCGTGAGGAGGTACGGGCGCTCCCAGGCGAGGATGGCCGGCCCGGAGGGCGCCTTCATCCGGTAGGCGGCGAAGAGCGCGCCGCGGGCGAGGGAGGTGCCGACGAGGATCGACATCCACAGCGCGACGGCCTCGCGGTCCGCCGCCGGCCACAGCAGGAACGCCAGCAGCGTGGCCGCGGCCACGCTCACGAACACGGCGGGGAAGGACTGCCAGTAGAGGAGCTGGAGGCGGTCGGCCCGGACGAGGTCGGCCATATCCCCCCCGTTGGCGGGGATCTCCTGCGCACGTCGAGCGATGGTTGCCACGTCTTCCTGCCGAGCCTTCACCGGGAGCGTTTCCCCGGGAACGTTAGTTTCTCAAGGTTGGACGCTATCAGGAACGGCGCGGGTTTTGGCCCTTCGGTTGCAGATGAAAAGTGGCCGGGGGGAGGCCGAAGGGGGGAGTTTTCCCGAATGGGCGGCCTTTGCTATAATTGCCGACTTCGCGCCCGTAGCTCAGTTGGATAGAGTACCTGGCTACGAACCAGGGGGTCGTGGGTTCGAATCCTGCCGGGCGCGCCAGTTGTATCAAGGGGCCAGTCGAAAGACTGGCCCCTTGTCATTGGGGGCCTGTGAGGCCATCCGCTACCCACATCCACAACCCGCAACGCCGGGAGGCGTTACGTGGGGCCACGCACCACCGCTTCCGCGTCGAGAGGCGCCGGGATGGCGACACAAGTGTCGGCGCCCGGGCAAGACCGGCATGTACGGTGGCGAACATACGAAACCACGAGGTGCGCGCATCCTCAGCATGCGCACGCTTGCGCATCCGCGTCCGGGCGCTGGCGGCTAGCAGTTCGTGCGCCCTTGAAACCTTGCTGCCTCGGTCGGGAAGTCGCCCGGGGGACTGCCGGAGGCAAACAGCATGATGGAAAAGTCGCAGA
>JAMPXV010000289.1 GCA_023700985.1 Lysobacter sp.
CGTCGGCAAAACCTGGCGCTACATCCTGTAGCCCGTCGTGGTCTTCCGGCGCCCTCGGGGCTGCGGGTCTCATGCGGGCCCTCGCAAGGCCAGCGCACTTGGCAGTCACCCAAGGGGCACGGAAACAGGAAGGTAGCCCAATGAGCGCACCCACCGGCATCGGGATGACTTCCGACCGCACGCGCGGCCGGATGGTGGAGGTGCTGCGCAAGGGCGGCATCACGGACGAGCGGGTGCTGGCCGCGATGCTGGAGATCCCGCGCCACCTCTTCGTGGAGCCCGGCATCGCCTCGCGCGCCTACGAGGACACGCCGCTGCCCATCGGCCACGGCCAGACGATCTCCAGCCCGACGATCGTCGCGCTCATGACGCAGCTCCTGCTCGAGAAGGGGCCCGTCGCGAAGGTGCTCGAGGTCGGCACCGGGTGCGGCTACCAGACGGCCATCCTCGCGAGGCTCGTGAAGGAGGTCTACACCCTCGAGCGCCTGGCGCCGCTCATGGACAAGGCGCGCCGCAACCTGCGCGACCTGCGCTTCTACAACGTGCGCTTCAAGCACGCCGACGGCCACAAGGGCTACCCGGAGGGCGGCCCCTACGACGGCATCCTCTGCGCGGCCACGGCGAGCCACGTGCCCGCCGCGCTCAGGGAGCAGCTCGCGGTCGGCGGCCGGCTGGTGATCCCGGTCGGCACCGACGAGCAGTGGCTGCACGTGATCGAGCGCACGCCGTCGGGCTTCACCGACGAGAAGCGCGAGGCCGTGCGCTTCGTGCCCCTGCTGCCGGGCATCGCCTGAGGAAACCATGACGCCTTCGCACCCGATCCCGCGCGCCCTGATGCTCCTCGCCGCGCTGGCGCTCGCCGCCGGCTGCTCCACGCGCCAGCCGGCCCCGGTGGAAGAGCGCACGCCGGCGCCCGCGCTTCCCGCGGCCGTGCCGCCGAAGCCCGCGCCCGCGAAGCCGGCCGCAAGGCCCGTGCCCACGCACACCATCAAGCGCGGCGAAACGCTCGTCGGCGTCGCGCTGCAGTACGGGCTCGACTATCGCGAGCTCGCGGCGTGGAACGGCATCGCCAACCCGAACGTGATCAGCGTGGGCCAGGTGCTCGTGCTCGCCGCACCCCCCGGGACCGCCGCACCGCCCCCTGCGACGGTCGCGACACCGCTGGTCGGCACCGGCCCCGTGGTCGAGGCGCGCCCGCTCTCCAACACCGACCGGATCAAGGTCGAGCCGCGCGCCCAGCGGCTGCCGTACTCCGACAGGGCGCTCGCGCAACTGTCCGCCGGCGGGGGCGCGGCGGAGCCCGCCGTCTCCCCGCCTGCGACGGCTCCCGCGCCCGCTGCGCCAGCCGCCACCCCGCCGGCAACCACGCCCGCCCCGCCGGAACCCGAGCGTCCCGCCACGGGCACGCAGGGCGAGGCCGTCGACTGGATCTGGCCCGTGAAGGGCAAGGTGGTCGCCGGGTTCACCGAGGCGACCAAGGGCATCGACATCGCGGGCAAGAAGGGCGCGCCCGTCGTGGCCGCTGCCGCCGGGCGCGTGGTCTACGCGGGCCAGGGCCTGCGCGGCTACGGCAAGCTCGTGATCATCAAGCACAACGAGACCTGGCTCTCGGCCTACGCGCACAACGACAACATCGTCGTGAAGGAGCAGCAGGACGTGAAGCGCGGGCAGAAGATCGCCGAGATGGGCTCCACCGACACCGACCAGGTGAAGCTGCACTTCGAGGTGCGCCGGCAGGGCAAGCCCGTCGACCCTGCGCGCATCCTGCCGCCGCATTAACATCGTCGATGCAACCGTGGCCCTGGCGTTCAACGTGACTCAGGCCTGGCAGGCAAAAGGAACCAGGGAGCCGCCCTCCCGGACCTGACCCGGTGGGCGCGGACCCGACCAGCCGTGAATGCAGCCGCAATCCTTCGCAAGCACGCCGACACCGCCATCGCGGCGGGTTTCGCGTTGCTCGCCACCGCAGCGGTGCTGTGGCTGCCGGCCTGGCAGTCGCTGGAGAGGCGCGGCTTCGACGCGCTCACCGTGCTCACCGCGCCCGGCGAGTCCACGCAGCCCATCGTGCTGGTGGCGATCAACGAGGAGTCCTTCGAGGCGCTGAAACTGCGCTGGCCGTGGCCGCGCAGCGTGCACGCGCAGCTCCTCGACCGCCTGGCGCAGGGCGGGGCGGCGGTGGTGGCCTTCGACGTGCTGCTGGCCGACGAATCCGACCCGAAGGAGGACCAGGCCTTCGCCGATTCCATCCGGCGCGCCGGCAGCGTGGTGCTCGCCGCCGACTTCACCTACGCCGAGACGCAGTCCGCGCGCTTGTGGAAGCGGACGGAGCCCCTGGCGCTCTTCACGGATGCCGGGGCGGTGTCGGGGCTCGCCACCGTCCCGCTGGACGGCGACCAGTTCGTCCGCGGGATCCCCCCGGAGCCCGACGCCTTCTGGCGACAGGTCGTGAAGATCCTGCAGGTGCGCGTGCCCTCCCTCGCGGTGCCGCCCCTGCCCGGGGCCGGCGCCATGATCCGCTACCTCGGCGCCACCGGCGTGCACCCGGTGGTGCCCTACCACCTCGTGCTGGCCGCCACGCCCGAGGAACTCAAGGGCGCCTTCGAGGGCCGCATCGTGATCGTGGGCCGGGACCTGCGCGCCGCGCCGGAACTGGGAATGGCTCAGGCCGACCTCTTCGCAACGCCCTTCATCGCGGAGGCGGGCGGGCTGCAATCGGGCATCCGCATCCACGCGACGATCGTGGAGAACGCGCTCACCGGGGCGGCGATCCGGCCCGCGGGGCCGCTCGCCATCCTGCTGGCGAACCTCGCCGCGGGGCTCGCCGCGGCACTCGTCTTCCGTCGCGCCGCACCCCTCGTCGCTGTCCTCGCGATGGGCCTGCTCGTCGCCGCGATCGCCGGTGTCGCCTGGGCGGCCTTCGTCCACGCGCGTTTCTGGCTGCCCTTCGCCGCGCCCGTGGGGGTCGTGTTCCTCGCGTGGCTCGCGCACCTGGCCCGTGCCTTCCTCGCCGAGCGCGCCCGCAAGCAGGAGGTGCAGCGCGCCTTCTCGCTCTACGTGGCGCCGACCGTGGTGGACCAGCTCCTCGCGGATCCCAAGCGCCTGTCGCTGGGCGGCGAAATGCGCGAGATCACCATCATGTTCACCGACCTCGCCGGCTTCACGAAGCTCACGGAGAAGACGGCGCCCGACGTCATCTCCCGCGTCCTCACCGAGCACTTCACGGAAATGACGGACATCATCCTCGCCCACGGCGGCACGGTGATCCAGTTCATCGGGGACGCGATCATGGCTTTCTGGGGCGCGCCGCTGGAGGACCCGGACCACCGCCTGCAC
>JAMPXV010000073.1 GCA_023700985.1 Lysobacter sp.
CGCCGCGGCGGCGAGCCCTTCCTGTGGATCGCGCGGCGCGCGGCCTCGAAGAGCGTGGACCCCGACCGGCTCGACAACCTCGTGGGCGGGCGCATCGCCAGCGGCTACACGGTGGACGAGACCATCCGCAAGGAGGCGTGGGAGGAAGCGGGCATCCCCGCGGCCCTCATGAGCGGCGTCAACTGCGCCTCCGTCGTCCGCGTGGAGTACTCCGTGCCCGAGGGGCTGCACCGCGAGATCCTCTTCGCGCACGACCTGTGGCTGCCCGCGGACTTCCGCCCGCAGAACCAGGATGGCGAGGTGGCGCGGCTGTATTGCTTCTCCATCCCGGAGGCGATCGAGGCGATCCTCGCCGGCGAGTTCACGCTCGACGCGGGCGCGGTCACCGCGGACGCGCTGCTGCGCAACGGCGTGCTCGCCCCGGAGGACCCGCAGTACCTCGAGCTCGTGCGCCTGCTCAGGCCATGACGGTCGCCGCGCCGGAGCTCGTCGCCGACGAGGTGGACCTGCTGCGCCGGCTGCTGCCGCTCCCAGGCGCCCGCGTGGCCGACATCGGCTGCGGCCCGGCGCAGATTTCCCGCCGGCTCCTCGAGGAGGGGCTCGTGCGGAGCGTCGCCGCCCTGGATGTCGACCGTGTGCAGCACGCGCGAAACCTCGCGGCCCCGCCGCTCGCCGGCCTCGCCTTCGTGCTCGCGGGGGCCGACGCCATCCCCTTCCCCGACGCGAGCTTCGACGTGGCCCTCATGTTCAAGTCGCTTCACCACGTGCCGGCCGGGCGGCTGGACGCGGCACTCGCGGAGATCGCCCGCGTGCTCGCGCCGGGAGGGCTGCTCTACGTCTCGGAGCCGGTGTTCGCCGGCCCCTTCAACGAGTTGATGCGCCTCTTCCACGACGAGGAGGCCGTCCGCGCCGCGGCGCTGGCCGCCCTGCGGCGCGCCGCGGAGCGCGGCGTCCTGCAGGCCGTGGAGGAACGCCGCTTCGAGACCCCCATCGCCTTCCGCGACTTCGACGACTTCGTGGAGCGCATGGTGCGCGTCACGCACACGGACCTCGCGGTGGACGGCGCCCGGCTGGAGGCGGTACGCCGCCGCTTCGAGCCGCACATGGGCCCCGCGGGCGCGCGCTTCCTGCGCCCGATGCGCGTGAACCTGATGCGGCGCCCGGCCCCATGACCGGGCTCGCCCTCGGCCTCGTCCTCGCCTCCGCCCTCATCCACGCAAGCTGGAACTTCCTGCTCAAGAAAAGCGGCGGCGGCCCGGGCCTCATCACCGCGGCCTGCCTCGTTTCCCTCGTGGCCTATGCGCCCGTGGTCGCCGCGGCGGGCTGGATCCAGGGCTACGACTTCCGGCCCGTGCACCTCGCCCTGATGCTGCTGAGCGGCCTCGTGCACACCGCCTATTTCCTCCTCCTCGACCGCGCCTATCGCAGCGGCGGGGACCTCTCGATCGTCTACCCGCTGGCGCGGGCCACGGGCCCGCTCCTCACGATTGCCGTGGCCGTCATGGTCCTGGGCGAGCGGCCGGGGCCCGTGGCGCTCGGCGGCGCCTTCCTCGTCGTCGCCTCCGCCCTCCTCCTCACGGGAAACCCGTTCACCTGGCACAAGTCCGGCGCGCGGCAGGCGGTGGGGTTCGCGCTCCTCACCGGGTTCACGATCTCCGTCTACACGATCACCGACAAGGCGAGTGTCGCCGCCTGGCTCATCCCGCCGCTCGTCTACGACTGGGGCTGCAACTTCTTCCGCTCGCTGGTGCTGGTGCCGCTCACCCAGCGGCGCTGGCCGGGCTCCATCGGGACGGCATGGCGCGAGCGGCGCAAGACGGTGCTGGCGATCGCGATCCTGTCGCCGCTCTCCTACATCCTCGTGCTCACGGCGCTGGTCTTCACGCCCGTGAGCCTGGTGGCGCCCGCGCGCGAGGTGTCGATCCTGTTCGCCGCGCTCCTGGGGGCGCACTTCCTGAAGGAAGGCGACCTCGTGCGCCGCCTCGTGGCCGCCGTCGGCATGGCCCTCGGGGTGGCGGGGCTGGTCACCGGCTGAGCGCCCACCGGCAGTTATAATCCCGGCACCCCCCCAGCGGACGCATCCGGACACCCCCGTGTCATCCACGACCCCCAGCCCGGCCTGGCAGGCCCTCGAGGCGCACCGCGACGAGATCGCGCACCTGCGCGCGGAGGAACTCTACGCAGCGGACCCCGGGCGCGGTCCCGCCTTCACGTTCGCCTGCGCCGGCCTGGTGGTGGACTTCTCCAAGCAGCGGATGACCGCCGCGACCCTCGAGCGCCTCGTGGCGCTGGCGCGCGAGCGCGACCTGCCCGGGGCCATCGAGCGCCTGTTCACCGGGCAGCGCGTCAACAACACCGAGGACCGTCCCGCCCTGCACACGGCGCTGCGCGGCGACGAGCGCGTGATGGCCGACGGCGAGGACGTGCTGGCGCAGGTGCAGCGCTGCCGGGAGCGCATGCGCATGTTCGCCGCGGCGGTGCGCGAGGGCAACTGGAAGGGCGCGACGGGGGAGCCCGTCCGGCACGTGCTCTCGCTGGGCATCGGCGGCTCCTATCTCGGCCCGAGGCTCGCGGTGGAGGCCCTGTCGGCCGTCGCCGACGGCCCCGAGGTGCGCTTCGTGGCCAACGTCGATCCTGCCGCGCTGGACGACGCGCTCGCGGGACTCGACCCCGCCTCGACGCTGGTCGTCGTCGCCTCCAAGACCTTCACGACGCAGGAGACCATGGCCAACGCCTCGGCCGCGCGGCGGTGGATCACCGCCAGCCTCGGCGAGGAGGCCGTCGCGAGGCACATGGTGGCGGCCACGGCGAACGCCGCGGAGGCCGGGCGCTTCGGCATCCCGGAATGCAACGTCTTCCCGTTCGGCGAATGGGTGGGCGGGCGCTTCTCCGTGTGGTCGAGCGTGGGACTCCCCGTGGCCATCGCGGTGGGCATGCCCGCCTTCGAGCGCTTCCTGGCCGGCGCCCACGCGGTCGACATCGCGTTCCGCTCCGCCCCGCTGGAGAAGAACGTCCCGTTCCTGCTCGCGGCGACGGGCGTCTGGAACCGCAACTTCCTGGATATTCCGGTGCACGCCGTGCTGCCCTACGCGCAGCGCCTGGCGAGCCTGCCCGGCTACCTGCAGCAGCTCGAGATGGAATCCAACGGCAAGCGCGTGGGCGCCGACGGCGGGATCCTTCCCTGGCCCACCTGCCCGGCCATCTTCGGCGAGGCGGGCACGCTGGGCCAGCACGCCTTCTACCAGTGGCTGCACCAGGGCACGGGAGAGGTCTCGTGCGACTTCGTCGTCGTCGCGCGCGCCATGGGCCGGCGCGGTGAAGAGCACGCCGTGCTGCTCGCGCATGCGCTGGCTCAGTCCGAGGCGCTCATGACCGGGCGCTCCACGGGCAACCCCCACCGGGACTGCCCCGGCAACCGGCCCAGCTCGACGATCGTGCTCCCGGCCCTCGAGCCGGCCGCGCTGGGGGCGCTGGTCGCGCTCTACGAGCACAAGACCTTCGCGCAGGGCGTGCTCTGGGGCGTGAACCCCTTCGACCAGTTCGGTGTCGAGCTGGGCAAGGCGATCGCCGGGCGCATCCTGCCGGCGCTCACCGGCGAGTCGCCGCCGCTGCACGCCGCCACCGACCACCTTCTCGGCGTCATCGGCCGGGCCGCCGGGGGCGGCCCGGCCCGCTGACGCCGGCCCCGCCCGCCGCCATGTCCACCGAGGATTTCCGGCGGATCGTCGAGACGCTGCGCATCGCCGTCGCGATCGCCGACGCGAAGGGCGTGGTCGCCTTCGCCAATCCCGCCTTCGTGCAGCTGGCCGGCGACCCCGACCACGGCGTCGCGGGCCACGCGCTGCCCGCCTTCTTCCACAGGGACGATGCGAAGCGCGTGCAGCAGAACGTCGCGCGCATCGCCGAAGGCAAGACCGCCTCCGCGCTCATCGACGCGCGCGTGGCCGCCGGCGGCGGCTGGGTGCAGCTGTCGATGCAGCCCGCGCTGGACTCGCGCGAGAAGCCGGCCGGCATCGTGGCGGTGCTGCACGACATCGCCGGCCAGCGCGAGGCCGAGAGCGCGCTCAACCTCACCACGGTGCAGCTGATGGCGCTGGTCGAGGCTTCGCCCAACGCCGCGCTCATCGAGAGCGCCGCGGGCGAGGTGGAGCTGGTGAACGAGGCCTTCTGCCGCCTGCTGGGACTGGAGAGCGCGCCGCAGTCGCTGCTCGGGCTTCCCGCCGTCGAGGTGATCGCGCGCTCCAGGGCCGTCGACGCCAGCGCGGTGGCGCACGTTCACCGGAAGCCCGACGCCGTGGCGAGCATCGCGCTATCCAGCCCCGATGGCCACGCCGTCACGCTGGAGCGCCAGCCGCTCATGGTGGACGAGGCGCACGCGGGCGCCCTGTGGTCGTCGCGCACGCCCTCGGCGGAAGCGCCGGCGGACGCCGACCGCGGCGCCTCCGAGATCGCGCTCATCGAGAAGATCGGCGCCGAGCTTTCCGTGGCGCTCGAGGGGATCTCGGCGATCTCCATCCGCGCCCAGCAGATGGAGATAGACCCGGCGCTGGTCGAGCACTTCCAGCGCATCCGCAAGTCCACCGAGACGGCGCTGGTCGCCATCGGCGACCTCGTGGACTTCTCCAAGGTGGAAGGCGGCATCGAGCTCTCGCACGCCGAGTTCCGGCTGCGCGCCGCCGTGGCCGACCTGGTGAAGCGCATCATCCACGCGGCGGAGGAGTCCGGCTGCCGCCTGCGCGTGAAGGTCGAGCAGGACGTGCCCGACGTCCTGGAGGGCGACCTCGAGCGCCTGCAGCTGCTGCTGCGCAACCTCCTCGACAGCGCCTTCGGCGTCTTCCCGGGCGCCGAGGTGCAGCTTTCCATCGCCCCTGAGTACACCACCGAGTCGGGCATCCAGCTCTCCTTCGCCGTCACCGCA
Source organism: Lysobacter sp. (assembly GCA_023700985.1). GTDB lineage: Bacteria > Pseudomonadota > Gammaproteobacteria > Burkholderiales > Usitatibacteraceae > FEB-7. Next base: position 4,919 of record JAMPXV010000073.1, read on the forward strand.
ACGAGCCCCGAGAAAACCGCGCCGCGCAGCTCGGCCGAGGCGGGCATGGGGGTGGCGGTCGCCCGCTTCATGGTCACCGCCATGGGCGGCAAGCTCGCGGTGGGCTCGCGGCCCGCGGAGCCGCTCTACGCCTTCACGATCGAGTTCCCGGCGGGCGAGCCCCCGCCGCCGCCGCCCCGGCCGACCTACGTTTCCCTCGTGGGCCTGCCGGTCCTGGTGGTGAGCGACGACGCGACCCAGCGCCACGAGCTCTCCGGCCTGCTGCGCGGCTGGCGCATGACGCCCATGGAGGCCGACAATGCCGCCATGGCCATCGCGCTCCTCGAGCGCATGCACGACGAGGCGAGCCCCGTGCCGCTCATGCTGGTGACCAACCGCGCGGCCGTCCAGGACGGCTTCCTCCTCGCCTTCCGCGTGCGCAACCACCCGAAGCTCTCGGAGACGCTGGTGATGATGCTGGCGAACGAGGGGCGGCCGGGCGACGCCATCGCCTGCCGCGAGAACGGCATCGCCGCCTACCTGCGCTACCCGCTGGGCGACAAGCAGCTGAACGACGCGATCGTCGCCGTGACCGGCGCCTCGGTGGACGCCGACGAGACGCCCACGCTCGTCACGCGCCACTCGCTGCGCGAGCAGCGCAAGGGCGCCACGATCCTCCTCGTCGACGCGCACCGCGACAGCCACATGCTGGCCGCGCACATCCTGCGCAAGCGCGACTCGAGCCTCGTGGTGGCCTCCGACCTCGCGGAGACCCTGGACTCGCTCGACCAGGACGTCTACGACCTCGTGCTCGTGGACGTGACCCTGGAGGGGCTCGACGGCCCGGACACGCCGGCGAAGCTGCGCGGCCACATCAAGCGCGACCCGCAGGCGACGAAGCTCTACGCGACCAGCCTCGACCACTCCCCGGGCTTCCGCGACGCGAGGCTCGCCGAGGGGTTCGACGGCACGCTCGCCAAGCCGTTCCGGCGCGACAACTTCCTCTCCGTCCTCGCGGCGATCGGCAAGCTCCCCGACGAGCAGGGCTGATCAGCGCGCGGCCAGCAGCGCCTGCGCGAGCTCCGCGAAGCCGGCGGAGCCCGGCGAAGGGGTCACGTAGCGGGGCAGCGCGGTCATGAGGTCGGCCATCTCGCGCACGTTCGCGACCCCCACCGCGTTCGGGAAGAAGGCGAACATCGGCTGGTCGTTGGGGGAATCGCCCGCGAACACGATCCGCTCCCTCTCGCCCTCGATGTCGATGCCGAAGTCCTCGGCGAGCGCCAGCCGCGAGGTCGAGAGCTTGTCGTAGCCCCCGAACCAGCCGTTCACGTGGATCGAGCTCACCTTGGCCGTGAGGCCCTCGGATTCCATGATCGCCACGATCCTCGCCACCGCGTCGCGTCCCAGGCGCGGCACGTCCTCGCAGAAGTCGACGGCAAGGTCCGCCTCGCGGTAGGGCTGGTCGGAGGCGATGCCGCTGCCCGGGACTTCCGCGAGGATGCGCGCCGCGATGGCCTCCAGCCTCTCCGCGCGCCTGCCCCGCTCCGCGTCGCCGATCACGTAGCGCTTCACGAGCCGGCCGGCCTTCGCGTCGTGCCGGAACCAGAACGCGCCGTTCTCGCCCACCACCGCGTCCACCGGCCACATGCGCGCGATGTGGTCGCACCACCCGGCCGGGCGACCGGTGACCGGGATCACCAGCAGCCCCGCCTCGCGCAGGCGCTCCAGCGCGGCGTAGGCCACGGCGTGCAGGCGGCCGTGCGTCGTGAGCGTGTCGTCGATGTCGGCGAGCACGGCGCGCACCGCGCGGCGCGCTTCGAGGGGGAATTCGGCAAGGGGCTTCATGCGTGGGAGGAACTCTCGCGGTGGTTGGACGCGGAGTGGAAGGCGTGCGTCACTCCGGCGTGGCAGGGGCTGGATGGGCTGGATTCAAATAACGGGACGGTTCTACAGAACCAGTCTATTCGGGCAATAGAGTCGCGGATGCAACTGGATTGGAATAGACCGGTTCTGTAGAACCGTCCCGTTATTTGAATCCAGCCCATCCAGCCCCGATTCCTTCTCCGTTCACCAGCACCACGAACAGGACCTCCGTCGAGATCTCGGCCCAGGACTCCTCTCCGCGATGCATTGCCGCGAACGACGAGCCCGGTCGCAGTCTCGACGATCTCCCCCTTCGATGACGGTCGGACGGCTGCGCCGCGATCGTCCGGCTACGCCGGCTTCCTGCTCGCGAGGTAGTCGGCGACGGCCTGGCGCTGGGCGGCGTCCATGTGCAGGCCGCACTTGGTGCGGCGCCACAGGATGTCGTCGGCGGTCTCGGCCCACTCGTCGGCGACGAGGCACTCGATCTCGCGCTCGGTGAGGCCGGCGCCGAAGTTGCGGCCGAGCTGCTCGGGCCTCGCGATGTCGCCCAGGACCAGCGGCGTGCGGCCGCCGTGGCGGCGCACGACGCCGTCCAGGAGGTCGCGCGGGAAGCCCTTGTAGCGCTCGAACATCTCGTCGCGGAAGGCGTTGTAGTTGGGCACGTCTCCGCCGGGCAGGGACGCTTCCTTGGTCCACTTCGGCCCCATGGGCGGCAGGTACGGGGCGAGCTTGTCGAGCACCGACTCGGCGAGGCAGCGGTAGGTGGTGATCTTGCCGCCGAAGAGCGAGAGCACGGGGGCCAGGCCGTCCTCGTCGTCGAGCTCGAGCACGTAGTCGCGCGTGATCGAGGACGGGTCGGACTTGCCGTCGTCGTAGAGGGGGCGCACGCCCGCGAAGGTCCACACCACGTCGGCCCGCGAGATGGGCTTGGCGAGGAAGCGGTTCGCCGCCTCGATGAGGTAGTCGGTCTCCTGGTCCGTGATGTCCACGGCCTCCTCGGGGGTGTCCACGGGCACGTCGGTGGTGCCGATGAGGCTGTACTTCCCCTCGAACGGGATCACGAAGACCACGCGCTTGTCGGTGTTCTGCAGGAGGCAGGCATGGCCCAGCGAGTGCACCTTGGGCACCACGATGTGGCTGCCCTTCACGAGGCGCACCTTGGCGCCGGTGGGCTTGTGGGGGACGCCCTGCAGGACGCTCGACACCCAGGGCCCCCCCGCGTTCACGACGGCGGTGGCCGTGACCGTGCGCCGCGAGCCGTCGCGCACGTTCTCGAGCTCGGCCTGCCAGACGCCGTTCTCGCGCCGGCCGCCGACGAACTTCGTGCGCGTGAGCACGGTGGCGCCCTTGTCGCGCGCCGACATGGCGGTGAGCACGGTGAGGCGCGCGTCGTCGACGCGGCAGTCGGAATAGACGATGCCGGAGCGGATCTCGGGCTTGAGGCCGGCGCTGTACTCGACGTGCGGGAAGCCCACCGTGTGGGAGCCCGGCAGCGACACGCGCTTGCCGAGGTGGTCGTACATCCAGAGGCCCATGCGGATCATCCACACCGGCCGCATCGTCCTGTCGTGCGGCAGCACGAAGCGCATGGGCCGCACGATGTGGGGCGCGGCGTTGAGGAGCACCTCGCGCTCCTCCAGCGCCTCGCGCACCAGCCGGAACTCGTAGTACTCGAGGTAGCGAAGCCCCCCGTGGATGAGCTTGGAGCTCCACCCGCTGGTCGCGGAGGCGAGGTCCGCCATCTCCACTTCCAGGACCCGGAGGCCGCGCCCGGCGGCGTCGCGCGCCACTCCCGCGCCGTTGACGCCTCCACCGATGACGAGCAGGTCGTAATCCGCCGATCTTGCCGACTGAGACGACATTTTTATTCTTCCTTTCCCCCGGGGTCTCCCCGGATACCCCCTACTTTACCTCCGCCCGGCCGAACCGTGCCCACCACAAAAGGGCAATCATTGTCTTTGTGTCCGGGATCAAGCCTTCGCGAATCCACCCCAGGGCATCCTCGATCCGCGCCGGGAACACCTCCAGGTGCTCGCCCGGGTCCAGGCAGGCGCCCACGTGGACGAGGTCGCGCGCCCCGTAGACCTCGATCACCTCGTTGGAGTAGCCGATGCAGGGGTGCAGGGTCGTCACGTGCCACCACTGCCCGGCCTCGTAGCCGCACTCCTCCACGAGCTCGCGCCTTGCCGTCTCCAGCGGCGGCTCGCCCTTCTCCATCTTGCCCGCCGGCAGCTCGATGTAGTGGCGCCGCATGGGGTAGCGGTACTGGCGCTCGAGGAGGATGGTCTCGTCGTCGAGGAAGGCGAGCATCATGACCGCGCCCGGGTGCTCCACGTATTCCCGCCAGGAGGAAGCGCCGCCGGGCAGGCTCACCTCGTCGCGGCGCAGCTTGAGGAGCCCGCCGTCGTAGGCGAGCTGCGAGGAAAGGGCCGTCTCGGTGAAGTCCCCGGCGGGCTCGGGCGGGCGCTTCACGGCGTCGGGCCTACAGGCTCGCGGTGATGGCTCGCGCGCAGAGGTCCATGAGCGGCGCCGGGACGATGCCCAGCGCCAGCACTGCCAGCGCGTTGACCGACAGGAGGAAGCGCATGTCGCCGCGCCCGGCGATGGTGATCTCGCCGGCCGGCTCGTCCATGTACATGAGCTTCACGAGCCGCAGGTAGTAGAAGGCGCCCACGACGCTCATCAGGACGGCGAAGACGACGAGCCAGCCGAAGCCGGACTCCCACGCCGCCTGCAGCACGGCGAGCTTGGCGAGGAAGCCGACGGCCGGCGGGATGCCCGCCAGCGAGAAGACGATGACCAGCATCACGAAGGCGAACCAGCGAGAGCGGCGGTTGAGGCCGCGGAAGTCCTCGAGCTCCTCGGCCTCGAAGCCCGCGCGCGAGAGCAGCAGGATCATGCCGAAGGCGCCCAGCGTCATGAGCACGTAGGTGAGCACGTAGAACATGGCCGAGCTGTAGCCGTTGTCGGTGCCCGCGAGGATCCCCAGCAGCAGGAAGCCCATGTGCGAGATGGTCGAGTAGGCGAGCATGCGCTTGAGGTTCGTCTGCGCGATGGCCACGACGTTGCCCAGGCCGATGGAGGCCACGGCGAGGATGGCGAGCATCTGCTGCCAGTCGGCGCCCAACGGGCCCAGCGCCTGGGCGAGGAGGCGCATCACGAAGGCGAAGGCGGCGATCTTGGGCGCGGCGCCGATGAAGAGCGTGGCCGGCGTGGAGGCGCCGTGGTAGACGTCCGGGACCCACATGTGGAACGGCACCGCCCCGAGCTTGAAGGCGACACCCGCCACGACGAAGACCAGGCCGAACACCGCCAGCGTCTGGCTTTGCGGCGTGCCGGCCAGCGAGGCGGCCACGCGCGCGATGTCGAGCGACCCGGTGCCGCCGTAGACCATCGACATGCCGTAGAGGAGCATCCCCGAGGCGAGCGCGCCCAGGACGAAGTACTTCATCGCCGCCTCGGTCGCGCGCGCCGAGTCGCGCTGCAGGGCGACCATCGCGTAGAGCGAGAGCGCCAGGAGCTCCAGGCCCAGGTAGAGCGTGAGGAAGTGGTGGGCGGAGATCATCACCATCATCCCCAGCGTCGCGAAGAGCGAGAGCGAGAGGAACTCCCCGCGCAGGAGCTCCCGCACCTCGAGGTAGACGCGGCTGTAGACCAGGGTCGCGGCCACCGACAGGAGCACGGACACCTTCAGCACCTGCGACATCGGGTCGGCCACGAACATCCCCTGGAAGGTCACCGCCGAGGGGTGGCCGACGAGGGAGCCGGCCAGGAGAGCCGTGCCCAGGAGCGAACCGATGGCGAGCCAGAACGAGACGTGCCTGTCCCGGTCGGCCACGAAGAGGTCGATCACGAGGAGCGCCGACACGAACGCGAGGAGCGCGATCTCGGGGATCGCGGGCGCGAGGGTGGCGAGAGAGAAGGTGGCGGTGTTCATCGGAGCTTGGACGCCGTCACGTGCTGCAGCAGCTCGAGGATCGTGGGGTTCATCACGTCGGCGAAGGGCTTCGGGTAGATGCCCATCGCCAGCACGCAGGCGGCGAGGAGCGCCAGGAACGCGAGCTCGCGGCCGTTCACGTCCTTCAGCGCCGCGACGTCCGGGTTGGCGACCTCGCCGTAGACCACGCGCTTCACCATCCACAGCGTGTAGGCCGCGCCGAAGATGAGGGTGGTGGCGGCGAGGAACGCGTACCAGAAGTTCACCTTGACCGCGCCCATGATCACGAAGAACTCGCCCACGAAGCCGCTGGTGGCCGGGAGCCCCGAGTTGGCCATGGCGAAGAGCACGAAGAAGGCGGCGAAGACCGGCATGGTGTTGGCCACCCCGCCGTAGGCCGAGATCTGCCGCGAGTGCACGCGGTCGTAGAGCACGCCCACGCACAGGAACATGGCCGCCGAGATGAAGCCGTGCGAGACCATCTGGATGAGCCCGCCCAGCACGCCCTCGGCGTTGAACAGGAAGAAGCCCAGGGTCACGAACCCCATGTGCGAGATCGACGAGTAGGCGATGAGCTTCTTCATGTCCGACTGCACGAGCGCCACCAGGCCGATGTAGACCACCGCGACGAGCGAGAGCGTGATCATGAAGCCGGCGAGCGCGTGGGAGGCGTCGGGGGCGATGGGCATGTTGAAGCGCAGGAACCCGTAGGCGCCGATCTTGAGCGTGATGGCCGCGAGGATCACCGAGCCGCCCGTGGGCGCCTCCACGTGGGCGTCGGGCAGCCACGTGTGCACCGGCCACATCGGCACCTTCACCGCGAAGGACATGAACATGGCGAGGAACACGAGCACCTGCGCCGTCATCGTGAGCGGCAGCTTGTGGTAGTCGAGGATCTCGAAGCTGCCGTTGGTCTGGTGGTAGAGGTAGATGAAGGCCGCGAGCATCAGGAGCGACCCGAGCAGCGTGTAGAGGAAGAACTTGACCGCCGCGTACACCCGGTTCGGCCCGCCCCACACCCCGATGATGAGGAACATCGGGATGAGCATCGCCTCGAAGAACACGTAGAAGAGGATGGCGTCCAGCGCGGCGAAGGTGCCGTTGATGAGCCCCGACATGATGAGGAAGGCCGCCAGGTACTGGCCGACCTTCTCCGTGACGACCTCCCAGTGGGCGATCACCACGAGCACGGTCATGAAGCTGTTGAGGAGTATCAGCGGCATCGAGATGCCGTCGACCCCGAGGTGGTAGTTCACGTTGAAGAGCGGGATCCAGGGCGCGAGCTCCTCGAACTGCATCGCCCCGCCCGCGGCCAGGCTGAAGCCCGTCCACAGGGGAATCCCCGCGACGAAGCCCAGGATCGAGCCCGCGAGCGCGGTCCACCGCGCCGGCGCCGGGTTGCGGTCGGAGGCGAGCGCCAGCACCGCCACGCCGAAGGCGATCGGCAGCCACGTGACCAGCGAGAGGATCGGGAAGCCCTGCGACATGGTCCTTTCCTAGATCCTCGCGTGGTAGAGCCAGAGGGTGAGAAGCGCGAACACGCCGATGATCATCGTGAACGCGTAGTGGTAGACGTAGCCGGTCTGGACCCGGCGCGCGACGCCCGCGAACCAGCCGACGAGCCTCGCGGTGCCGTTGACCATGATCCCGTCGATGATCGTGCGGTCGCCCCACTTCGCGAGGCCCTCGCCCAGGGCGCGCGCGCCGCCGGCGAAGAACCAGTCGTTGAAGTCGTCGAAGCCGTACTTGCGCTCGAGGATGGTGGCGAGCACGCCCGACTTCGCCTTGATCACGGCGGGGAGGTCCGGGCGAACGAGGTAGAGGTACGCGGCCAGCGCCACGCCCGCGACGTCCAGCCAGAACGGCAGCGTCCCGAAGGCGTGCAGCACCATCGCCCCGGCCCCGTGGAAGAGCTTCGCCATCTCCGCCATCGTGGCCGTGGAGGCGATGGACGAGCCGAACCAGCCGCCGTACAGCATGGGCTGGATGGCCCACCAGCCGATCACGACCGACGGGATGGCGAGGAGGACCAGCGGCAGCGTCACCACCCACGGGGACTCGTGGGGGGTTCCGTGGAACTCCTCGTGGCCCGGCTCCTCCGCCGCGGCGTGCGCGTGCCCGTGGGCGTCCCGGAAGCGCTCCTTGCCGTGGAAGGCGAAGAAGACCAGGCGGAAGGTGTAGAAGGCGCCCACGAACACGCCCCCCAGGGCGAGCAGGTACGCGAACCCCGCGCCCGGCGTCTGCGAGAGGTGCAGCGCCTCGATGATGGATTCCTTCGAGAAGAAGCCCGAGAACGGCGGCAGGCCCGCGTTGGCGATCGCCCCGATGAGCACCGTCGCGTACGTCCAGGGCAGGTACTTGCGCAGCCCCCCCATCTTCCGCATGTCCTGCTCGTGGTGCAGCGCGATGATCACCGAGCCCGCGCCCAGGAACAGCACCGCCTTGAAGAAGGCGTGCGTCATGAGGTGGAAGATGGCGATCGGGTAGGCCGCGGCCCCCAGGGCCATCGTCATGTAGCCCAGCTGCGAGAGCGTGGAGTAGGCGACGACCCGCTTGATGTCGACCTGCACGATCGCCACCAGCGCCATGAAGAAGGCGGTGACGGCTCCGACCACGATCACCATGGAGAGCGCCGCCTGCGACAGCTCGAAGAGCGGCGACATGCGCGCCACCATGAAGATGCCGGCGGTGACCATCGTGGCCGCGTGGATGAGCGCGGAGATGGGCGTGGGGCCCTCCATCGAGTCCGGCAGCCACACGTGCAGCGGGAACTGCGCGCTCTTGCCCATGGCGCCGATGAAGAGGCCCACGCAGATCACGGTGAGGAGCGACCAGTCCGCGCCGGGGACGATCTCCACGACCGTGCCGGCGAAGTCGGGCGCGGCCCTGAACACCGCCGCGTAGTCGAGCGTGCCGAAGGCCGCGAACACGAACCCGATGCCGAGCAGGAACCCGAAGTCGCCCACGCGGTTCACGAGGAAGGCCTTGAGGTTCGCGTAGATGGCGGTGGGCCGCTTGAACCAGAAGCCGATGAGGAGGTAGGAGACCAGGCCCACCGCCTCCCAGCCGAAGAAGAGCTGCAGGAAGTTGTCCGCCATCACCAGCATCAGCATCGAGAAGGTGAAGAGCGAGATGTAGGAGAAGAAGCGCTGGTAGCCCGGGTCGTCCGCCATGTAGCCGATGGTGTAGACGTGCACCATCAGCGACACGAAGGTGACCACCAGCATCATCACGGCCGTGAGCCGGTCGACGAGGAAGCCCACGTGGATGGACCAGCCGTCGCCGGCGATCCAGGTGTAGAGCGGCGCCGAGAGCGACTGGCCCGCGGCCACGTCCCCCAGGATGGCGAGCGAGGCCAGGAACGAGATGGCCACCGAGGCGATCGTCACCGTGTGCGCGAACGCGCGCCCCAGCTTCCAGCCGAGGAGGCCCGCGAGGGCCGCGCCCGCGAGGGGGGCGAAGGCGGCGACGGTGGCGAGCGTCATCAGGTCCATCGTCGCATCAGCCCTTGAGGGAGCCCAGGTCGTCGACGTTGATCGACCTGAGGTTGCGGAAGAGGGTCACGAGGATCGCCAGGCCGATGGCGGACTCGGCGGCCGCCACCGTGAGGATGAAGAACACGAAGACCTGCCCCGCGGGGTCGCCCAGGAAGTGCGAGAAGGCGATGAAGTTCATGTTCACCGCGAGCAGCATCAGCTCGATGGCCATGAGGATCACGATGAGGTTCTTCCGGTTGAGGAAGATGCCCGCCACCGCGATGGCGAAGAGCATGGCCCCGAGGACGAGGTACTGGCCGAGCGAGATCATTCCCCTCCCCCTTCCTGCGACGCCGGCGGCACGCGCGCCGGCGCGTCCTTCACGATCTTCAGGCGGTTGGCCTTGTTGGCCGCGAGCTGGTCCGCGGGATCCTGGTAGCGGGTCTCCTTGCGGCGGCGAAGCGTGAGCGCGATGGCGGCGACGATGGCCACCAGCAGGATGACCGCCGCCAGCTCGAAGGGGAAGACGTAGTCCGTGTAGAGGAGCCGCCCGAGCTCCTTGGTGTTGGAGTAGCCGGCCGGCGGCGCCCCCGGGGAACGCGGCCCGTCGACGCCGAACTCGCGCGAGCCCAGGACGAGCGCCATCTCGAGGGCCATCAGGATGCCGATGCCGCCGGCGAGCGGCAGGTGGCGCCAGATGCCCTCGCGCAGCTTGTCGAAGTTGATGTCGAGCATCATCACCACGAAGAGGAAGAGCACCATCACGGCGCCCACGTACACCATCACCAGGGCGGCGGCCAGGAACTCCGCGTAGAGGAGAAGCCAGAGACAGGCGGCGGTGAAGAAGGCGAGCACGAGCCAGAGGGCGGCGTGGACGGCGTTCCTCGTCGTGATGACGCGCAGCGCCGCGCCGATCAGGACCACGGCGCACACGTAGAAGGCGGCGAGCTGGATCGTCATCGGTACCTCGCGTCCTCGGCGCGGTCGGCCGCTATCTGCGCCTCGTAGCGGTCGCCGATCGCGAGCAGCACGGGCTTGGTGTAGTAGAGGTCGCCCCTCGCCTCGCCGTGGTACTCGAGGACGCGCGTCTCCACGATGGAGTCCACCGGGCAGCTCTCCTCGCAGAACCCGCAGAAGATGCACTTGGTGAGGTCGATGTCGTAGCGCGTGGTGCGCCGCGTGCCGTCCTGGCGCAGCTCGCTCTCGATGGTGATCGCGAGCGCCGGGCAGACGGCCTCGCACAGCTTGCAGGCGATGCAGCGCTCCTCCCCGTTGGGGTAGCGGCGCAGCGCGTGCAGCCCCCGGAAGCGCGCGCTCTGCGGCGTCTTCTCCTCGGGGAAGAAGACGGTGACCTTGCGCGCGAAGAGGAAGCGCCCGGTGAGGCCGAGCCCCTTCAGCAGCTCGATGAGCAGGAGGCTCGAGAGGATGTCCTTCGCGCGGTTCCACATGGCCGTCATTTCCCGAACCAGATGGAGAAGGGCCAGGTGCTCGCCGCGGGCTCGAGCATCATCACGCCCGTGACGGCGATCCACACCAGCGTGACGGGGATGAACACCTTCCAGCCCAGCCGCATGATCTGGTCGTAGCGGTAGCGCGGGAAGGAGGCCCGCACCCACAGGAAGAGGAACATGAAGAACGCGATCTTCAGGACGAGCCAGCCGATGCCGGGCGCGCCCAGGAACCCCCACCCCGCGGGGAAGGGCGAGAGCCACCCGCCGAGGAATAGCAGGCTCGCGAGCGTGGAGACCAGGATCATGTTCGCGTACTCGGCCAGGAAGAAGACCGCGAAGGTCATCCCCGAGTACTCGACGTGGAAGCCGGCGACCAGCTCGC
>JAMPXV010000074.1 GCA_023700985.1 Lysobacter sp.
AGCCGCTCGGCGTTCGCGTGATCCTCGGCCAGCCGCTCCACGTGGTGCTCCAGCGCGTGTAGGCCCGCGGCGGCGAGGATCCCCGCCTGCCGCATCCCGCCCCCCAGCATCTTGCGGATGCGGCGCGCCCGGGCGACGAGCCCGCCGTGGCCCACGAGCACGGTGCCCGCCGGCGCGCCGAGGCCCTTGGAGAGGCACACCGAGACGGTGTCGAAACCCGCGCAGAGCTGGTCCACGGGCATGCCCAGCTTTACCGCCGCGTTGAAGATGCGCGCGCCGTCGAGGTGCGTGGACAGGCCCTTCTTCCACGCGAGCGTCACGGCCTTCGCGAGGTAGTCGCGGCCGATCACCTTGCCGCCGATGGTGTTTTCCAGCGCGAGGAGCCGCGTGATCGCGAAATGGGAGTCGTCGGGCTTCACGGCGGCCTCGACCATGGCGAGGTCGAGCGTGCCGTCGGGAAGGTTCGCGAGCGGCTGCGGCTGGATGGAGCCCAGCACCGCGGCGCCTCCCCCTTCGTACTTGAAGGTGTGCGCGTCCTGCCCGAGGATCACTTCCTCGCCGCGGGCGCAGTGGGCCATCAGGGCCGCGAGGTTGGACTGCGTGCCGGTGGGAAAGAAGAGCCCCGCCTCGAGGCCGAACATCGCCGCCGCGCGCTCCTCCAGCGCCTTCACCGTCGGGTCGTCCCCGAACACGTCGTCGCCGACCTCGGCTCGGGCCATCGCCTCGCGCATGGCGGGCGTGGGACGGGTGACGGTGTCGCTGCGCAGGTCGACGGCGTCCATCCTCGCCGTCTTCAGCGCAGGCTCGCGTTGAACTTGGCGAGCGCCGCCGAACCCGGGCAGAGCTCCTTCTCGCCCAGTTCGTTGAGCGGCCGGTCGACGGTTCCGAGGCTCTCGTGCAGGTCGCCGGCGCCGGGCTCGACGTAGAGGAGCCCGGTCACGATCTCGCCGTGGGCGTAGCGCGACTGGACGTAGCTCATCGCGGAGATGCGGCTGGAGGAGTCGTAGTCCTCCGAGAGCTTGCGCAGGCGCAGGAGCGAGCCGTCGTGCTGCCGCACCTCCTGCACCGAGCCGGGCGGGTATTCCGCGGTGATCTCCCGGTGCACGGTGATCACGTCGAGGCGGTTCACGGCCTCGTTGTGGTTGCGCACGTAGTCGTAGCTCCTCGTGGAGCCCTCGTGGTTGTTGAACGCCACGCAGGGAGAGACCACGTCGATGAAGGCCGCCCCGGGGTGGGTCAGCGCGCCCTTGATGAGCGGCACCAGCTGTTCCTTGTCGCCGGAGAAGCTCCTGGCCACGAAGGTGGCGCCGAGCTGCAGCGCGAGGATGGCGAGATCGATGCCCTCGTCGGTGTTGACGGCGCCGCGCTTGGACTTGGAGCCCCGGTCGGCGGTGGCCGAGAACTGCCCCTTGGTGAGGCCGTACACGCCGTTGTTCTCGACGATGTAGGTCATGTTCACGCCGCGGCGCATGCTGTGCGCGAACTGCCCCAGCCCGATGGAGGCCGAGTCGCCGTCGCCGGAGACGCCCAGGTAGATGAGGTCGCGGTTGGCGAGGTTGGCGCCGGTCAGCACCGACGGCATGCGCCCGTGCACCGAGTTGAAGCCGTGCGACTTGTCCAGGAAGTAGGTCGGCGTCTTCGACGAGCAGCCGATGCCCGAGAGCTTGGCCACGCGGTGCGGCTGGATGGCGAGCTCCCAGCAGGCCTGGATGATGGCCGCGCTGATCGAGTCGTGACCGCAGCCCGCGCAGAGCGTGGAGATCGTCCCCTCGTAGTCGCGGCGCGTGAAGCCGAGCGCGTTGGCCGGGAGGTCGGGGTGGTGCAGCTTGGGCTTGGCGAGGTAGGTCATGGCTCTACTCTCCTGCCGCGGCGGTGCGCCGCATGGGGCGCACGTTGAACGCCGAAAGGCGCTCCTCGATGGCGCGGCGGATGAAGCGGGCGGTGATCGGCGTGCCGTCGTAGTGCACGACCGAGGAGGCGCGCGCCGGGTCGATGGCGCCCTCGTTCACGAGGAGCGTCCGCAGCTGCCCGTCGCGGTTCTGCTCGACGACGAACACGTGGTCGTGGGCGTTGACGAACTCGATCACCGAATCCTGGAAAGGGAAGGCGCGCACGCGCAGCGCGTCGATCGGGATGCCCTCGGCCTCGAGCTCGGCGAGCGCCTCGTCCATCGCGCAGGCCGTCGAGCCGTAGTAGATCACCCCGTAGTGCGCCGTCCGCGGCGAGTCCGTGAGGACCGGCTCGGGCACGTACAGCTTGGCCGTCGCGAACTTGCGCACCAGGCGCTGCATGTTGTCGACGTAGGCGCTGCCCTCCTCCGTGTAGCGGGCGTAGCGGTCGCGGCTGGTGCCGCGTGTGAAGAACGAGCCGCGCTTCGGGTGCGTCCCCGGGTAGGTGCGGTAGGTGATGCCGTCGTCGTCCACGTCGAGGTAGCGGCCGAAGCGCTGGCCCGCCTCGAGGTCCTCGCGGGAGAGGACCTTGCCGCGGTCGTAGGTGCGCGAGTCGTCCCATTCCAGCGGGTCGCACAGCCGCTCGTTCATGCCGATGTCGAGGTCGGTCATCACGAAGACGGGCGTCTGCAGCCGGTCCGCCAGGTCCAGGGCGTCGGCGGTGAGCTGGAAGGCCTCCTTCGCGTCCTCCGGGAAGAGCAGCACGTGCTTGGTGTCTCCGTGCGAGGCGTAGGCGCAGGAGAGGATGTCGGCCTGCTGCGTGCGCGTGGGCATGCCCGTCGAGGGGCCGGCGCGCTGCACGTTCACGATCACCGCGGGGATCTCGGCGAAGTAGGCCAGCCCGATGAATTCCGTCATGAGCGACACGCCCGGGCCCGACGTGCAGGTGAACGCCCGCGCCCCGTTCCACGCGGCCCCGATCACCATGCCGATGGAGGCGAGCTCGTCCTCGGCCTGCACGATGGCGACGTTGAGCTTGCCGGTGGCTGGGTCGACGCGCAGCTTCGAGCAGTGCTTCGAGAAGGCCTCGGCCACCGAGGACGACGGCGTGATCGGGTACCAGGCGCAGACGGTCGCGCCGCCATAGAGCGCCCCGAGCGCCACGGCGTTGTTGCCCTCGATGAAGATCCTGTCGCCCACCTTGTCCGTGCGCCGCACGGTGATGCCCAGCGGGCAAGGCAGGTGCTCCAGGGCGTAGTCGCGGCCCATGTGCAGCGCCTTCAAGTTGGGCTCGAGGAGCTTCTCCTTGCCCTTGTACTGCTCGCCGATGAGCCGCTCGACCTCGGCCACGTCGACGTCGAGCAGCGCCGTGAGCGCGCCCACGTAGATGATGTTCTTGAAGAGCTGGCGCTGGCGCGCGTCGGAGTAGGTCGCGTTGCAGATCGCGGTGAGCGGCATGCCCAGCACGGTCACGTCGCTGCGGAACTTGTCGGCCGGCAGCGGCTTGGTGGAGTCGTAGAAGAGGTAGCCGCCCGGCTCTATCTCGACCACGTCCTTCTCCCAGGTCTGCGGGTTCATGGCGACCATGAGGTCCGCCCCGCCGCGCCGGCCCAGCCAGCCGCGCTCGGAGACGCGCACCTCGTACCAGGTGGGCAGGCCCTGGATGTTGGAGGGGAAGATGTTGCGCGGGCTCACCGGCACGCCCATGCGCATGATGGCCTTCGCGAAGAGCGTGTTGGCCGAGGCCGAGCCCGAGCCGTTCACGTTCGCGAACTTGACGACGAAGTCGTTCACCGCCTCGATCCGCTTCACCATGTTGCCCTCACGCCGCCTTGCGCGGGGCGGCGCCTTCGCGGCATCCCGGCCCGGCGTGGGTCATCTCGATGAAGGACTTCTGCATGTCCCACGCCCCCGTCGGGCAGCGCTCCGCGCACATGCCGCAGTGCAGGCAAACGTCCTCGTCCTTGGCCATGATCCTGCCGGTCTTGAGCCCGGCGCCCACGTAGAGGTCCTGGGCGGGGTTGCGCGCGGGGGCGTTGAGGCGGGCGCGAACCTCGGCCTCCTCCCCGTCGGCGGTGAACGTGATGCAGTCCATCGGGCAGATGTCGACGCAGGCGTCGCACTCGATGCACAGCTTCGGCACGAACACCGTCTGCACGTCGCAGTTGAGGCAGCGCTGCGCCTCCTTCCAGGCAAGCTCGGGGTCGAAGCCCAGCTCCACCTCCTGGCGGATGTCCTTCAGCGCGATCGTGAGCTCCTTGAGCGGCACGCGGTTCCTCGCGTCCGGGACGATCTGGTTGTCGTAGATCCACTCGTGGATCCCCATCTTCTGCGACACCAGGTTCATGAGGGCGGGCGGGCGCACCGCCACGTCCTCGCCCCGGCAGAACCGGTCGATCGAGATGGCCGCGTCGTGGCCGTGGGCCACGGCCCAGATGATGTTCTTCGGGCCCAGCGCGGCGTCGCCCCCGAAGAACACCGACGGCAGCGTCGACTGCAGCGTCTTCGGGTCCAGCACCGGCATGCCCCACTTGTCGAACTCGACGCCGGTGTCGCGCTCGATCCAGGGGAAGGCGTTTTCCTGCCCGACGGCCACCAGCACCTCGTCGCACTCGAAGTGCTGCTCCGGCTCGCCGGTGGGCACGAGCGAGCGCCGGCCCTTGTCGTCGTAGACGGCCTGGACCTTCTCGAAGGTCATGCCGGTGAGCCGGCCCTGCTCGTGCACGAAGGCCTTCGGCACCAGGAAGTTGAGGATGGGGATGCCCTCGTGGACGGCGTCCTCCTTCTCCCAGGGGCTCGCCTTCATCTCCTCGTAGCCGGAGCGCACGATCACCTTCACGTCCTCGCCGCCGAGGCGGCGCGCCGACCGGCAGCAGTCCATGGCCGTGTTGCCGCCGCCCAGCACGATCACGCGCCGGCCCACCTTCGTGATGTGCCCGAAGGAGACGGAGGCCAGCCACTCGATGCCCACGTGGATGTGCTTCGCGGCCTCCTCGCGCCCGGGGACGTCGAGGTCGCGCCCGCGCGGCGCCCCGGAGCCCACGAAGACGGCGTCGTAGCCGTGCCCGAGCAGCTCCTTCAGCGACTCGACGCGATGGTTGGGGCGGAAATCCACGTCGAGGTCGAGGACGTAACCCACCTCCTCGTCGATGACGCTCTCGGGCAGGCGGAACTTCGGGATCTGCGTGCGGATCATGCCGCCGGCGCGCTGGTCGGCCTCGAAGATCGTGACGTGGTAACCCAGGGGCGCGAGGTCGCGGGCGACCGTGAGCGAGGCGGGTCCGCCGCCCACGCAGGCCACCCGCTTGCCGTTCTTCTTCGCGGCGGGCCGCGGCAGGCGCGACTTCACGTCGCCCTTGTAGTCGGCCGCGACGCGCTTCAGGCGGCAGATGGCGACCGGCTCGGGCTTCTCGCCCTGGTTCTCCTCGACGCGGCCGCGGCGGCACGCGGGCTCGCACGGACGGTCGCAGGTGCGCCCCAGGATCCCCGGGAACACGTTCGACGTCCAGTTGATCATGTAGGCGTCCGCGTACCGGCCCTGCGCGATCAGGCGGATGTACTCGGGGACGGGGGTATGGGCCGGGCAGGCCCACTGGCAGTCGACAACCTTGTGGAAGTAGTCGGGCGTTCCGATGTCGGTCGGTTTCAAGCAGCGTCTCTCCTGTGCCGCGCGGGGCGGGCTTCCGGAAGCCTGCGGGACGTCATGCACCGCCGCCGGGCCCGGAAAAACGCCTGCGGATCGCGCAGATGCGGGAGTATACCGGCGCTCGCCCCGTCGCCGAAAACCCGCCCACGGGATTCCTCAAATGACCTTGCGCGCGCGAAGGTCTTCCAGCCCCGCGGCCTCCAGGCCCAGCAGGTTTCCGAGGATCTCGTCGGTGTGCTCGCCCAGTCGCGGCGGCGCGCGCAGGCTGCGGGCCGGCGTGGCGGAAAAGCGCACCGGATTGGCCACGACGCGCACTTCCCCCGCACCGGGGTGCGGGAGCGAGGCCACCATGCCGCGATGGATCACCTGCGGGTCGGCGAAGACCTGCGCGAGGTCGTTGATCGGCCCGCACGGCACCTGCGCGGCCTCCAGCGCGGCGAGCCACTCGGCGGCCGGCCGGGTGGCGAGCCGCCCGGCGATCGTCGCCACCAGCTCCTCGCGGTGCGCGACACGCCCGGGGTTCCTGGCATAGCGCGCGTCCGTGGCGAGCGGTTCGAGGCCGGCGACCTCGCAGAACCGGGCGAACTGCCCGTCGTTGCCCACCGCCACGATGAGGAAGCCGTCGGCGGCGCGGAAGACCTGGTACGGCACGATGGCCTGGTGGGCGTTGCCCATCCGGCCGGGCACGCGCCCGGAGGCGAGGTAGGCCGCCGACAGGTTGGCGAGCATGGCCACCTGGGCATCGAGAAGCGCAATGTCGATGTGCTGTCCCTCCCCCGTCCGTTCGCGGTGCAGCAGGGCCGCGACGATGGCGCTCGCGGCGTACATGCCCGTGAAGAGGTCGGCCACGGCCACGCCCACCTTCTGCGGGCCGCCCCCGGGCAGGTCGTCGCGCTCGCCGGTCACGCTCATGAGCCCGCCCAGGCCCTGGATCATGAAGTCGTAGCCGGGCCGGTCGCGGTACGGGCCGTCCTGGCCGAACCCGGTGATCGAGCAGTAGACGAGACCTTCGTGGCCCGCCCTGAGCGACGCGTAGTCGAGGCCGTAGCGGGCGAGGTCGCCCACCTTGAAGTTCTCCACCACGACGTCGCAGGCGGCCGCGAGCCGCCGCGCGAGCGCCTGCCCCTCGGCGCTCGCGATGTCGAGGGTGACCGACTTCTTGCCGCGGTTGGCGGCGAGGAAGTAGGCGGCGTCGGCCGTGTCGCGCCCTTCGCGGTCCTTGAGGAATGGCGGCCCCCAGGTGCGCGTGTCGTCGCCCTGCCCGGGTCGCTCGATCTTGATGACTTCGGCGCCGAGGTCGGCGAGGTTCTGGGTGGCCCAGGGGCCGGCGAGGACCCGGGTGAGGTCGAGGATGCGGATGCCTTCGAGGATCGTGCCCATGCGGGGAGCGTTGTCGGCGGTGCGCGGCCGCAGCGGCCGGGAGTGCCGATTATAGGTCGCGGCCGGGAGCGCTCCGGGCCTTATATCCCTTAGAATGCAGCGAAAGGGCGCTGCGTACGGCGGCGCGACGATCCGCTCTCCCTCAACAACGCTCCCTCATCCATGTATTCGCGCGTGGCCGTCAAGGACCTCAAGGTGGGCATGTTCGTCGCCGACCTCGACCGTCCATGGATCGACACGCCCTTCGTCCTGCAGGGCTTCCTGATCACGGACCGCCGCCAGATCACGGAACTGCAGCAGGTCTGCCAGTGGGTCGTCATCGACCGGGCGCGCTCGACCGGGGACGAGTTCCGCAGGTCCGCGGAGCCCGTCCGCACCCCCGCGGGAACCAGGTCCGAACCCGTCCCGACGGTGACGGTCGACGGCAACGCCCCGACGGCCGGGACCGGAGCGCCCCTCGAGGTGCCGCCCCGCGAAGCGGATCATGGGCGCGGGGGGCTGGGCGGCATCATGGGCTCGTTGCGTTCATTCTTCCGGCGCCCCTCGAAGGGGCTGCCTGCCGATCCCGCGAAGCTCCTGTCCGAGGCGCAACGCGCCACCCTCCTGCCGCCCTCGGTCGCCGTCACCATCTACCCGGACACGCGCACCGTCGAGGAGGAGATCGCCCCGGCGCGCACCGCCTTCGACCGCTCCTCCGAGATGCTGCGCAAGCTCGCCTCCGACGTGTGGGCCGGGCACCCGGTGGAAATCGCCCGCGTCGAGGAAGTCGTCGACGAGATGGTCGAGAGCATGGTGAGGAACCCCGACGCGCTCATGTGGGTGGCGAAGCTGCGCGCGCGCGACCTCACCACCTATGGCCACGGCCTGCAGGTGGCGGTCTACCTGGTGGCCTTCGGCCGCCACCTGGGGTTCCCGCGCGCCGAGCTCTCGCAGCTGGGCACCATCGGCCTGCTCCTCGACATCGGCAAGATGAAGCTGCCGCGCGAGCTCCTCGAAAAGCAGGGCAAGCTCACCGCGGAGGAGTTCGAGACGGCGAAGAGCCACGTGACCCTGGGGCTGGAGATCCTCGCCGCCACGCCCAACTGGCCGGTGGAGGTGCTCGAGGGCATCGCGCAGCACCACGAGCGGATGAACGGCAGCGGCTACCCGCAGGCCCTCAAGGCCGACGCCATCGGCATCTTCGGCCGCATGGCGGGCATCGCCGACTGCTTCGCCGCGCTCACCAAGTCCCGCCCGTACGCCGAGGCGGTCTCGTCCTACGAGGCGCTGCGCAGCATCACCGGCTGGGGCGGCGACTACTTCCACGCGCCCCTCACCGAGCAGTTCGTGCAGGCGATCGGCGTCTTTCCGGTGGGCTCCCTCGTCGAGCTTTCCACGGGCGAGGTGGCCGTCGTCGTCTCGCACAACAAGGTCCGGCGGCTGAAGCCGCGGGTCCTGCTCCTCACCGGCCCGGACAAGACGCCCGCGGCCTACCCGATCATGGTCGACCTCCTCTACGACCCGCTGCTCGGGGGCGACGAGCCGGCCTTCATACGGCGCAGCCTTCCCACCGGCGCATACGGCCTCAACCCGCGCGAGAACTACCTCTCGTGAGTTCCGCGCCCCCTCCCGCCGACCACGGCTTCCACGCCCACCCCTCGGGCGAAGGCGCGCGGGAGGACCTGCTGCGCTTCCTCGACCGGGAGGCGGCCGTGGCCCAGGCGACCAACGGCCGGCTGGCCGTGCTCCTGGTGGAGCTGCGGCGCGTCGACCGGCTGCAGGCGCTGCTGAAGGGGCCGCCGGCCGCGGTCACCCTGTCGCTGGTCATCGAGCGCCTGCGCCCCGCCCTGCGCCCCGAGGACCGCGTCGCCGCGCTGAGCGACGAGCAGGTGTGCATCGTCCTGCCGCGCATCGCCCATCCCACGCAGGCGGTGCTCGCGGCGGTGAAGTGCCTTCGCGCGCTCGACCGGCCCATCGCCCACGAAGGCGGCACCGCGGTGCTGCGGCCGTGCGTGGGCATCGCCACCGTGCCGGAGAACCGCGCCGACCCCGCGCAGCTGCTCATGGCGGCGGACGTCGCCCGCCGCATCGCCGGCACGCGCGAGGAGGGCTACCACGTATTCCAGAGCGAGGACAGCATCGAGGCGGAGGTCTACCACGGCCTCGACATCGACCTGCAGCGCGCCATCCGCTCCAACGAGCTGGAGGTCCACTACCAGCCCCAGGTCACGCTCGACGACTCCCGCCCCGTCGCGGCCGAGGCCCTGCTGCGCTGGCGCCACCCGACCTCGGGGCCCATCGCCCCGGGCACCATCGTCGGCATCGCCGAGAACACGGGCATCATCGGGTCCCTCACCTTCTGGGTGCTGAACGCCGTCCTGCGCTACGCCGCCCAGCTCGCCAAGGACGGCATCACGCCGCGCTTCAGCGTGAACCTCTCGACGCGAACCCTCGTGGACCAGGAGCTGCCCGACATCGTCGAGCAGGCGCTGGGCACCTGGGGCATCCCGGCGGAGCGGATCACGCTCGAGATCACCGAGAGCTCCATGATCGGCGACGCCGAGCGCACCATGGCGATGCTCACGCGGCTCAAGGGAACGGGCGTGCAGCTCGCCATCGACGACTTCGGCACGGGCTATTCCTCGCTCGCGTACCTGAAGCGCTTCCCCGTGGACGAGCTCAAGATCGACCGGCTCTTCGTGAGCGGGCTGCTCGCGGATCGCGGCGACCACCAGATCGTGCGCTCGGTGATCGACCTGGCGCACAACTTCGACCTGCGGGCCGTCGCCGAGGGCGTCGAGGACGAGCCCGCGCGGGCGGAACTCGCGCGCATGGGTTGCGACCTCGTGCAGGGCTACCTGGTCAGCCGCCCGCTGCCCGAGCGGGAGTTCCGCAGCTGGTGGACGGCAAGGGAGAAGAGGGCTTGAAGCGCGGGTTCTACATCATCATGGCCGCGCAGTTCTTCTCCTCGCTGGCCGACAACGCGCTCCTCATCGCCTCCATCGCCCTCCTCCTGCAGCTCGAAGGCCCGGCCTGGCTCACCCCGCTCCTCAAGTTCTTCTTCACCGTCTCGTACGTCCTTCTCGCCGCCTTCGTGGGCGCATTCGCCGACTCGATGCCCAAGGGCAGGGTCATGTTCGTGACCAACACGATCAAGATCGCCGGCTGCGCCCTGCTCTTCTTCCACGACCTGGTGTCGATCCCCGGGCTCGCGCACTACTGGTTCGTGCTGGTGGCCTACGCCGTGGTGGGGCTGGGTGCCGCGGCCTACTCGCCGGCCAAGTACGGCATCCTCACGGAGCTCCTGCCCGCCGAGCAGCTCGTCGTGGCCAACGGCTGGATCGAGGGCCTCACGGTGGCCTCGATCGTGCTGGGCACGGTGCTGGGCGGCGTCCTCATCGGCCCGGGCGTCTCCGCGGCGCTGCTCGCGTTCGACGCCCCGTTCATCGAAACCGGCGTGGACACGCCGGCGGAGGCCGCCATCCTGCTGATCAGCGTGGTCTACTTCGTCGCCGCGCTCTTCAACCTCGCGATCCCCGACACCGGCGCGCGCTACGCGCGCCAGGAGCGCCACCCGGTGCGGCTCGTGGTCGACTTCGCGCACTGCTTCACGACGCTCTGGAAGGACAAGCTGGGCCAGATCTCGCTCGCCGTGACGACCCTCTTCTGGGGCGCCGGGGCGACGCTGCAGTTCATCGTCCTCAAGTGGGCGGAGCAGCACCTGAACCTGCCGCTGTCGCAGGGCGCCATCCTGCAGGGGGTCTCGGCCATCGGCATCGCCGTGGGTGCCGTGGTCGCCGCGCGCATCATCCCGCTCAAGCGCGCGGTCGCCGTGCTGCCGGTCGGCATCCTGATGGGCCTGTTCGTGATGACGCTCATCGGCGTCACCTGGATGCCGCTCGTCTACGGCCTCCTCATCCTCGTGGGCGCGCTGGCCGGCTTCTTCGTGGTGCCGATGAACGCGCTGCTGCAGCACCGCGGCCACGTGCTCCTGTCGGCGGGGCACTCCATCGCCGTGCAGAACTTCAACGAGAACGTGAGCATCCTCGTGATGCTGGCCCTCTACGCGCTGATGATCCGCATGGACCTGCACATCAACGTGATCATCGTGATGTTCGGCGCGTTCGTGGCGCTCGCCATGTTCCTCGTGATGCGCTGGAACGCGGCCAACCACCGCGCCGACCCGAACCTCGACCGCCACATCGGCGAGGCGAAGCACTAGAAAGTGGGACGAAAGTGGGACGGTTCTACAGAACCGGTCTATTCTGGAATTGAGGCACAGTTCCCACTGAACACGGAATAGACCGGTTCTGTAGAACCGTCCCACTTTCGTCCCACCTTCCCCGCTCAGTTTTCCGAACCCGCGTAGTTCAGGAACTCGTCCGGGCTCACGCGTATCGCCGCCCCCGTCGGGCAGGCGCGCACGCAGGCGGCCCCGCCGGGCAGGTCCTTGCACATGTCGCACTTCACGGCCTTCTTCGGGATGTCCTTGCCCTTCGGCTTCGCCTCCATGCCCGGCTCCGTCCCCAGCCCCAGCACCAGCCACGACCACAGGCTCGGGCGGCGGCGCTTCGGGTCGACGGGCGCGAGCTGGATCACGCCATAGGGGCAGTTCTTCTCGCAGTTTCCGCAGCCGATGCAGCTGTCGTTCACGAACACCTCGCCGTTCGGCGAGCGGTGGATCGCGTCCGGCGGGCAGTCCTTCATGCAGTGCGGGTGCTCGCAGTGCCGGCAGGAGGTCGGCACGTGGATCTCGGCGAAGGTGGGCCCGGCCTCGCGGTCGAGCCGCGAGGTGCCGTCGTGGACGTCCGCGCAGGCCTTCTCGCAGTTGTCGCAGCGCACGCAGAGCGCCTCGTCGATGAGGAGCACGTCGGTCGCCTCGCCCACGCCCTGCTGCAGCAGGAAGGCGATGACGTTGCCCGGGTCGGGCGCCGCCTCCATGGCCGCGTTGACGCGCAGCCGGTCGAGGAAGCGCGTCTCCATCTCCTCGCGCCACCGCGGGTTCCTGCCCAGGACGCGCTTGAAGGCGCCGGCGTCGAGGACGACCGCCTCGGTGGTCACCGCCGCGCGGACCGTGGCCGAGCGCGGCGTGTCGGTGAGGAGCGCCATCTCGCCGACGTAGTTGCCGGCCGAGAGGTAGGACAGCACCACCTCGCGCCCGGCCAGCGTGCGCGACACCATCACCGAGCCGCGGCGCAGCAGGTACAGGCCGTCGGGCGCGTCGCCCTCCGAGAAGAGCGTCTCGCCGCCCCCGTAGCGGCGCACCTCGACGCCGCTCGACACGAGCTCGGCGAGCTCGTCCTCGGGCAGCATGGGCGCGAGGTAGGCCCGCACGGCCCGCTTGAGGAAGGTCTCGTCGATCTGCCGGCGCGCCGACTCCACGGAGGCCACCAGCTTCAGCATCGCCCGCCGCGGCGCCTCGACGAGGACGCAGGCCGGGCCCGCCCGCACCGTGCTCGAGCGGCGCCGCCCGGAGATGAGGCCCAGCTCGCCGAAGAACTGCCCGGCGCCCAGCGGGAAGATCCTGCCGCCCTCGCCCTCGATGCGCACGTCGCCCGCGACCACCATGTAGAACGAGTTGGTGTAGTCGTTGCGCTCGAAGATCACCTCGCCCTCGCGGGGCGTCACGAGCTCGCTCTCCAGCATGAACTCGCGAAGCTGCAGCCGGTTGATGCCGGAGAGCAGCGGCACCTCCTTCTGGATGACGTCCAGCACCTGGGAGACGCTCATGGTCCGCGAGAAACCGGCGAACTTCCTCGCGAGGAGCGGCTCGTCGGCCGGCTCCACCTTGCGGCCGAGCGCCGACTCCACGACCTCGTAGCCCTGGTTCATGGCCTGCTTGATGAGCGGGTAGCCGCCCAGCGCGCCCACGATGTACAGGCCCTTCACGTTCGACTCGTAGGTGTCCGAGAGCGCCGGCACGGCGTTCGGGTCCGGCGAGGGGAACTGCACCCCGAAGCCCTCCACGAGCTTGCGGGGCGGCGTTCCGCCCAGGCGGGCGATGATGCGGTGGCACTCGATCGTGTCCGGGCCGTCCGGGGTCTTCAGGTTGAAGCGCAGGGGCACCTCGCCCCCGGGCCGCTCGACCCCCGCCGCCGAGGTCCCGTAGCGGATCTCGACGCGCCCTTCCTTGATGGCGTCCAGGACGAGGGTGAGGTTGCCCTCCTTGCAGCGCGTGAACTCCTCGTTGCGGTTCACGAGGATCACGCGGTTCTGCTCCGAGAGGGCGAGCGCGTTCTCGATCGCGGCGTCCCCCGCGCCCACCACCACGATGGTCTCGTCGGAATACTCCTTCGGGTCGTCGAGCTGGTACTGGACGCCCTCGAGCGCCTCGCCCTCGACGCCGAGCTTGCGCAGGTTCCCCTGCAGCCCGATGGCGAGCACGATCTTGCGGCAGAAGAAGATCTCGCCCGGCTTCGTGCGGATCTCGAACTGCCCGTCCGTGCCGGTGATCGCCGTCACCTCCTGGCCGTAGCGGATGTTCACCCCCAGCCGGTCGAGCTCCTCGTTCCACGTGCCGAGGATCTCCTCGCGGGTGCCGGCCGCGAAGCTCATGGGGCTCCTCAGCGGCAGGATCTGCGGCTCCGCCATCACGTGCTTGCCCTTCTGGTACTTGTGGATCGTGTTGGAGGCGTGCTTCTCGCTCTCCAGCAGGACGTGCGCCACGCCGAGCTCGGCCGCGTGGGCGGCGGCCGACAGGCCCGCCGGGCCGGAGCCCACGATGCCCACGTCGTAGCGGCGGAACTCGATGCGCTCGTCGAAGTTCGAGGACATGCCGGTCACCTCGCCAGGTGGGGTTTCAGGCCGGAGAGCGCCGACTGGAAGCGCTCGCCCCGGTACTTCTCGTCGTTCCTCACCGTCTCGAAGACGCGGTCGAGGGCCGCGTTGGCGGCGCGCACGTCGCCGAGCGAGCCGCGCCGGGCGAGGAAGTTCATGACGCTCGCGATCGCCATCGTCGCCTGCTCGGCGCCCGCGTAATCGGCGTAGCTCCCGGCGATCCCGTCCTCCACGAGCCCGGCGAGGATGGCGCGCAGGTCGCGGTCGTCGAACTCGCGGCCGCGGAGCTTCGCGATGACCGCATCCAGGCCCCGGCGCAGGCGCGCGGCCGCCTCCAGCGCGTCGCCCCCCTCGCCGGCCACCGCCTTGTGCAGCTGCAGCACCTGCGCGTTGAACGCGGCCGACTCCGCCGGGTCGGTGCGCCGCACGATCTGGCGCAGCATGAGGAGGTTGGAATCGTTGAAGCGGATCGTCCCGGGCCGGGTGCCGACCCGCGGCTTCCATCGCGTCTCCGACATCGGGTGGTGGCAGGCATGGCAGTCGAAGACGACCAGCTCGGGGAACAGCCCGTCGCGGCCGCGCTTCGGGTCGAGGACCACGTCGAGGCTCTCCTGCGCCGCCAGCGCCTGGCCGATGGCCCACACGCGCACGCCGTCCCAGCGGCCCTTGCGCCTCTGCCAGTCCTCGTCGATCACGAAGTGCGGCGGCTGGGTCTGCGTGAAGGTGTCGAGCTCGAAGCTGATGCGCGGGTGACCCGCGCCCATGATCCGGTGCGTGACGAACTTGTCCTTGTTGCCGAAGTGGCACGACAGGCACAGCCTCGCTAGCGCCACGGGATCCGGGGTGGGATAGAGCCCGTTCGCCACGTTCTCCTCGTGCGTGGCTCCCGGGGCCACGTGCGAGGCGATCCACTTCTCCGCGGGCCCGTGGCAGGCCTCGCAGCTCACCCCGTCGGACGCCTTGAACCGCTCGCCGCGCTGCTCCGCGGGCGGGTTGTGGCCGTGGCAGTCGACGCAGACCTTCGCCTTGTGCGCCGGCTCCTTCAGGCCGAGGTTCGCGGCGATGCGCCGGCTGCGCTCGTTGGTCAGCACCTGGGCCGCGCGAAGCGCGTGCTTGTCCACCCGCGACCAGGTGACGTACTCGTTCTGCAGCACGTTCGAGCCCTTCCATTCGCTGATGGAGCCGTGGCAGAGGCTGGAGGCGCAGTTCACCACCCCCACGTGCTTGCCACCCGCCTCGTAGGGCAGCTTCGGGACATCCGCGGCGAACGCGGCGAGCGATGCCGTCGCGAGCGCCAGGGCGAGGAGAGTCTTCATCGGGCCTCCGCTTTGCGGTCCGGAGCGGGCGGGCGCGGCGCACGGTCGGGCGCGGGGCGCGCGTCGCGGAAATCGCCGGGCCGGCCGGTGTCGTTCACGGTCCAGACGCTGCCGTCGGGCCGCAGGTAGAACCTCTGCTGCTCCTCGCGCGTGAACGGGCGCGAGCCGATGCGGCCGAAGACGGCGATCTGCCCGCCCGTCTCGTCCACGCCGCGGTCGCGGTCCAGCCCCTTGGCGAGCGAAAGGGCCGGCGAGCGCGTCTCGCGCCAGGCGATCACGCGCGGCCGGGGCTCGGGGCTGAAGCCGTAGAACTTGGGCTGGATCTCGGGCGAGGTGAGCTGCAGCACCTTGAGCCCGTTGGACCCGTCGGCCACGTAGGCGAAGGCCGAAGCGTTGGTGGTCGCCACGATCACGTCGCGCGCGTCGTTGAGGCGCCCCCCGTCGTCGAACTTCGCGTGGAGCCGCGGCGCCTCCGGCCTCTCGATGTCCACGATCGCGAGCCCCTCGCGGCCGGCCGCCACGTACGCGTAGGTGCGCGCGAGGTAGACGCGGCGCGTATCGGCAAGCGCCACCTGTGCCCCCGGCACGAGCCTCGCCTTCTCCGGAACCGTCACGTCGACCACCTTGAGCCCCTCCTGGTCCGCCACGAAGAGGTAGCGGAACTGCAGCGCCGAGGCGCGCGCGCCCTTCAGCGGGACGACCGCCGCCGTGCGCGGCCTGAGCGGGTCGTCCAGGTCGAGCACCACGATGCCGGCGTCGGCCGCCACGTAGACGTAGCGCCCGGCGATCGCGAGGTGGCGCGCGCCCTTGAGGACGCCCCCCTCGTTCCAGGTCGCCGCGCGCCTGAGGAAGTTGTTGCGCGGCTCGCCGTCGGCCAGCGTGTTCACGTCGACGACGATGAGCCCCTCCTCGGCGTCGGTGACGAGGGCGTAGTTGTAGATCGGGTGGAAAGGCTGCTCCTGGTTGGTGAGGCGCATCAGGTCGCCCTTGTTG
>JAMPXV010000290.1 GCA_023700985.1 Lysobacter sp.
CACCGCGCGGCCCGCGCTGCAAACGCGCACGCCCCGGGGCAAGACGGCCAAGTGCGCGTTTCCTGATCCAACCGGGGTCGCGCTCGTTGCCGGGGTGCAAAGCTGGGCGTAGGCGGTTATCGCGGAGGGCGTTCGCGTGAGGCCGGGCAACTGGTCGTTCCTGGACTCGATGTGGCGTTGGGCCAGCTACACGACGGACGCGGGCTGGACGCAGGCCGCCGGCCGCGTCGCGATCGAGCGCCTGCAGGCCGAGCGGCTGTCGCGCCTGCTGGGCTGGACGCGCCGCCAGTCGCGCCACTACGCCCGCCTCTGGGACAAGCTCCCGAATCGCGACCTGCGCCTGTCCGACCTGCCGCCCGTGCACAAGGCGGGGCTGATGGCCCACTTCGACGACTGGGTCACCGACGCGGCCGTCACGCGCAAGGGCGTGGAGGAGTTCGCGCGCGATCCCGCCGGCATCGGCCGGCCGTTCCTGGGCCGGTACGCGGTCTTCTCCAGTTCCGGCACCACGGGGGTGCCCGGCCTCATCGTGCACGACGCCGAGGCGCTGGCCGTCTACGACGCGCTGGGCTCGTCGCGCATGGGCGCGATGGCGCCGGCCTGGAACTGGAACGAGCCGCTCACCGGCCACCGCTACGCGCTCATCGCCGCCACCGAGGGCCACTTCGCGGGCATCGTGAGCTGGGAGCGGCTGCGCGCGCTGCATCCCTGGTTCGAGGCCAATGCGCGCGTGTTCCCGGTCACCGCGCCCATCCGCGAGATCTGCGCCGAGCTCGAGCGATTCAGGCCCACCGTGGTCGCTTCCTACGCGACGGTGCTCCGGGCGCTCGCAAGCGAGAAGGACGCCGGGCGGCTCGACATCGCGCCGAAGGTGCTCTGGTACGGCGGCGAGTGGCTGGCCCCCATGGCGCGCGACCACATCGAGCGCGCCTTCTGCTGCCGGGTCGCGGGCGACTACGGCGCCTCGGAGTTCCTCAACATCGCCTTCGAGTGCGAGCGCGGGTCGCTGCACGTGAACGACGACTGGGTGGTGCTGGAGCCCGTCGACGAGGACTACGAGCCCGTGGAGCCGGACACGCCCTCCGCGTCGGTGCTGCTGACCAACCTCGCCAACCACGTACAGCCCCTCGTGCGCTACGAGCTGGGCGACAGCGTCACGCGCGTGTCGAAGCCCTGCGGCTGCGGGAGGCCCTTCCCGGTGATCCGCGTCGACGGCCGGCGCGACGAGATCCTGCGCCTGGACGACGCGAAGGGCCACGACGTGCCGGTGATGCCGATGGCCCTGTGCACGGCGGTGGAGGAGGGCTGCGGCGTGCACCGCTTCCAGGTGGTGCAGACGGGCCCGCGGGCGCTTCGCGTCCGCGTGGAGATCGCGCCGCGCCAGCGCGACGCGGCCGCGCGCGTCAAGGAAGCGCTGGGCCTGTTCCTGGCCCGCCAAGGGCTTTCGGGAATTGCCGTGCGCGTGGAAACCGGCGAAATCGCCGCCCACCCCGTGAGCGGGAAGTTCCGCCAGGTGTGGCGCGAGAAGCCGCGCCACGCCTGAGTGCCGCGGCCGCTACCTCGTCCAGACGGCGCGAACCAGGTTCTCGTCGGACTGGTAGCGCACCTTGAGGCTGCCGTCGTACGCCGCGCGCACGGCGTTGCCGATGGCGCGGGCGAGATGGTTGCCGGTGGTCTGGATCTCGAGCGAACCGCCGCGCTCGCCGATGGACATCACGCGCTCCAGGGGATGCTCGGCCTTCTCGTGGGCCTCGCGCGCCTCCACGAGCTTCTTCAGCTCGTCGCGGTGGGCCTGGACGAACGGGCCCTTGAGGGTCACGTAGCCGCCCGGGAACTGGTCGTGGATGCGCAGGCAGGCCGGGCAGGTCACGGAGATCGCGTCCTTGGGCTTGGGCCCCCAGGCCCACCGGCCCTTGTGGAAGACGACGCCGCACTCGGGGCAGCGCGCATCCTGCGGGGGCTTGCCGGCATCCTGATAGGGGTCCTCGTGGCGCGGTGCGTAAAGCTGCTCGTGCCGCACCTCTGCCATGTGGCGATGCGGGGTGGCTTTCATCGCATTCTCCTCGGGGGAACACTCCCCCGAATCCAATCTTGCGCTCCAAACGGGTATGACTTTTGCTGAGGATCAAGCCGCCCGTGATTAGCCGGGGGGGGCGCGAAGCACCCGTAACCCGGCGGAACGGCCCCCCGGGCTAGACTCGCAGCTTTCCCTGTGCCCTTCCCCCATGTCCGCCCGGCCGGCCGCCCTTTCCTTCCTTTTCGCCCTGGTCGTGGTGGACGTGATCGCCATGGGCGTGGTGATCCCGGTGCTGCCCAAGCTCGTCGAGACCTTCGAGGGCGGGGATACCGCCCGCGCGGCGGCGGTCTACGGCGTCTTCGGCACCGCCTGGGCGCTGATGCAGTTCGTCTCGATGCCCATCCTGGGCGCCCTCTCGGACCGCTTCGGCCGCCGCCCGGTGATCCTCGTCTCCTGCCTGGGGCTGGGCCTGGACTACTTCCTCATGGCGCTCGCCCCGAATCTCGCCTGGCTCTTCGTGGGGCGGGTCATCTCGGGCATCACCGCGGCGAGCGTGTCGACCGCGTTCGCCTACATCGCGGACATCACGCCCGCGGAGAAGCGCGCCGCCGCCTTCGGGATGGTCGGCGCGGGCTTCGGGCTGGGGTTCACGCTGGGCCCGGCGCTGGGCGGGATCCTGGGCGGCGTGGACCCGCGGCTGCCGTTCTGGGTGGCCGGCACGCTGGCGCTGGCCAATGCCTGCTACGGCTGGTTCGTGCTGCCGGAGTCCCTGCCCAAGGAGCGGCGCACCGCGTTCTCATGGCAGCGCGCCAACCCCGTGGGGTCGCTGCGGCTGCTGCGCTCGCACCCGGAGCTCTTCGGGCTCTCTGCCGTGCTCTTCCTCATGCAACTCTCGCACGTGGTCTTCCCGGCGGTGACCGTGCTCTACATGGGCTACCGGTTCGGCTGGGGCGAGACGGCCGTGGGGTTCGTCCTCGCGGCCGTGGGTGTGGCCGCGATGGTCGTGCAGGGCGGCCTCATCCGGCCGGTGGTGAAGCGCATCGGCGAGCGGCGCGCGCTCGTCGCGGGCCTCGCGTTCGGCGCGGCGGGCATGACGATCTACGGCGCCGCGCCCGTGGGCTGGATCTTCCTCGCGGGTATCCCGGTGATGGCGCTCTGGGGGCTCGGGGGGCCGTCCGCGCAGTCGCTCATGAGCCGGCGCGTGAGCCCTTCGGAGCAGGGGCAGTTGCAGGGCGCGACTTCGGCGATGCAGGCGATCACCGGGATGATCGGGCC
>JAMPXV010000291.1 GCA_023700985.1 Lysobacter sp.
AGCCACGCGCTGGGCTCGGCGTCCCGGGCCGCGATCCCCGGGCGCTTCGGCTTCACGGGCTTGCCGTCGCCGGCCGCGTCGGTCGCCGCTCCCTCGAGCTCGGTGGCGGCCTCCTGGATCTTGTTCAGCGCCGACGGCCCGCCCGCCCGCGCCACGCTCACGTGCCCGCGCATCCGGCGCGCCGCCGCGGGAAGCGTCTCGATCACCGCCGCGGCATCGTCGCCCAGCGAGAACACCGCCCACGAGGAGCCCCCCACCACCGCGGCCAGCACCAGTCCGGCCCCCAGGGCGCGGGGAATGTGCCACGCCGCCAGCCACTCCACGACCGGGCGCAGCGAGTAGCTCGCGAGAATGCCGATCAGCAGGGGGACGAAGAAGGCGCGCGCCAGGTACAGCGCGGCCACCACGGCGATCACTGCGAGGACGGCGAGGGCCACCGGCGCGGCCCCGTTCGTCGCCGCCACGAGGCCTTCCGGGGACGCCGGGGCGGAAGGGCCATCGGCCGGTGTGATCGCGTTGTCCATGGGGGGCGTCGATTGATGCGGCCGTGCGGTCGCGATGCGACGAGGATGACGGCACCGGCCCGCGGCGTCGGTACGGTCCCGCACACACACGCCGCTCCCGGGCGGGGCGCGAGATTTGTCACCTCCGGCGCGCGATCCGTGCTACTGTTCGCCTGCAGGATAGTCAAGCAGCGAATTCAAGCAGTCCTCCATCGCCGCAATGCGGCGTCCGATGTGGCAGTCAATTCCCCTCTTGATCGTCGTGCCCGCAACGGGGCTCGGTTTTGTCTCGGAAATCGATTGGAAGGAAATGATTATGGCTACCGGCATCGTGAAGTGGTTCAACGACTCCAAGGGCTTCGGCTTCATCACCCCGGACGACGGCGGCAAGGATCTCTTTGCCCACCACACGTCGATCCAGATGGACGGCTACAAGTCCCTCAAGGAAGCGCAACGCGTCGAATTCGAAGTGCAGTCGGGCCCCAAGGGTCCTTGCGCCGCGAACATTCGCGCGCTCTAGCGGAATCGCGCGGGCCTCGCCCGCGCCGCCGCTGAAAAGGAAAGCCCGGGCAACCGGGCTTTTTTTTCGCCCGCGCGGCGCGGCTGCGTGCGCTGGCGTACAGAGGCCGCGGAGCCGAACGGCTACGCTGGCGCAGTAATCCCGGTTCAACGATCCACCATCCAGGGAATGCAGACAATGGGCACCAATGCGGAATACCTCGCCGGAATGCAGGTCCAGCTGAAGAAGTGGGACGCGGATGTCGACGAGCTCCTCACGAAGAGC
The DNA here is from genome assembly GCA_023700985.1 of Lysobacter sp. GTDB lineage: Bacteria > Pseudomonadota > Gammaproteobacteria > Burkholderiales > Usitatibacteraceae > FEB-7. Next base: position 1,288 of record JAMPXV010000291.1, read on the forward strand.
AAGAAGGCGGACGGAGAAGTCCGCACTGCGTACGCGAGGCGCCTGAAGGAGCTTCGGCTCTGCCGAAAGGCGGCCCAGAAGTCGTACGAGGAAGTGCGCGTCGCGACGGGCGCGACCGCCGACCGGACGCAGGCCGGCATGCAGGCCTCGTGGGAAACCATGAAGTCGACCCTGGAGAAGGTCACGTCCGATCTCGAGGCCATGGGCCGCAAGGATCCCGTGGCCATCCCGGAATCGCCCGCCGAACCGCCCCCCCCCCAGGAAGCACCCATCCAGCAGGAGAGCGCACCATGACCACCACGAATGTCGATGTCACGAAGGAAAAGCTGTACGAGGATTTCAACACCGTTGTCGCCGAGACCGAGCAGCTGCTGAAGTCGCTCGCAGGCGCCGGGACGGACACGGCCGGCGCGGTGAAGGCGAGCGTCGAGAAGGGCCTGGCCGCCGCCGGAGAGCGCCTCGCGACGATCCGCGCCGCCTCGGTCGAGCAGGCGAAGGCGTCTGCGCACGCGACCGACGAGTACGTGCACGGGCATCCGTGGCAGTCGATCGGCACGGTCGCCGCCGTGGCGGCTATCGCCGGCCTGGTCGCGGGCCTGCTGATCGCCCGTCGCTGAGCCGGACATGAGCGCCGGCCCGGCTGGCCAGCCCGCCGCAGGCGGGCTGGTACAGGCGCTTCGCGCGCTTGGCGCCACCCTGCACGAGGCCGTTCGCGTGCGGGGGGCGCTTCTTCGCGTCGAGCTGAGCGAGGAGATCGAGCGCCGCAAGCGCACGCTGATCCTGGCCGCGCTTGCCTTCGCGGCCCTCCACACCGCCTTCCTGCTCCTCAACGCGCTCGTCGTCGCGGCATTCTGGGACACGCACCGCCTCGCCGCCCTGGCGGCCCTGGCCGGCCTCGACCTGGCCTGCGGCTTCGCCCTCCTCGCCCGCCTTCGCGCCGCCGCCGCGGCAAGCCCTGCGCCGTTCGCCGCCTCGTTCGCCGAGCTGGAGCGCGATTTCGCACCGCTGCACACGCCGCCATGAGCGACCGGCTCGAGGTACTTGCGCTGGAAAGACAGCTCCTCGTCGCGCGCTCCGGGCTGTGCCGCCTGAAGCTGCGCTCCCGGTCGCAGGCGCTGCGCGATTCGCTGTCGTGGCGGAGGGCCGCCGTCGCGGCGGCCGCAACGCCCGCCGCGGGACGGCTGGCGTTCGACCTGGCCCTGACCTTCTTCGGCGGGCGCCGCGCCGCGAGCGCCGTCGTGTTCGCGAGCCGGGCCCTGTCGCTCGCAAGGATCGTGAAGGCGCTTGCCGGCTACGCGCGCATCCCCGCCGGGGCGCCCCGATCGCGTTGATCCGCCTTTCGTACGCGATCGAGCTGGAGTACGAGATCGCCGGGCAGCCGGCCGACTTCGTCCTGAACATCCATGCGTCCCGCACGCGGTGGCAGACGATCGTGTCCGAGAGCCTCGGCATCGATCCGCCGCTGGTGCCCGTGTTGCATGCCGACCCCGTCCACGCAAACCGCTACCTGCGCCTTCGCGCCGGGCCCGGCCGCCTTGCCGTGCATTACGCGGCCACCGTCGACCTCGAGCACCACCTCGAATCGCCCGAGCTGCTGGCCGAGGTGCCGATCGCGTCCCTGCCTCCGCAGGCGCTCCCCTTCATCTATCCCAGCCGCTACTGCCAGTCGGACCGGATGCGCGACTTCGCCGCGCGCGAGTTCGGCCACCTTCGCCCGGGACACGCCCGGGTGCAGGCGATCCGCGACTGGGTGTGCACCCGGACGGCCTTCCGCCCGGGCAGCTCGAACAGCAGCACCTCGGCCCTGGACACGCTGGTGGAGCGGACCGGGGTTTGCCGGGACTTCGCCCACCTGATGATCGCGCTGTGCCGTGCGCTCAACATTCCGGCGCGCTTCGTGACCAGCATCGACTATGGAGCGGCCGCCGAACTGGGCCCCCCGGACTTCCATGCCTTCGTCGAGGCGTTCCTCGGCGACCGCTGGTATTCGTTCGATCC
>JAMPXV010000292.1 GCA_023700985.1 Lysobacter sp.
CCGGTCGCCGGTGATGACGAGCATCTTCTTCACCAGCACCACGTTGCCCTCGGCGTCCATGTACTTGTCCGTGCCGAAGGGCGCGGGCTGGTCCTTGTAGGCGGCGAACGCGTTCTGGCCGGGGCCGGCTGCGTGCTCCTCGGAGACCATGCGCACTTCCAGCGTCGCGGTCCGGCCGAGGATCTCCTTGGCGCGGCCCGGGTCCTGCACGCCGGCGAGCTGCACCACGATGCGGTCGGCGCCCTGCTGCTGGATGATCGGCTCGGCGACTCCCAGCTCGTTCACGCGGTTGCGCAGCGTCTGGATGTTCTGCAGCAGAGCGAGCTCCTGCTCGCGCTTGACCACTTCCGGCTTGATCGTCGCGACGATGGCGATCTCCTCGCCGGCGGCCTGCTCGCGGATCGCCAGGTCGGGCATCTCCTTCTCGACCAGCTTGAGCGCGGCGGCGCGCTGGTCGGCCTCGCGGAAGCGCACGACGACGCGCTCGCCCTCGCGCGCGAGGCCCGAGTAGTAGATCTTCTTGTCGCGCAGCAGGCTGCGGATGTCGCCGAGGTAGCGCTCGACCGACTTGTTCGCGGCGGCCTTCATGTCCACCTGCAGCAGGAAGTGCACGCCCCCGCGCAGGTCGAGGCCCAGGTACATCGGCTTGGCGCCCAGGGCCTGCAGCCAGCGCGGCGTGGACGACTGGAGGTTCAGCGCCACCACGTAGCCCGGCGGCACCTTGGACTGGATGAGGTCGCGCGCCTTGATCTGCGTGTCGGTGTCGGGGAAGCGGAACGTCGCCTGCCCGTCCTGCGCGTCCACGCCGGAAAGCGCCAGGCCCGCGCCCTTGATGGCCGCCTCGAGCTCGCCGCGCATCGGCCCCTCCACCTTCACGGAGGCGCGCGCGCCGGAGACCTGCACCACCGGCACCTCGCCGAAGAGGTTCGGCGACGCATAGATGATTCCCACCACCAGCGCGACCGCGATGAGGACGTACTTCCAGACCGGATACTTGTTCATTCGGGGAGGGGCCGCTGCGGGCCTACTTGATGGTGCCCTTGGGCAGGAGCTGGTTGACCGCCTGCTTCTGGACCTGGATGACGACGTTGTCGGCCACTTCGAGGCCCACGTAGTTCTCGTCGAGCTTGGTGATCTTGCCGACGATCCCGACGGCGACGACCTCGTCGCCCTTCTGCAGCCCGTCGATCATGGTCTTGTGCTCCTTCGCCTTCTTCATCTGCGGCCTGATCATGAGGAAGTAGAGGATCACGAACATCAGGATGATGGGCAACAGTCCCATCAGGGTGTCGCCCTGGGAGGGGCTGCCTGCGGCCTGGGCGTAAGCGGTTCCGATCATGGGGGTCTCCGGGCGGAATGTCTTGATGCGGCAAGGACTTGGCTTGCCGGAAAAACATGCGATTCTAGCACGCGGGAGGGCGTCCTTCGACCCGAGATGGGGGCGGACGCCGGGGAGTCAAGCCCGCTCAGCCCTCGGCCGGGGCGCTCGCCCGGTCGCGCCGGAAGCGCTCCCGGAAGGCCGCGAAGGCCCCCGCCGCGATCGCCTCGCGCATCTCCGCCATGAGGGCCTGGTAGTAGTACAGGTTGTGGATGGTGTTGAGCCGCGCGCCCAGGATCTCGTTGGCCCGGTGCAGGTGGTGCAGGTAGGCGCGGGTGAAGCGGCGGCAGGCGTGGCAGCCGCAGGTCTCGTCCAGGAGGCGCGTGTCGGCGCGGTGGCGGGCGTTCTTGATCTTCACGTCCCCGAACCGCGTGAAGAGCCAGCCGTTCCTCGCGTTGCGCGTGGGCATCACGCAGTCAAACATGTCGATGCCGGCGGCGACCGCGTCCACGAGGTCCTCGGGCGTCCCCACCCCCATCAGGTAGCGCGGCCGGCCCGCGGGCAGCCGCGGCGCCGTGTGCGCGACGATGCGCGCCATGTCCTCCTTGGGCTCGCCCACCGAGACGCCGCCGATGGCGTAGCCGTCGAAGCCGATCGACTCCAGGCCCCCGAGCGACTCGTCGCGCAGGTCCTCGTGCATGCCGCCCTGGACGATGCCGAAGAGCGCGTTGGCGTTGCCCTCGTGCGCCCGCTTCGAGCGCCCGGCCCAGCGCAGCGACAGCCGCATCGACTGGGCGGCCTCGTCGCGCGTGGCCGGGTAGGCCGTGCACTCGTCGAAGATCATCACGATGTCCGAGTCGAGCACCCGCTGGATGCGCATCGACTCTTCCGGGGTCAGGAAGAGCTTGTCGCCGTTGATCGGCGACTGGAAGGCCACGCCCTCCTCGCCCACCTTGCGAAGCGCCCCCAGGCTGTAGACCTGGAAGCCGCCGGAATCGGTGAGGATGGGCCGGTCCCACCCCATGAACCGGTGCAGCCCGCCGTGCGCGGCGATCACCTCCAGCCCGGGACGCAGCCAGAGGTGGAAGGTGTTGCCCAGCACGATGTGCGCGCCCACCTCCACCAGCTCCGCGGGCGACATCGCCTTCACGGTGCCGTAGGTGCCCACGGGCATGAAGGCCGGCGTCTCCACGGCGCCGTGCGCGAGGGCGAGCGTGCCGCGGCGCGCGGCGCCGTCGGTGGCGTGGAGATCGAACCTCACGAACGCCAGTGCGGGGGGAAGGTCTTCCCGAAGAAGGGCAGCGCCTCGATGCGCGCGGCCCACTGCGCGATGGCCGGCGGCAGGATGCCCTCGAGCTTCGAGGCGGGCTTCTTCGCCCCGATGCGCTTCACGTAGGCGATGTCCGGGTACATCACGAAGTCGGCCGCCGTGGGCTCGCCGCCGGCGAGGAACGGCCCGCGCAGCTCGCGGCCGAAGTACTCCATCTCCTCGGCGAGCTTGCGGCGCGCCGCCTCCAGGCGGGCCTCGTCGGGCGCCTCCCCCTCGGGCCGCTTGTAGAGCTCGTCGTAGATCGGCGTGAGGCCCTTGCCGTCCAGGTGCTCCTCGTCCTCGCGGATGAGCCGGCGGATGCGGGCGCGCTCCTGCGCCGTGCCGGGATACAGGCGGCGCGCGGGGACGATCTCGTCCAGGTACTCCAGGATCGCGAGCGACTCCCACAGCGCGTAGCCGTCGTGGACGATGGTGGGCACCTGGTGGCGCGGGTTGAGGGCGACGAACTCCGGCTTGAGCTGGTCCTTGTCCGAGAACGACATGACCTTCAGCTCGTAGGGGATGCCGAGGTGCTCGAGGGCGAGCCAGACGCGCCAGGAATACGGCGAGCCGTGGCCGTGGTGGAAGACGAGTGACATGGTGAACCTCCTCTCGTAATCGGATCACTTTGCAGGGTCCGGGCACGCGTGCCCGGAC
>JAMPXV010000293.1 GCA_023700985.1 Lysobacter sp.
CATCCGACAAGCCGCCCGAGCAGGGGCGCGTTCCCTACCCGTCCCTGCGGGTCGAGCGGCGCGGCTGGTCGCGCTGGATTCCGGGCCTGCGGATGCTCCGGCACTACGAGCCCTCGTCGTTCCGGCACGACGTGGTTGCCGGGCTCGTCCTCACGGCCATGCTCGTGCCGGTCGGCATCGCCTATGCCGAGGCCTCCGGCGTGCCCGGGATCTACGGCCTCTACGCCACGATCGTGCCCCTCATCGCCTACGCGATCTTCGGCCCGAGCCGCATCCTCGTGCTGGGGCCGGACTCCGCGCTCGCCGCGGTGATCCTCGCGGTCGTCCTGCCGCTGTCCGGAGGCGACCCGAAGCGCGCGGTCGTGCTGGCCGGCGCGATGGCCATCGTCTCGGGGGTCGTCTGCATCGTGGCGGGGCTCGCGCGCCTGGGCTTCGTCACGGAGCTGCTCTCCAAGCCGATCCGCTACGGCTACATGAACGGCATCGCGCTCACGGTGCTCCTGAGCCAGGTTCCGAAGCTGCTGGGATTCTCGGTCGACGCGGAAGGGCCGCTGCACCAGGCCCGGGCGATCCTCGACGGGGCGCTCGCCGGGCGCACGAACCTGGCCGCCTTCGGGATCGGCGCCGGCGTCCTCACCCTGATCATCGTCCTCAAGCGCTCCCCTCGCCTGCCCGGGATCCTGATCGCCGTCCTCGTCGCCACCCTCGTGGTCGGCGCGCTCGACCTCGGCACGAGCGCCGGCGTGGCCGTTCTCGGCGCCCTGCCGCAGGGCCTGCCCGAGCCGACGCTGCCCCTGATCCGCCACGAAGACCTGGTGCCGGTCCTGATGGGCGGCATCGCCGTGGCGCTCGTTTCCTTCGCCGACACGAGCGTCCTTTCCCGCACCTACGCGGCGCGGCTGCGCCAGCCCGTGGACCCGAACCAGGAAATGGTGGGCCTCGGCGTGGCGAACCTCGCCGCCGGGTTCTTCCAGGGCTTCCCCATCAGCAGCAGCTCGTCGCGCACGCCGGTGGCGGAGGCGGCGGGCGCCAGGACCCAGGTGACGAGCGTGGTGGGCGCCGTCGCGATCGCGCTGCTGCTCGTCCTCGCGCCCGACCTGCTCCACAACCTCCCCAGCGCCGCGCTCGCCGCGGTCGTCATCGCCTCGGCCATCGGCCTGATCGAGGTGACCGACCTGCGGCGCATCTACCGGATCCAGCAATGGGAATTCTGGCTGTCGATGACCTGCTTCGCGGGCGTCGTGCTGCTCGGCGCGATCCAGGGCATCGCGCTCGCGATCGTGATCGCCGTCATCGAATTCCTCTGGGACGGCTGGCGCCCGTACTCGGCCGTCCTGGGCCGGGTCGACGGGATGAAGGGATACCACGACATCACGCGCTACCCGGATGCGCGGCGCATCCCGGGCCTCGTGCTGCTGCGCTGGGACGCGCCGCTGTTCTTCGCCAACGCGGAGCTCTTCCACGATCGCGTGCTCGAAGCCGCCGCGAGTTCGCCGACCCCGGTGCACTGGGTCGTGGTGGCCGCGGAGCCGGTCACGAGCGTCGACGTCACCGCCGCCGACATGATCGCCGAGCTCGACGACAAGCTGAACGAGGCGGGCATCGAGTTCTGCTTCGCCGAGATGAAGGACCCGGTCAAGGACAAGCTGAAGCGCTTCGGGCTCTTCAGGCGCTTCGGCGAGAAGAGCTTCTTCGCCACCGTCGGCGAGGCGGTGAACGCCTACCTCGAGGCGTACCCGGTCGAGTGGACGGACTGGGAGGAGCGCCTTTAGCCGTCCGGGTCGAACGGACCGGACCGCCGCCTGTCCCACCTCCCCCGGCTCGCGCCGTGCGCGATCCGCGATGCCATCGAGTGAGCATGCCTATTGATCCGATTAATAGAAAAAATTGGATCGATAGCCACCAAGGGCATAGATTCGACCGCAAGAGCAATCCAACACGGAGGGAGCAAGCCATGTCCAGCGAAGCAAAGTGCCCGTTCACCGCGATGCACGGGGCCCGGACGACCGTGGGCGCCCGGTCGAACAGCGACTGGTGGCCCAACCGGCTGAACCTGAAGATCCTGCACCAGCACTCCGCGAAGTCCGACCCCATGGGCGGGCAGCTCGACTACGCCGCGGAGTTCGGGAAGCTCGATCTCGCCGCGGTCAAGAAGGACCTCTACGCGCTGATGACGGATTCGCAGGACTGGTGGCCCGCCGACTGGGGCCACTACGGCGGGCTCTTCATCCGCATGGCCTGGCACAGCGCGGGCACCTACCGCATATCGGACGGGCGCGGCGGCGCCGGCTCCGGCAACCAGCGGTTCGCGCCGCTGAACAGCTGGCCCGACAACGGCAACCTCGACAAGGCGCGCCGGCTGCTCTGGCCCATCAAGAAGAAGTACGGCAACCGGATCTCCTGGGCCGACCTGATGATCCTGGCCGGCAACTGCGCGCTCGAGTCGATGGGCTTCAGGACCTTCGGCTTCGCCGGCGGGCGCGAGGACATCTGGGAACCGGAAGACGACGTCTACTGGGGCGCCGAGGACCAGTGGCTGGCGACCAGCGACAAGCCGAAGAGCCGCTACTCCGGCGACCGCGTGCTGGAGAACCCGCTCGCCGCCGTGCAGATGGGGCTGATCTACGTGAACCCCGAGGGTCCGGACGGCAACCCCGATCCGGTGGCGTCGGGGCGCGACGTGCGCGAGACCTTCGCGCGCATGGCGATGAACGACGAGGAAACCGTCGCGCTGGTGGCCGGCGGCCACACCTTCGGCAAGTCGCATGGCGCGGGCGACCCGGCGCTCGTCGGCCCCGCGCCCGAAGGCGCCCCCATCGAGGAGATGGGGCTTGGATGGAAGAACGCCCTGGGTACCGGCAAGGGCGTGCACACGATGACCAGCGGCATCGAGGGGGCGTGGAAGCCGAACCCGACCCGGTGGGACACGGGCTACTTCGACATGCTCCTCGGCTACGAGTGGGAACTGGTGAAGAGCCCTGCGGGCGCCCACCAGTGGGTGGCCAAGGACGTCAAGCCCGAGCACATGATCCCGGACGCCCATGACACGTCGAAGATGCACCCGCCGATGATGACGACGGCGGACCTGTCGCTGCGCATGGACCCGGCCTACGAGAAGATCTCGCGCCGGTTCCACAAGAACCCGCAGGAATTCGCCGACGCCTTCGCCCGCGCCTGGTTCAAGCTGACCCACCGCGACATGGGCCCGCGCGCCCGCTACCTGGGGCCCGAGGTGCCGAAGGAGGAACTGATCTGGCAGGACCCCGTCCCGGCCGTGGAC
>JAMPXV010000294.1 GCA_023700985.1 Lysobacter sp.
CGATGGCGGGAAAGATTGGCAGGAGTTCTCGATAAGGGCGACGTCCGGAAAGGTCGGCCGGAATCCTGGGCATGCAAACGTGACCGTCGGATGGGTGCCCGGAAAGTCAAAGGCAAAAAGGGGTCAGATCCCTTTTCTCGAGACGCTCGCGCCCAAGCAACGAGAAAAGGGATCTGACCCCTTTTTGCCTTTGACTTTCCACCCATCTAGAGACGAGGCCGCTTCGCTGCCTCGCCCGCGACGGTCGCATGCCAAGGATTCCGGCCGACCTTCCCGGACGTCGCCCCGGGGCAGCGCACTCCGAATCGACCGTCGCCGATGCTGGGGGCCACCGCGTCGCCTATCCCCGACGCCACCGCGAGCCACAGCCGTTGCCGATACGAGGGGCCACCGCGTCGCCCATCCCCGACGTCACCGTGAGCCACCGCTGCGGGAGGGGTTGGGGTGAAAGGATGGGATTCCTTGGGCATGCGACCGTCGGGATGGGGCAGCGACAGCGGCCCCATCTCTCAATGGGTAAAAATCCGAGGGAGCTCGTGGGTTGAGCCCCCTCGGATTTTTGGGCACCCATCCGACGGTCACGCTTGCATGCCCAGGAATCCCATCCTTTCACCCCAACCCCTCCCACTTTCCGGATGCCCCTGACAACCATGGGGTCAATTCCCCCTTGATCGCGGCGCGAGTTGGCCCAAAATTGGCTTGCTCGTGAACGGCGGCGCCCGGATGCGGTCACAAAGGCTCGGCGCCGAACGGAACTCGGGAGGTGGCCCCATGGGACTCAGGCTCAGGCACAACGAATGGCAACGGCAGCTCTGGAAGTTCGTCACGCATCCGGTCACGGAGATCCTCGCGCTGGTGGCGGTCGTGCTGGTCGCGCTCGTGACGCTGGTGACGGTGGAGTCGCGGCTGATCCGCAGCCCAGCCGCGCCGGTGGTCTTCAGCCCCAAATGAAGCGCGCCGCACCATGACGGGGCGGGGGCTTTTCGCGCGCCTCGTCGCGGCCCTCGCCCTCGTGGCGGTGGTCGGCGGCTGCGCCTACCTGAACGAGAAGCAGGGCGAGCTCATCTTCCGCCCGACCAAGGACACGTGGTGGGGCTACGAGCGCGCCGGCCTCGCCTACGAGGAGCGCTGGATCCCGGTGGGGGCCAACGGCGACCGGCTGCACGGCTTCTGGGCGCAGGCCGACGACCGGTCTGCGCCGGTTCTCCTGTACCTGCACGGCGCGCGCTGGAACCTGACCGGCAGCGTCACGCGCATCGAGCGCTGGCGCAAGCTCGGCTTCAACGTGCTGGCCATCGATTACCGCGGCTTCGGCAAGAGCACGGAGACTTCGCCCACCGAGCAGCTCGCCTACGAGGACGCCGAGGCCGCGTGGGATTACCTCGCGCGTACGGAGGCAGGCCGGCAGCGCTTCATCGTCGGGCATTCGCTGGGCGGGGCCATCGCCGCGGAACTCGCGGTGCGCCGGCCGGACGCCTCCGGGCTGGTGCTGGAGGCGACCTTCACCTCGATCCGCGACATGGTCGCGCACACGGCGTGGCGGGTGCTGCCGGTGGGGCTCATCCTCACGCAGGAGTTCGACACGCTCTCCAAGCTGCCGCGCATCCGCCAGCCGCTCCTCGTCGTGCACGGCACGCGCGACTCCATCGTCCCCTACGAGATGGGCGAGCGCCTCTACCAGGCGGCCACGGGTCCCAAGCGCTTCATCCGCGTCGAGGGCGGGAGCCACCACAACCTGTCCGCGGTGGCCGTCGACCAGTACCGCGTCGCGCTGCGCGAGCTCTTCCGCCACGTGCCGCGCACCCTCGAGGCGACGGGTCCGAGCTGAGCCCTGGGCGGTGCTATAGTCGCCGCCATGCAGAGCCTCGACCTCGACGTACTCGAGAGCGCGCTCGCCTGGCGGCGCGCCGGCCGTCGTGCCTGGCTGGTCACCGTGGCGCAGACCTTCGGCGCGAGCCCGCGGCCGCCCGGTTCCCTCCTCGCGATGCGCGACGACGGCATCCTCGTGGGCTCGGTCTCCGGCGGCTGCATCGAGGACGACCTCGTGGCGCGCCGCGGGGAATTCACCGGGCGCGTGCCGCGCTTCGTCTCCTACGGCGTCACCAGCGAGGAGGCGCGCCGCTTCGGCCTGCCCTGCGGCGGCCAGCTCGAGGTGATCGTCGAGGCGGAGGTTCCCGTCGCCGACCTCGAGGGCCTCATGGCGCACATCGGGTCGGGCCGCGTGATCGGCCGCGAGGTCGACCTGGCCACCGGGACCTGGCGCTTCGCGCCGGCGCTGCCCACGGACGAGTGCGTGCGCGCCGCCACCCGCTTCACCAGCATCCACGGGCCGCGCTGGCGCATGCTGATCATCGGCGCCTCCGAGATCGCGCACTACCTCGCGGAGATGGCCACCACCGTCGACTACCGCGTGTTCGTCTGCGACCCGCGCGAGGAGTACCGCCAGGCGTGGCGCGTGCCGGGCGCGACCTTCGTGGAGGGGATGCCCGACGACGCCGTCACCGCCCTGCGGCCCGACGGCCACACGGTGGTGCTCGCGGTGTCGCACGACCCGAAGCTCGACGACATGGCGCTGCTGGAGGCCCTCGGGAGCGAGGCCTTCTACGTGGGCGCCGTGGGCTCGAAGCAGACGAGCGCGGAGCGCCGCAAGCGCCTCGCGGCGTTCGACCTCACGGCCCGCGAGATCGCGCGGTTGCGCGGCCCCGTGGGGCTTTCCATCGGCTCGCGCACGCCCCCGGAGATCGCCGTGGCGATCCTCGCGGACCTCATCGCGACCCGCAACGGCCTCATTCTCGAGCGCGCGGCCGAGGCGGGCACGCGCCGCACGGCTTGATCCGCGGCCTGCTGCTCGCCGGCGGCGCCTCGACGCGCTTCGGTGGCGCGAAGCTGCTCGCGTCCACGGCCGGCAACGCCTCTCCCATCGGCATTCGCGCCGCCCGGGCCCTTGTCGCAGGACTCGGCAACGCGCTGGCCGTCGTGCGTCCCGGGGATGCGGCGCTGGCGCGCGCGCTGCGCGAGGCGGGCTGCGACGTGCTCGAGGCCGCCGATTCGCTGCGCGGCCTGGGGGCGAGCCTGTCGGCCGCCGTGAAGGCGAGCCGCGAGGCCGACGGGTGGCTGGTGGCGCTGGCGGACATGCCGCGCATCCTCCCGGCGACGCACGGCGCGGTGGCCGCCGCACTGGCCCGGGGCGCGAAGCTCGCCGCGCCCGTCGACGCGTCGGGGCGCCGCGGCCACCCGGTCGGGTTCTCGGCGGATCTCCTGGGCGACCTCGCAGC
>JAMPXV010000295.1 GCA_023700985.1 Lysobacter sp.
CTGGCGGCCGGCATGAACGTGCACGTGTTCACCACCGGCCGCGGCACGCCCTACGGCCTGGCCGAATGCCCGGTCATCAAGGTCGCCACGCGCAGCGACCTCGCACGGCGCTGGCACGACCTCATGGACCTCAACGCCGGCAAGGTCGCCGACGGGGAGGCGAACATCGAGGAGATGGGCTGGGAGCTCTTCCGGCTGATCCTGGATGTCGCCAGCGGCCGCCGGAAGACCTGGGCGGAGCACTGGAAGCTGCACAACCAGCTCGTGCTCTTCAATCCCGCGCCCGTGACCTGAGGCCCGCGGCCGTCGGGCCGCAAGCCGGATCGCTCAGGTGCTGCCGCGCTCGACGAGCCGGAAGCCCACGTCCACGATCCGCTCGGGAACCTCCCGCCCCTGGATCCTCGCGAGCAGTGCCTGCGCCGCCAGGCGGCCGATCAGCGCCTTCTCGATGGCGATGGTCGTGAGGGAAGGCGAGGTGTGCGCGGCGAAGTCGAAGTCGCCGAACCCCATCACCGCGATGTCCTCCGGAATCCGGATGCCGCGGTCGCGCGCCTCGGCGATCACGCCCTGCGCCAGGACATCCGAGCTGCAGGCCACCGCGCTCACGCGCGCACCCGAGCCGAGCAGTTCCGCGAGTCCCTCGCGCCCGCGCTGGAACATGCCGGGGGCGGGCTCAAGGCTCGTGGGCACTTCGTGGATGCCGTTTTCGGCGAGCACCGACAGCAGGCCCTGCCGGCGCACGCCCGCGCGAAGGTCGTTGCCCCACACGAGCCCGATCTCCCGGTGCCCCTTGGCCAGCAGGTGGCGCGCCATCGCCTCGCCCGCCTTCTCGTGGGAAAACCCGACCAGCATGTCGATCGGCGAAGGGCTGAGGTCCCACGCTTCCACGACGGGAATGTGCGAGGCGATGAGGCGGCGCCGCGTCTCGGGGGCGTGCGCGACGCCGGTGAGGTAGATGCCCTCCGGCCGCCGCCCGACGATTCCCGCGATGAGCTCGTCCTCCCGCTCCTCGTAGGAGGACAGCCCCAGGAGCACCTGGTATCCCTCCTGCCGCAGGCAGTCCGTGAGCGTCTGGATGGTGTCGACGAACATGGAGTTCGTGATCTGCGGAAAGACCGCCGCGACGATCCCGCTGCGCCGGGAGCGAAGGCTGCCGGCGATCTCGTTCGGCACGTATCCCGTGCGCGAGACGACGGCACGGACCCGCTCCAGGGTTTCGGGCGTGACGAGCTCGGGGTGGTTCAGGGCCCTCGACACCGTGATGGGCGACACGCCCGCGACCTTGGCGACGTCGCGGATCGTGACCGCCTTGCCCGCGCGGGCGTGGCGGGGCAGGGCATCCGGGGTGCCGGGGTCCTGGGGCTGCTTGCCTGGCGGCGTTCGGGCCATGGCCGATTCGCGGGCGTCCGTCGGGGAACAGCGGGGAGCATAGCCCCGGGGCGTGGCGGCTGGCAAATGCTACCGGTAACACCCTGTGTAACACACGGGCTGGAATGCACAGGAGGATCGTTGACAGGTCGCCGATGTTACCGATACCATTTCGACGGCGCCAGGTGCGCCCGAGGACTCGTCCCATGATCGCGAGCACGCCCGGAAGCAAGGATCCGGGAGCCCCTGTCGTCACCGACCTGCGCGTCGTCCCGGTCGCGGGCCACGACAGCATGCTGCTCAACCTGAGCGGCGCCCACGGGCCGTTCTTCACCCGCAACGTCGTCATCGCGCGCGACAGCGCCGGCCACACCGGCGTGGGCGAGGTGCCCGGCGGCGAGAAGATCCGCCAGACGCTCGAGGATGCCCGGGCCCTCGTGGTCGGGCAGCCCGTGAGTTCGTGCAACCGCGTGCTCCAGGAGATGCGCCGCCGGTTCGCCGACCGCGACGCCGGCGGGCGGGGACTCCAGACCTTCGACCTGCGCACGGCGATCCACGCGATGACGGCGGTGGAGGCCGCGATGCTGGATCTGCTCGGCCAGTTCCTCGGCGTGCCGGTCGCGGACCTGCTGGGCGAGGGCCGGCAACGCGATCGCGTCGAGGTGCTGGGCTACCTTTTCTATGTCGGCGATCGCGGCCGCACGGACCTGCCGTATCGCAGCGAGCCGGATGCCCCCAACGACTGGTTCCGGCTGCGGAACGTCAAGGCGATGGATGCCGCGGCGGTCGTGCGGCTGGCCGAGGCCACTCACGAGCTCTATGGCTTCAACGACTTCAAGCTGAAGGGCGGCGTCTTGCGCGGCGAGGAGGAGGTGGAAGCCATCCGCGCCCTGCACGAGCGCTTTCCCGGCGCGCGCGTGACGCTGGACCCCAACGGCGGCTGGCTCCTGGCGGATGCGGTCCGCCTGTGCCGTGACCTGAATGGCGTGATGGCCTACGCCGAGGATCCGTGCGGCGCCGAAGCCGGGTTCTCGGGCCGCGAGGTGATGGCGGAATTCCGCCGTGCCACGGGGCTGCCCACCGCCACGAACATGATCGCCACGGACTGGCGCCAGATGGCGCACGCGCTCCAGCTGCAGGCCGTCGACATCCCGCTCGCCGACCCGCACTTCTGGACGATGCAGGGCTCGGTGCGCGTGGCCCAGACCTGCAACGACTGGGGCCTCACCTGGGGGTCGCACTCGAACAACCACTTCGACATCTCGCTCGCCATGGTCACGCACACCGCCGCGGCGGCGCCGGGCCGCGTCACGGCGATCGACACGCACTGGATCTGGCAGGACGGCCAGCGCCTGACGAAGGAGCCGTTCCCGATCCGCGACGGCCACCTCGCGCTTCCCGGCAAGCCGGGGCTCGGCGTGGAAATCGACGAGGCGCAGCTCGCAGGCGCGCACGAGCTCTACAAGTCCCACGGGCTGGGGGCGCGCGACGACGCGGTCGCCATGCAGTACCTCATCCCCGGCTGGAAATTCGACAACAAGCGGCCCTGCATGGTCCGCTGAGAATCCGCGACCTCGAGGAGATGCCAGTGAGCAAGATCGGCTTCATCGGTTTGGGAATCATGGGCGCGCCCATGGCCGGCCACCTGCAGAAGGCGGGCCACGCGCTCTTCGTCAACACGATCGGCCCCTATCCCGAGGCGCTCACCCAGGGAGGCGCGAAGGTCTGCGCTAGCGGCGCGGAAGTCGCGAAAGCGGCGGACATCGTCTTCGTCATGGTCCCGGACACGCCGGACGTGGAGAAGGTGCTCTTCTCCCCCGGAGGCGTGGCCGAGGGGCTCTCCGCCGGCAAGACCGTCGTGGACATGAGCTCGATCGCGCC
>JAMPXV010000296.1 GCA_023700985.1 Lysobacter sp.
AGCTGCGGGCTCTGGATCGCGCCGGCGGCGAGGATCACCTCGCGGGCCGCGCGCGCGACCTGCACGCGACCGTGCTGCCGGTACTCCACGCCCGTGGCGCGCGTCCCCTCGAAGAGCACGCGGGTGGCGTGCGCATCGGTCTCCACGCGCAGGTTCGCGCGTCCGCGCGCGGGCTTCAGGTACGCCACCGCCGTGCTCGAGCGCCAGCCCTTGCGCGTGAAGAGCTGGTAGTAGCCCACGCCTTCCTGGCGCTCGCCGTTGAAGTCGTCGTTCCGCGGCACCCCGAGGGAACCGGCGCCCTCGATGAGGGCATCGATCAGCTCGTGGCGGCCGGGGATGTCCGAGCACGAGATCGGCCCGTCGGCGCCGTGCAGGTCGGAGGCGCCGCGCGAATTCGACTCGAGCTTGCGGAAGTAGGGCAGCACGTCCTTCCACGCCCAGCCGTCGTTGCCGAGCGATGCCCAGTGGTCGTAGTCCTCGTGCTGCCCGCGGATGTAGATGAGGCCGTTGACCGAGGACGAGCCCCCGAGGCAGCGCCCGCGCGGCCAGTAGATGCGCCGGCCGTCCATCCCCGGGTCGGGCTCCGTCTCGAAGCGCCAGTTGTACACGGGGTGGAACATGGTCTTGCCGTAGCCGATGGGGATGTGGATCCAGAGGTAGTCGTCCTTCGGGCCGGCCTCCAGCAGCAGCACGGAGTGCCTGCCGTTCTCGGAAAGGCGCGCCGCCAGCGCGCAGCCGGCGGTGCCGGCTCCGACGACGACGAAATCGTGGGTGGAGGTCTCGGCCATTTGTCGGTCAGGGGCGCAGCAGGATCTTGGCGGCGCGGGCGCGGCCGTGGTGGAGGTCGTCGAAGGCGCGCGCGCCCTCGGCCAGCGGCCGGTCCTCGACCCAGGCGAGGTCGCCGAAGGCGCCTTCGTGCAGGGCGCGCGCGGCGGCGCGCAGGTCGGCCGTGGAGTAGGTGTACGCGCCCACGAGCGTGATCTCGGCCAGCGTGAGCTTGCGCATGTCGATCTCGGAGGCCCAGTCCTGCAGGCCGATGTGCAGCACCACGCCGCCGGGCTTCACCGCGGCCAGCGCCGCCTTGCGCGTGGGCGCGGCGCCCACGGCGTCGATCACGAGGTCGATCGTGCCCTCGCCCGGGCCGCCGCCTGCGAGCGGGTCGAAGGCCTCGACCGCCGCCGCGCGCATCGCCGCCTCGCGCCGCAGCGCGTTGGTCTCGGCCAGGTGGATGCGGCGCGCGCCCCAGGTGCGCAGCAGCAGCGCGGTGAGGAGCCCGATGGCGCCGCCGCCGATCACCAGCACCGTGCACTCGGGCACGGGGCGGGCCAGCGCCCGCGAGGCGAGGGTGAGCGCGTGCAGGGCGGTGGCCGCCGGCTCCGTGAGCGCGGCGGCGCGCACGTCCATGCCCTCGGGCAGGTCGATCACGGCGCTGGCCGCGGTGACCACGCGCTCGGCGAAGCCGCCGGGGCGCTGCATGCCGATCATGGTGCGGTTGGCGCAGAGGTTGTCGCGGCCCTGCACGCAGTAGTCGCAGCGCCCGCAGGCGATGATCGGGTTCACCGTGACGCGCCGGCCCTTGCCCGGGCCCTCGAGGATCTCGCCCGCGAGCTCGTGGCCGAGGATGAGCGGGGGCACGCGGCGCGGGTCGTGGCCGTGGAACGCGTGCATGTCGGAACCGCAGATGCCCACGGCGTCGACGCGGATGAGGACTTCCCCTGGGGCGGCGGCCGGGTCCGGCTCGTCGCGGTGCACGACCTGGTTGGGGGCGGTGTAGACGAGTGCCTTCATGGGTTCAGCCCGCGGAGAAGCCGCCGTCGACGAAGATCGTCTGGCCGGTCACGTAGTCGGAGGCGCGGCTCGCGAGGAAGACCGCGGTGCCGCGCAGGTCGCGAAGCTCGCCGTTGCGCTTGGCGAACGTGGCCTGCGCCATCCGTTCCCAGCGCGCCGGGTCGTTCACCACCGGCGCGGTGAGCTCCGTGGGGAAGAACCCGGGCGCGATGGCGTTGGCGGTGACGCCGTCCTTCGAGAGCGCCTCGGCCAGCGCGCGCGTGAGCTGCATGACGCCGCCCTTGGAGGCGCCGTAGGGCGCGCTCATCGGGAAGGCGCGCACCGACTGGAGCGAGGCGATGTTGATGATTCGCCCCCAGCCGCGCGCGACCATGGCCGGCGCCAGGGCCTGCGCGAGGAAGAAGGGGGCGGAGAGGTTGATCGCGAGGGTCGTGTCCCAGGCCGCGTCGTCGATCTCCGCCAGCGGCCCGCGCCGGTTCACGCCCGCCGCGTTCACGAGGATGTCCGGTGCTCCGAAGGGGACGCTTCCCTTCACCGCGCATTCGCGCAGCGCCGTGCGGTCGGCGAGATCCGCGGCGAGCGTCGCGGCCCGGCCGCCCTCGGCCTCGACTTCCGCGCGGGCATCCTCCAGTTCCCGCGCGCGCCGGGCCACCAGCACGACCGAGGCGCCGGCCTCGGAGAGCGCGCGCGCGATCTCGCGCCCGATGCCCGAGCTCGCGCCGGTGACGAGCGCCACGCGGCCGGCGAGGTCGAAGGCGGCCGGCGCGGCCATCAGCCCTGCACCGGAGCGCCCAGCTCGAAGCGCTCCTTCGGGAAGTACTTGGCCAGGCGGTCGTCGGCGGTGCGCGCGTGCGCCTCCATCCCCTCCAGGCGCGAGATCCTCGCCGTCACCTGGGCGATCTCGTGGCTCGCCTCGCGCGTCATGCGCTGCCAGGTGACCGTCTTGATGAACTTGTGCACCGAGAGGCCGCCCGAGTAGCGGGCCGCGCCGCGCGTCGGCAGCACGTGGTTGGGGCCCGAGGCCTTGTCCCCGAAGGCCACCGTGGTCTCTTCCCCGAGGAAGAGCGAGCCGTAGCAGGTGAGCCGCCCGAGCCACCAGTCGAGGTCGGCGGCGTGCACCTCCAGGTGCTCGCAGGCGTAGCGGTCGGAGACCTGCGCCACCTCCTCGCGGGTGTCGCACAGGATCACCTCGCCGTAGTCACGCCAGGCCGCGCCCGCGGCGTCCTTCGCCGTGGCGGGGAGCGCCTCGATGAGGGCGGGGACCCGGCGCATCACGTCCTCGGCCAGCGCCTTCGAGGTGGTGAAGAGCCACGCGGGCGACTCGTGGCCGTGCTCGGCCTGGCCCACGAGGTCGGAAGCCACGATTGCCGCGTCGGCCGTCTCGTCGGCGATCACCGCGACTTCCGAGGGGCCGGCGAAGACGTCGATGCCCACCTTCCCGAAGAG
>JAMPXV010000075.1 GCA_023700985.1 Lysobacter sp.
AGCGGCGCGGAAGTCGCGAAAGCGGCGGACATCGTCTTCGTCATGGTCCCGGACACGCCGGACGTGGAGAAGGTGCTCTTCTCCCCCGGAGGCGTGGCCGAGGGGCTCTCCGCCGGCAAGACCGTCGTGGACATGAGCTCGATCGCGCCCATCGAGACCAAGGAGTTCGCCAAGCGCATCAATGCGCTGGGCTGCGAGTACCTCGATGCGCCGGTCTCCGGCGGCGAGGTGGGCGCCAAGGCGGCCACGCTCACCATCATGGTGGGCGGGACGGAGGCGACCTTCGCGAAGGTCAAGCCGCTCTTCGAGCTCATGGGCAAGAACATCACGCTCGTGGGCGGCAACGGCGACGGCCAGACGTGCAAGGTGGCCAACCAGATCATCGTGGCGCTCACCATCGAGGCCGTCGGCGAGGCGCTGCTCTTCGCGTCGAAGGCCGGCGCCGACCCGGCGAAGGTCCGCCAGGCGCTCATGGGCGGGTTCGCCTCGTCGCGCATCCTCGAGGTGCACGGCGAGCGCATGGTGAAGCGGACCTTCGACCCGGGCTTCCGCATCGAGCTGCACCAGAAGGACCTGTCGCTCGCGCTGGGCTCGGCCCGGAAGATGGGCGTGAGCCTGCCCAACACGGCGACGGCGCAGGAGCTGTTCAACGCGTGCGCGGCCCACGGCGGCAAGGCCTGGGACCACTCCGCGATGGTGCGGGCGCTGGAGAAGCTGGCCAACTTCGAGATCGGGCAGAAGGCCTGACGGCGGGCGCTTCGGCCGGGTGGGGCGCGATTTCCCGCGAGGCACGGGTACCGCGGCGACCCACCCCGGGTATGGGCCACCCTGCACGCGGCTGACCCACTTCGCGCGCGCGCGCCTGTATCATCGTGCCACGCACGACGAAGCGTGCCTCCCGCGGCAGGCCATCCCGCCGCGTCGAAGAAACCCGGAACGCAACCCGACGATGCCTCACCTGCCCGCCTCCGCCGCGCTCGCGCGTTTCCGCGTGATCGACCTGACCCAGGTGCGCGCCGGCCCCACTGCGGCTCGCCAGCTCGCCGACTGGGGCGCCGACGTGATCCAGGTCCAGATGCCCGAGCACATGCGCGGCGACGACACCCTCGGCGGCCAGGACGGCTCGGACTACCAGTACACCCACCGCAACAAGCGCTCGATCACGCTGAACCTCAAGGAGCCCGACGGCATCGCGGTCCTGAAGAGGCTCGTCGAGAGGGCCGACGTCCTCCTCGAGAACTTCCGGCCCGACGTGAAGACCCGGCTGGGCATCGACTACGAGGTCCTCTCGAAGGTGAACCCGCGGCTCGTCTACGCGAGCATCTCGGGCTTCGGCCAGACGGGCCCGTACGCAACCCGCCCCGGGTTCGACCAGATCGCGCAGGGCATGGGCGGGCTCATGTCGGTGACGGGGCTGCCCGGCCAGGGCCCGGTGCGCGTGGGCATCCCCATCGCGGACCTGTGCGGCGGCATCTTCGCGGCCTACGGCGTGACCGTGGCCCTCCTCGAGCGCGAGGCCTCCGGGAAGGGCCAGTGGCTGCACACCTCGCTCCTCGAGGCGATGATCTACATGATGGATTTCCAGACCGCGCGCTGGTCGATCGACCACGAGGTCCCCGGGCAGGCGGGCAACTTCCACCCGACCAGCATCCCGACCGGCGTCTACGCGACGAAGGACGGCCACATCAACATCGCGGTGTTCGGGGGCAAGATCTGGGAGCGCTTCTGCGAGGCGATGGGCGCGCCGGAGTGGATCACCGACGAGCGCTCGAAAAGCAAGGCCGGGCGCAGCGTCCACCGCGACTGGCTGAATGCCGAGATCGAGAAGCGGTTGCGGGAGAACACCAGCGACCACTGGATCGAAAAACTCAACGAGGCCGGCGTCGCCTGCGGGCGCATCAACAACATCCGCGAGGCCTTCGAGGAGCCGCAGGTGCAGCACCTCGGGATGCTGCGCAAGGTGACCTCGCCGCGGCTGGGCCAGCAGGCGCTCATGGGCCAGCCCGTCACCCTCACCCGCACCCCGTCGAACATCGTTCGCGCGGCACCGCGCCGCGGCGAGCACACCGAGGAGATCCTCGCCGAGGCCGGATACGGCCCCGAGGAGCTCGCCCGCATGAAGTCCGCCGGAGTCTACTGATGAACGACACGAGCGCCTACGCTTCCACCACCGAGCGCGTGAAGGCCTGGCTCGACGGGGCGGCCCTGCACATCCGCTTCAACAACCCCGCCAGGCACAACGCGCTCTCCGTGGACATGTGGGAGGCGGTGCCCCCGCTCCTCGCCCGCGCGGAGGCCGACGACGCCGTGCGGCTGGTCGTCTTCTCCGGCGAGGGCACGAAGTCCTTCGTCTCCGGCGCCGACATCTCGCAGTTCGAGGACATGCGCGCCGCCCGCGAGGCCGTGAAGCGCTACGAGCAGATGGCCGAAGCCGCACTCATGGGCATCCACGACTTCGCGAAGCCCACGATCGCCGCCATCCGCGGCTACTGCATCGGCGGGGGCGTGAACGTCTCGATCAGCTGCGACATCCGCCTCGCGACCGTCGATTCCGTGTTCTCGGTTCCCGCCACGCGCCTGGGGCTCGGCTACCGCCTCTCGGCGATGAAGAACCTCGTGGACCTGGTGGGTCCTGGGCGCGCGAAGGACATCTTCTTCACCGCGCGCCGCCTGGATGCCACGGAGGCGCTCGCCATCGGGCTGGTGAACCGCGTCGTGCCCCCCGAGGGGCTCGACGCGCTCGTCGCCGACTACGTGCAGATGATCTCGACCGGCGCGCCGCTCACGATCAAGGCGGGAAAACGCATCATCCGCGAGGTGCTCAAGGCCGACGCCGACACCGACACCGAGATGTGCCGCCGCCTCATCCTCGACTGCTTCGAGAGCGAGGACTACGCCGAGGGCCGCACGGCCTTCATGGAAAAGCGCAAGCCCGCCTTCCGCGGCAAGTAACGCGAGGAATACAGGAAACCCCATGTCTGACAGTTCCGGTTCGAAGGGCAAGGGCGCGCCGCCCGCCAGCGGCCTCTCGAAGGGCCTCACCAGCTACGGCGACACGGGCTTCTCGCTCTTCCTGCGCAAGGCCTTCATCAAGGGTGCGGGCTTCACCGACGACGCCCTGGCGCGCCCCGTGATCGGCATCGCCGCCACCGGCAGCGGCTTCAACCCCTGCCACGGCAACATGGCGCAGCTCCTCGAGGCGGTGCGCCGCGGCGTGATGCTCTCGGGCGGGCTTCCCGTCGAGTTCCCCACCATCTCCATCCACGAGAGCTTCGCGCACCCGACGAGCATGTTCCTGCGCAACCTCATGTCCATGGACACCGAGGAGATGATCCGCGCGCAGCCCATGGACGCCGTCGTCCTCGTCGGGGGATGCGACAAGACGGTGCCCGCGCAGCTCATGGGCGCGGCCTCGGCGGGCGTGCCCGCCATCCAGCTCGTCACCGGCTCGATGCTCACCGGCTCGCACGACGGCGTGCGCGTGGGCGCCTGCACCGACTGCCGCCGCTACTGGGCGAGGTTCCGCGCCGAGGAGATCGACGAGGCCGAGATCGGGCGCGTGAACAACCAGCTCGTCGCGAGCGTGGGCACCTGCTCCGTCATGGGAACCGCGAGCACGATGGCGTGCGTGGCCGAGGCGCTGGGCATGGCGCTGCCCGGCAGCGCCTCGCCGCCGGCCGTCACCGCCGACCGCATGCGCGTGGCCGAGCGCTCCGGCGTCACCGCCGTGGCGCTGGCGAAGAGCCGCCTCGCGCCCGGCAGCATCATCACCGCGAAGTCGGTGGAGAACGCGCTGCGCGTGCTGCTCGCCATCGGCGGCTCCACCAACGGCATCGTGCACCTCACGGCCATCGCGGGTCGGCTGGGGCTCCCCGTGGACCTCGCGCGCCTGGACGAGCTGGGCCGCGATACGCCCGTGCTCGTGGACCTGAAGCCCTCCGGCCAGTGGTACATGGAGGACTTCCATCACGCCGGCGGCGTGCCCGCCCTGCTGCGCGAGCTGAAGCCCCTGCTGCACCTCGACGCGATGACGGTCACCGGCCGCACGCTGGGCGAGGAGATCGAGGCCTCCGGCCCCGGCTTCCCGCAGGACGTGATCCGGCCGCTCGCCCGACCCATCTTCGCGCAGGGCGGCATCGCGGTGCTGCGCGGCAACCTCGCGCCGGGCGGGGCGATCATCAAGCAGTCGGCCGCCGACCCGGTGCTCATGCAGCACGAGGGCCGCGCCGTCGTCTTCGAGAACGCGGCGGACCTCGCCGAGCGACTGGACCGCGACGACCTCGACGTGAAGGCGGAGGACATCCTGGTCCTCAAGAACATCGGCCCCAAGGGCGCGCCCGGCATGCCCGAGGCGGGCTACCTGCCCATCCCGAGGAAGCTCGCGCGCGCGGGCGTGAAGGACATGGTGCGCATCTCCGACGGGCGCATGAGCGGCACGGCGGCCGGCACCATCGTGCTGCACGTGACGCCGGAGGCGGCGCTGGGCGGCCCGCTCGCGCACATCCGGACGGGCGACCGCATCCGGCTCGACGTCGCGAACCGCTCGCTGATGCTCCTCGTGGACGACGCGGAGATGGAGCGCCGCCGGGAAGCGAGCCCCGTCACGCCGCCGACCGCCGAGCGCGGCTACCTGAAGCTCTTCCTCGACACGGTCACGCAGGCCGACCAGGGCGTGGACTTCGACTTCCTGCGGGCGCCGAGGAAGTAGGGCGGTGGCCGGGCGGCAGGCCCGGTCTCTCGCCGGCAGGGTTCCTGCGGCGACCTAACCCCGTGCCGGCGCGGGCATCGCGAGCACGATCTTGCCGAGGTGGCGGTTCGCCTCCATGTGCGCCCGCGCCGCCTCGAGCTGGTCGAACGCGAACACGCGGTCGACCACCGGCTTGATGCGCCCCGCCGCGATCGCGGGCATCAGGTCGGCCACGAACGCCGGCACGCCCGCGGCGCGCTGCTCCGCGTTGCGCAACTTGTTCGACACGCCGAAGAGCGTCAGGCGCTTCGCGTGCAGGGCCTGGATGTCGATCTCGGCCTTGAGGACGCCATCGACGTAGCCCACCGTCGCGAGCCGCCCCTCGAAGGCCATCGAGCGCACGCACTCGGCGAAGACCGAGCCGCCGACCGTGTTCACGACCAGGTCGACGCCCTTGCCGCCGGTGGCCTTCATCACGGCGTCGTGGAAGTCGGCCACGCGCGTGCAGATCCCGAGATCCAGCCCGAGGGACCTCAGCCGGTCGAGCTTGTCCTGCGAGCCCGAGGTGCCGATGACCTTCGCGCCGCGCTCCTTCGCGGCCTGGAGCGACGCCACGCCGACGCCGGAGGAGATGCCGGTCACCAGCACCCACTCGCCGGGCGCCAGGCGCCCTTGCGCGAAGAGCATGTCGTGCACGACCAGGAAGGCGAGCGGGATCGACGCGGCTTCCTCCCACGAAACGCCGTCCGGCACGGCCATCGTCTCGGGCTCGTCCATGAGCGCGCACTCGGAGAACGCGTTCGCGCAGCGCCCCATCACGCGCTGGCCCGCCCGGAAGCGGGTCACGCCGGCGCCGGCCTTCACCACCTCGCCCGCCCCTTCCATGCCGATCGCCTTGACCGCGCCGGCCTTCATGAGGCCGTGCCCGACGATGAACTCGCCGCGGTTCAGGCTCGCCGCGCGCATCCGCACCAGCATCTGCTGCGGGCCCGGCTCGGGTGTCGCGACCTCGCGCAGCTCGATCGTGGCGTGGTCGGCGGTGGACTGCATGAACCAGGATTTCATCGGACGGCCCGGGCATGCCGGCAGGAGCGCCGGAGGAGCGAATGGTACGCGATCAGGCGGCGGCCTCGGAGCGCGGCCCCGAGAGCACGGCCAGCACATTGCGCGCCGCTGCGATTCCCATGTTCACGTAGGCATCCTCGCTCACCCCGCCGATATGGGGGGAGAGCACGACGTTCGGCACCGCCTTGAAGTGGTGCTCGCCGACGAGCGGCTCGACCGCAAACGCATCCAGTCCCGCTGCGCGCAGCTTTCCGCTGGCCAGCGCCTCGAGAAGGGCGGATTCATCGATGAGGCCTCCCCGCCCGGTGTTCACGAGGATCGCGCCGTCGTGCATCGTGCCGAGGGACTCGCGATTGATCATGTGCCGGTTTTCCTCGGTGAGCGGGCAGTTGAGCGACACGACGTGCGACCGGGCAAGCAATTCCGCGAGTTCGAGGAGTGCCACTCCCGCTGGAGCCGTCTTTGCGAAAGGATCGAAGGCCGCGACCTGCATGCCGAAGGCCACGCCCAGCTCGGCGACGCGGCGCCCGATCGCGCCTATCCCCACCACGCCGAGCGTCTTGCCCTTCAGCTCCAGGCTCTTGTGCGTGGCCTTGTCCCAGTAGCCCGCGCGCATTCGCCCGTCGAGAAAGACCACGTTCTTGGCGCACGCGAGAATGAATGCCCAGGAGTGCTCGGCCACGGCATCGGCGTTGGCGCCCGCAGCGGCCTTCACCGCGATGCCGCGCGCCGCCGCCGCCTTGGTGTCGATGGTGTCGATCCCGGTGCCGTGCTTGGAGATCACGCGCAGGGCCTTCGACGCATCGATCACCCGGACGGGAATCTTCCCGTAGCGCACGATGATCGCCACCGGCTGGTGCTCCTGGCACAGGGTGGCGATCGTGTCCTCGTCGGGAGTCTTGCCGGTGTAGACCACCTCGAAATCGGTCAGGAGCGAAAGGGCCTGCGGCGCAAGGTCGGCCGCAGTGACGAGAATGGCGGGTTTGCGGCTCACAGCGTCTCGCCCTCCTTCAGCACGCCTGCCGCACGCAGGGACGCGTCGAGCCAGCCGGGCTTGAGCGCCCGCTTCGCCTTGATGTCGTCCAGGCGCTTCGTCTCGTCCGCGACCTTCTTCGCGGCCAGGGGAAGGAGAGAGGCGGCCTTTTCACGCTCGACGACCACGACGCCGTCGGCGTCGCCGACGATCAGGTCACCGGGGTTGATGGAGGTGCCACCGGCGGAAACGGGCCAGTTGATGCGGCCGGGGATGAATTTCGTGGGTCCGTTGGGATTGGCGCCGGCGGCGAAGACGGGGAAGCCCAGCTCCCGCAGTTCGTCCGTATCGCGAATGGCTCCGTCTATGACGACGCCGCCGAGTCCCAGCACCTTGCAGGCGTTGATCATGAGCGCGCCCATGAGGGCACAGCTCGTGTCGCCCTTGCCGTCGATCACGAGGATGTCGCCGGGCTTCGCCATCGCCATGGCGGCGTGGATCATGAGGTTGTCACCGGCGCGCACTTCGATCGTGAATGCCGGCCCTGCGAGCTTCATGCCGGGGGACAAGGGTGCAACGCGATCCATCGTGCCACGGCGCCCGGCGACGTCGGCGAGGATGGCGGCCTGGTACTGCGCGGCCTGCCCGACGACGTCGGGGGAAACGCGCTCGAAATCACGGCGGACGTCGGCAAGGGAGGGGGTGTTCATGGGGAATCCTTTTGTCATGGTTCTGAGGCGGACATAAAGCCTTGCTGGTTCAGCCGGCGTCGCCTTCCTCCAGCGCGCGTTCCCTGCCGCGCCGCAACGTCGGCACGATCATGGCGAGGAGAATCAGGGCGGTGACCAGGAGGAATGCAAGACTGATGGGTCGCGTGACGAAGACCGCGAAGCTGCCTTCCGACATGAGGAGCGCGCGGCGCAGGTTTTCCTCCAGCATCGGTCCGAGCACGTACCCGAGGATGAGGGGGGCCGGCTGGCAGTCGAGCTTCGCGAAGACGTAGCCCAGCACGCCGACGGCGGCGCACAGGTAGACGTCCATCGCGCTGTTGTTCAGGCTGAAGTTGCCGACCGCGGCGAACATCAGGATGGCGGGAAAGAGCCACCGGTACGGTACCTGCGTGAGGCGCGCCCAGAGGCCGACAAGAGGCAGGTTCAGCAGCAGAAGCAGGACGTTGCCGACGAACATGCTGGCGACCAGCCCCCAGAAGAGCTCGGGCCTGGACGTCATCACCTGCGGGCCGGGTTGGATGCCCTGCATGGTGAGGGCGCCCAGCATCAGCGCCATCACCGCGCTCGCGGGAATGCCCAGCGTCAGGGTGGGAATGAAGTGCGTCTGCGCCGCCGCGTTGTTGGCGGCCTCCGGCGCGGCCACGCCTTCGATGGCGCCCTTGCCGAACCGCGAGGGATCCTTCGCGAGCTTCTTCTCCAGCATGTAGGCCGAGAAGGCCGCCACGGAAGCCGTGATGCCCGGAAGCGCGCCGAAGAAGGAACCGAGGGCCGTCCCGCGCAGGGTCGGCATAGTGATGGCCTTGATGTCCGCCCAGGTCGGCATCAGGTTCTTCACGTCCTTGGTGAAGACCTCGACCTTTTCGGTGCGGGCGAGGTTCTGGACGATCTCCGCGACGGCGAAGAGGCCGACAGCGACCACCGTGAAACCCACGCCATCGAGCAGTTCGACCACCCCGAAGGAGAAGCGAGGCAGGCCCGAGGTGACGTCCGTGCCCACGATGCCGAGCATCAGCCCGACCACCACCATCGCGAGGGACTTCACGAGGTCGCCGTGCGCCAGCACCGCGGAGAAGACGAGGCCCATGAGCATCAGCGAGAAATACTCGGCTGCACCGAACTCGAGCGCCCACTTGCCGACGAGCGGCCCGAAGAAGGCGACCAGCAGGGTCGAGATGATCCCGGCCACGAAGGAGGCTATCGCCGCGGTGGCGAGTGCCGGCCCCGCCCGTCCCTGGCGCGCCATCTGGTAGCCGTCTATGGCCGTCACGGCCGAGGACACTTCCCCGGGCATGTTGACGAGAATGGCCGTGGTCGAGCCGCCGTATT
The DNA here is from genome assembly GCA_023700985.1 of Lysobacter sp. Classification (GTDB taxonomy): domain Bacteria; phylum Pseudomonadota; class Gammaproteobacteria; order Burkholderiales; family Usitatibacteraceae; genus FEB-7. The sequence goes on from JAMPXV010000075.1 coordinate 8,783, forward strand.
GCGCACCGTAGAAGATGCCCGCCAGCATGATGAGCGAACTCACTGGGTCCAGGCCGAACGTGATCGGCAGCAGCATCGCGATGGTGACCAACGGCCCGATGCCGGGCAGCACGCCGATGAGGGTGCCCAGGAAGACGCCGACGAAACAGTAGGTCAGGTTCTTGAGGGTGAGCGCGACACCGAATCCCAGCGCCAGGTTGGAGAGGACGTCCAAGGGCTACCTCCCGAACTCGAAGGCGAAGAGCTCGTAAGGCATCCCCAGGCCCCAGACGAAGATGGACAGCGCCAGGAGCGTCATCGCGACCGCCAGCACCGCCACCTCGCCCCAGCGGAACTCGCGGCCCGCGTATGCGCTGGACACGATCAGCACGACGAGCGACGGGACCAGGCCAACGTGTTCCATGAGCCACCCGAAGGCGACCAGCGACGCGGTGATCACGGCGAGCGGGAACCATCCCCACCCGCCCTGCACGGGCTCTCCCGAGCGCAGGCCGCGGACCAGCGTCACGACGCCGAAGCCGACCAGGATCGCACCGAGGATTCGCGGGAAGAACCCCGGCCCCATCTGCTGGACGTTTCCGAAGGGGTAGGACAGCGCGACCCCGAAGCCGACCGCGCCGATGGTGATGAAAAGCAACCCGGCGAGGAAGTCCCGGTTGTCGAGAAGCCTGGTCTTCACGGCGCGACCGTCCGGTTCGCCGAAGGCTCGCCTAGTTCACCTTGATTCCGGCTTCCTTGACCACCGACGCCCACTTGTCGTGGTCGGACTTGATCAGGGCCGCGAACTCGGCCGGGCCCACGTCCGCCTTGCCGTTGAGGCGCTCCTTCACGTCGGGAGCGTCCAGCACCTTGCTGACCTCGGCGTCGAGCCGGGCGATGATCGGGGCGGGCGTTCCAGCGGGCACGGCCACACCGAACCAGGTGATCGCCTCGAAGCCGGGGTAGCCCGACTCGGCGACCGTCGGCACGTCGGGCCATTGCGGGGCGCGCTTCAGGGACGTGACGGCAATGGCGCGCAACTGGCCGGCCTTGACCTGCGCGGTGGCCGATTCGATGGAGGCCACGAAGAAGGAGGCGCGCCCGCTGATCACGTCCGGCAAGGCCTGCCCGGTGCCCTTGTAAGGCACGTGCGTGTACTTCACCCCGGCGATCTTCTGGAAATACTCGCCGGCGAGGTGCGCGACGGTGGCGTTGCCGGGGGATGCGAACAGGAGCTTGCCCGGGTTCGCCTTTGCCGCCGCGACGAGGTCGCCCATGGACTTGATGGGCGAATTGACGCCCACCACGATCGCGAGCGGCACGGACGCGATCAGCCGCACCGGCGAGAAGTCCTTCACGGGGTCGTAGGGCAGCCCCGACATGATCGAAGGCGCGATGGACAGGTTGCTCGTCTGGGCGATCACGAGCGTGTAGCCGTCGGGCTTCGCCTTCGCGGCCGCGTCCAGGCCGACGGTTCCGCCGGCGCCGGCCTTGTTCTCCACGACGACCTTCCAGCCCAGCGTCGTCGACAGCTTGTCGCTCACGATCCGGCCGAGGATGTCGGTGCCGCCGCCCGGCGGGAACGGGACGATGAGGCGGATCGGCTTGTCGGGATAGCCGGCCTGCGCCAGCGCGGCGCCGGAAAATCCGGCGGTGAGGATGATGGCGGCTGCGGCCGCGGCACGGGATGCCCAGCGATTCATGGTGACTCCTCCGGTTGCGATACGGTTGGGTACGGCTTGCCCGGGTCAAATCCCGGGTCGTGTAGTGATGACGCATCATCGGTGAGACAATTCATCACGTCTATTTTGTTTTTTCTTGGAATCGATAATCATGACGAATCAATTGGACCTGCGCGACCTGCGTTACTTCGAGGCCATCGCGGAATCCGGGCACCTCGGAAATGCCGCGTTGAAGCTCCACCGCTCGCAGCCGGCCCTGACGGGCTGCGTGCGCCGCCTCGAGGCCGCCCTCGGCACGGCGCTCTTCGAGCGGGTGGGGCGCGGCATCCGGCTCACGGCGGCCGGCGAGGCGCTCGCCCGCCGCGCCCGGAGCCTGCGCGTGGCGGCCGACGACACCGTGCGCGAGATCTCGGAAGTCGGCGCGGGCGTGGCCGGCCAGGTGCGCATCGGCGTGCTGCCGACTCTCGCGCGCTTCCTCATTCCGCCGCTTTGCCGCGTCTTCCTTCCGGAGGCGCCCGGCGTGACGATTCGCACCGTCATTGCCCAGAACGACGTTCTCGGCACGCAACTGGAAGCCGGCGAGGTCGACTTCATCCTCACCACGGCCGTCAGGGCGACCGAGGACCTGGTCAGGCACACGATCCTCGAGGACGAGGCCGTGGTGATCGCCAGCGCGAGCCATCCGATCCTCAGGAAAAGGAAAGTGCGCCTGCAGGACCTGCTCTCCTACCGCTGGGTGCTGGCCCCGCCGTCTGTGGGCACCCGGCAGTGGATCGAGAACGTCTTCCAGAGCCGGGGGCTGCCCGGCCCCGTCGTGCAGATCGAGACCAACCTGATCCTGATGATGCCCTCCCTCATCCACCAGACGGAGCTGCTCACGTTCACGTCGCGCCGGCACGTCGGCAGGAACGACGCGGGCGCGATGCTCCGGGAGGTCCGGCTGGCGGAGACGACGATGCGGCGGCGCTTCGACGTGGTGTATCGCCGCGATGGCTACCTTCCGCCGGCCGCGCAGAACCTGATCACCCTGCTCCGTTCCCAGGGGCGCACTCACTTCGCCAAGGATTGAGGGAAGGAGTTCCGGGTTTCCGGCACCGTTGCGAAGGTTCGACCCGCCTCGGATGACCGCCCCGGGGTCGGGACGGGCTGCCCCGAAACCTAGACCGTCAGCACGGACCGGACGAGCTCCGCCACGTCGTCCACCCGCTCGAGCTCGTTGAACCGCCGGATCGCGGCCTCGGTGCGTTCGGCGCCCAGGACCGGGCCCATGAGGTCGCGCGCCTTGGCGTTCACGGCCTCGGTGTCCAGCGGGTTCTCCTTGGAACCCGGCGGAAACCGCGTGTGGCGGCTGACCGTCCTGCCGTCCTTGAGCACCAGGTCCACGATGCCGCCGCGCGGCGCGGCGGGGTCGTTGAGCTTCGGGTCGCCGATCACCGTCACGCGCTCCATGACCGCGCGGATCCGCGGGTCGGCCATGTGCTCGTGCGAGTGGCTGTGGGCGAACGACACCGCGCCTTCCACCAGGGCGGTGGCGATGAGGTACGGGCAATTGACGTCGGGCATCTTGCTGCGGCCCACGATGCCGATGGCGTCCTCGGGGAGGTGCACGACGATCCGCTCCACCTGGTCGGGGCCCAGGCCGTGCTCGCGGCGAAGCTTCAGGAGCGCATCCAGAGGCGACTGGTTTGGGAAGCCCACCGTGAACGTCTTGATGCAGGTTTCCGTGATGATGTAGCGGCTTCCCAGGCCGGCGACCATCTCCTCGGGCTTGGGGTCCGTGGAGAGCGCCTGCAGAAGGTTGTGGGTGCCGCCCAGCACGTCGTGCACGCCCGTGAGCCCCGCCTGCACGAAGACCGCCGCGGTGACCCCGTTGCGCGCGCCCATGCCGCTGAAGTCGAACGCCTTCTCGATGTGGTCCTGGTCCTGCACCCAGCTCCACAGGCCCGATACCTGCTGCGCCCCGTAGGAAATCGCGTGGCGCATCTGCGTCTCGTCCAGCCGCGCCAGCGAGGCGGCGACCGCCATGGCCCCCATGGCCGCTCCGTACGGCTCCGCCCCGCGGTGGGTGCCGCGGACGTGGTCCGGGCCGAGCGCGAGCAGGAACCGCACCCCGACGTCGTAGCCCAGCGCCACCGCGCGAATCAACTCCATCCCGGGCCGGTGGTCCTTCTCCGCCATCGCCAGCGCGGCCGGCACGATTGCTGAGCCGGGATGCGCCTTGGTCGTCGGCTCGAAGTCGTCGGATTCGTCCGCATGGGCCAGCATGCCGTTCGCCAGCGCCGCGTTGATGGCGGTCGTCCGGATGTCGCTCGCCAGTACCGAGGCCTCGGGCGTGCCGCCCTGGGTGCGGATGAACTTCGTGGCCATGACGCCGGGCCGCAGCGCCGACCCGGAAACCACCGCCGCCACGCTGTCCAGGATGCGGTGCTTTGCATCGTGCAGGACGTTCGCGGGCAGTTCGCGATCGCGCGAGGCGACCATGTAGGCTGCAAGGCGACCGGTAAGGTCCTTTGCGCCACGGGACGGATCTTCTTGCATCTGCAATCTCTCCAGTCAGCAGTTGTCAGGGGTTTCCCGCAAGTCTAGGCTCAAATTTCCAAGCGCTGTCGACCTCGACCGCGGATTGCAGCGCGACGGTCGCAGACGATCACAGGAGAGCCGCATCCATGCGCAGCCACCGAATCGCAGCGTTCCTGGCCCTGTTCTGCACCGTGGCGACGGCGGCCATCGGCACCCAGCCTCACCCGCTCGCCACCCATGCCGAGCGCACCCGATTCGCGGCGACCGGCCGTTACGCCGAGGTGGTCGCGCTCTGCAGCGAATTCGCGAAGCGCCATCCCGGGGCGGTCCGCTGCCAGGACTTCGGCGTCACGCCGGAAGGCCGGCCGCTGAAGGTGCTGGTCGTGTCGCAGGCGGGGGCGCTCACCCCTGCACAGGCACGCAAGTCCGGCATGCCGGTGGTCCTCGTGCAGGGCGGCATCCACGCGGGCGAGATCGACGGCAAGGACGCGGGTTTCCTTGCCCTGCGCCAGATGCTCGAGGGCGAGGTCCAGCGCGGCGCGCTCGGCAAGCAGGTCCTCCTCTTCGTTCCCGTGTTCAACGTGGACGGCCACGAGCGCTTCGGCGCCTGGAACCGGCCCAACCAGCGCGGGCCGCGCGAGACGGGATGGCGCACCACGGCGCAGAACTTCAACCTCAACCGCGAATACATGAAGGCGGACGCGCCGGAGATGCAGGCGATGCTGCGCCTCGTCGAGGCGTGGGACCCGCTCCTCGTGGTGGACCTGCACGTCACCGACGGCGCCAAATTCGAGCACGACATCGCCGTCATGGTCCAGCCCGTCAACGCCGGCGACGAGGCGATGCGCCAGGTGGGGCTGGCGTTGCGCGAGGCGACGGTCGCCCACCTGGCGCGCAACGGCTCCCTGCCCCTCGCCTTCTACCCGGCCTTCATCAAGGACGACGACCCCACCTCGGGAATCCGCGACGGGGTACCGCCGCCGCGCCTTTCGCACGGGTACTTCTGGCTGCGCAATCGCCTCGGCATGCTGGTCGAGACGCACTCCTGGAAGACCTACCCCGCCCGGGTCGAGGCCACGCGGCAGGTGATCCTGTCGGTAGTCGAGCAAGTGGCGAAGGAGGGCCGGTCCTGGCGTCGCACTGCCATGGAAGCGGACGCGCGTGCCGCTGCCCTGGCCGGGGAGCCGGTCGCCCTCACCTACCGCGCCACGGACAGGTTTCGCGAGGTTCCCTTCCGTGGCTACGCGTGGACACGGTCGCATTCGGAGGTTTCCGGCGCGCCGATGACGCGCTACGACGAGAACAGGCCGGAGGTGTGGTCGCTCAAGCTACATGACGAGATCGTGCCCGGCCTCGTCGTGAAGGCGCCGGGGGCCGGCTACCTCGTGCCCGCGGCCCATGCGCCGCGCGCCCGGCGCTGGCTGGACGCGCACGGCATCCGCTACGAGACGCTCAGGGCCGCCATCGACGACATGGACATCGAGGCCTTCCGGGCGACCAGGGCCACGGCGGGTACCGCATCCAGCGAGAACCGCCAGCGCATGACCCTGGAAGGCGAATGGAAGCCGGAGCGGCGAACGCTCCCCGCCGGATCGCTCTTCGTGCCGATCGCCCAGCCGCGCTCCCGCCTGGCGATGTCGCTCCTCGAGCCGCGGGCACCGGATTCGCTGGCCGCATGGGGCGAGTTCAACATCGCCTTCGAGCCGCGCGAGTACATGGAAGCCTACGTCGCGGAGGACGTGGCGCGGGAGGCGCTGGCGGCAGATCCGGCGTTGGCCGCGGAGTTCAGGAAGCGCACCGAGCTGGAGCCCGATTTCGCGGGCAATCCCAGGGCGCGCCTCGACTTCTTCTACCAACGCCACCCGAGCTGGGACCGCGAGTACAGGCTCTATCCCGTCGTTCGCGCGAACAGCCGGCCGCGCCATCCCTGAAGCCCAGGGTCAGGTGGCCGGCGCCCTGCCGGAAGCCTTGAGGCCCTTCTCGAGCCCGCCGAAGGACATGGTGGGCAGCGTCATCAGCCACCGGAAACCCTTGGCCACGAGTTCCTCGATGTTCTTCGCATTGGCGTGCGGATGGCCGCAGACCACGTTGTGCTCCTTGCAGATGGCGAGGATCTCGTCGATCGCCCCCGCGACCACGGGGTGCTCGTACTGGCGCGGGAACCCGAGGTCCTGCGACAGGTCTCCCTCCCCGATGAGGACGCAGCCGATCCCCGGAACCTCCTTGAGCATTTTCGGAAGGTTCTTGATCGCCTTCGCCTCCTCGCACTGGATGACGACCAGGATCTCGCCCTTCGGATTGAGCGGCCAGACGTCGGCGCGCGTGTAGTACTCCTGCGCGGTGAGGCCCCAGTAGGGCGCCGCGTGCTTCGGCGCGTCGCCACGAAGGCCAGCCGGCTCGTAGAACGGCGCCGAGGGCGGCCGCGGATAGCGGCACGCGGCCACGGCGTTGCGGGCCTCTTCCACCGTGCTGACGTGCGGCCAGACGATGCCGTAGACGCCCATGTCCAGCACCTGCTTGGCGAAGAACTGGTTCATCTCGCCGCCGTTCGG
>JAMPXV010000297.1 GCA_023700985.1 Lysobacter sp.
CAGGTCGCCATCGAGGAGGACGGCGAGACGCGCGCCGTGGACCGCTACGGCGTTGCCGCCCCCGTGGCCGGCCGGCTTCTGCGCGTGGTGCTGCGCGAGGGCGACGCGGTGAAGGCCGGGCAGGTGGTGGCGGAGATCGCGCCGCTGCCGCTCTCGGAGGCCGATCGCGACATGCTGGAGGCGAAGCTCGAGTCCGCCAGGGCGCTCAAGCTCGAGGCCGACGAGCGCGTGCGCAAGGCGGATGCCGATGCGGCGCAGGCCGAGCGCGAGCGCATGCGCGTGGCCGACCTCGTCGCGAAGAAGTTCATGTCCGACCAGGCGCTGGAGCAGGCGGTGGTGGCGGTGCAGACGAAAGCGGCGGACCTGAAGGCGGCGCGCGCGCGCGCCATCGCGGCCGCGGCCGACGTGGAGGCGGCGCGGGCGACGCTCGTCGCGGTGCGCGCCAAGACGCCCACGGTGCGCGTCACCTCTCCGGTGAACGGGCGGGTGCTGCGCATCGTCGAGAAGAGCGAGCGGGTGCTGCAGCCCGGCACCGTGCTCGTGACGGTCGGCGACCCGCGGGCGCTCGAGATCGTCGTCGACGTCCTCTCCAACGACGCGGTGCGCGTGAGGCCGGGCATGCGCATGCTCATCACGGGCTGGGGAGGGCCGGAGATCGAGGCGGCCGTGCGCCTGGTGGAGCCCGCGGCGTTCAAGAAGATCTCGGCGCTGGGCGTGGAGGAGCAGCGCGTCAACGTGATCGGCGACTTCAAGGCGGTGCCGCCTGGGATCGGGGACGCCTACCGGCTGGACGCGCGCATCATCGTGGCCGAAAAGGCGGACGCCCTGCGCGTGCCCGTGGGTGCGCTGTTCCGCCGCGACGGCAAGTGGACTGTCTTCGTCGTCGAAGGCGGCCGCCTCGCCGCCCGCGGCGTCGAGCTGGGTCTTCGCGGCGCCCGCGACGCCGAAATCATCGCCGGCCTCTCCGACAAGGAGGAAGTGGTCCTCTACCCCGGCAACGACCTCGCCGACGGCGCCCGGGTCCGGCCCCGCTCCTGAGAAAAGGGGTCAGATCCCTTTTTCGCCCGCGGAAAAGGGATCTGACCCCTTTTCTCAGGAGAGGAAGCGGCGGGGGGAGATCGCGCCGGCGAGGTCGCGCGGCAGGGGCGAGGGCTCGCCCTCGAGCTTCGAGGCGATGAGTTCGGCGCCGATCGGCGCCCAGAGCAGCCCGCGCGAGCCCAGCCCGGTGGCGGTCCAGACGCCGGGAACCTGCGTGGCGCCGACGATCGGCAGGCGGTCGGGCACGGTGGCGCGGAAGCCCGCGAGCCCGGCCAGCTCCGAGGGGTCGACGCCGTCGGCGAAGCCGGAAAGCATCGACTCGGCGCGCGCCAGGTTCTCGCGGTGGTCCGCGGCGCGGATGTCGTCGCCCGCGTCGTCGTGCTGGTAGGTGGCGCCGACGACGTGCCCGCCGTCGGGAAGCGGGGCGACATAGCCGCTTCCGCTCACCACGATCTCGAGCGCGCGTTGCGCCGCGGGCGGCAGGAAGGTCACCTGCCCGCGGACGCTGGACATGCGCAGGCGCGCCTCGGGCAGCAGGCGCTTCGCGTCGAAGGCGTTCGCCAGGATGATGGTGGGAGCCTCGGCGATCACCGATCCGCCGGCATCCAGGGCGCGCCAGTCGGCGCCCTCGCGCTCGAGGCGCTCCACGCGGCGCCCGAGGTAACGGCGAACGCCCTGCCCGGCGCGCGCGAGGAGCGCGACGGCGAGGCTGCCGGGCGACACCCACGATCCCGAGGGCATCCACCACCCGGGACCGCGCACCGGCCGGCCGGCGAGGGCGCCCGCCTCGGCGGCGTCGACGAAGCGCAGGAACGCCGGGTCGTGTTCCTGCGCGGCGATGATGGCGGCCATGCGCGCCGCCTCGTCGTCGCCGTCGGCCAGCTGGAGCACGCCGCACCGCTGCCACACGAGGTGGTAGCCGTCGTGCTGCAGCGCGCGGAAGTGCTGCAGCGCGTAAAGGAAGGCGGGCCGGGACGCCTGCGCGTTCACCGCGTCGCGCAGGTTGGCGATGGGGCGCACGAGGCCGACGGTGGCGCCCGTGCGCTTCTCGTGCACGTCGATGAGGTCGACGCCCCATCCCCGCGAGCCCAGCCGCTCGGCGACCATCGTGCCGGCGAGCCCGGCGCCCACGACGACGGCGCGGCGCGACTGGCGCGCGGGCGCGGGCGGTTCCCCGTCGCGCACGCCGGCGAGCATCTCGCGCTTGTGCGCGAACCCATCGCGCTTCTCGACGCGGAACCCGGCGTCGGAGAGGGCCGTGCGCACGCCGCCGGCCACGGTCCAGGTGGCGAGCGTGGCGCCGGGAGCGGCCAGGCGCGCGAGCTCGCGCACCACCTCGGGGGACCACATGTCGGGGTTGCGCGCCGGCGAGAAGCCGTCGAGGAAGAGCGCGTCGGCCCGCGCCTCGAGCTGCGGCAGCAGTTCGCGCGCGTCTCCCGCCAGGAGCGTGAGCTGGACCCGCCCGCCGTCGAACTGCAGGCGGTGGAAGCCGGCGATCGGCGGCGGCCAGGTCGCCACGAGCGCGGTCGCGAGCGGCCGCAGTTCCTCGAACGGCGCCAGGGCGTCGGCAAGGTCGGCTGCCGGGAAGGGGTGGTTCTCCACCGACACGAAGTGCAGCCGCGCGGGCCCGCGGGGATCGCCTCGAAGGGCGTCCCAGGCGGCGAGGAAGTTCAGGCCCAGCCCGAAACCCGTCTCCAGGATGGTGAACGTATCGCGGTCCCGCCATCGCTCCGGCAGCGCGTTGCCGGAGAGGAAGACGTGGCGGGCCTGGGCGAGGCCGCCGGCGGCGGGATGGTAGGAGTCCTGGAATCCGGGGGCGAAGGGCGCGCCCAGCGGCGTGCGCTCGAGCCGCGCGGGGGTGAGGCAGACGGGTCGGCCAGCCATCCGCGGATCATACCGCCCTTGTCCGCCGGACCCGGCGCGGGCTCCCAATGGCGCGCCCGAAAAGGAGTAAACGGGCACGCCGCCCGCGCCGGTTGCGGAACCCTAGTAGAGCACCCCCGACAGGCGGCGGCGGTAGTCGGACACGAGGTCGGGCTCCGCCGCGGCCATCTCGAACACGGCGAGCATCTTGCGCCGGCCGACGTCCTCGCCGAAGGCACGGTCGCGCTTCACGATCTCGAGGAGCTGCTCGAGGGCGGCGCCGAACTCGCGGTTGGCGATGTGCACCTCCGCA
>JAMPXV010000298.1 GCA_023700985.1 Lysobacter sp.
CCGGCTCGCGGAGCACGAGCTTCGTGGCCTCGAGGCGCCCGCTCCAGGTGGGCTCGCGCAGCGTGCCCGCGAGCGCGCCCTCGCCGGCCAGGCGCCCGCCGGCCTTCGCCTCCGGTCCCATCCACGCCGCAGTCCAGGCTATGTCGGGCACGTCGACCGTGAAGCGGCCCTCGATCGGCGCCGCCGGCGACACTTCCCAGCCGCCCGCGCCGCGCGAGAGGACGACCGTCGCCTCGCCTTTCCATGTCCCGGCCTGCTTGCCGCGGATCTCCGCGGTGGCGCGGATGCGCCCGCCGCTCGCGTCGGCCCGGATCGCCACCACCTCGAGCCCCAATGCCTGCCGCGGCTCGCCCAGGCGCACGTCGCCGCGCTGGCGGCGCAGCGAGAAGTGGCCGTCCACCGAATCGCCCACGCGCACTTCCCACTCTCCCGCGAGGACGAGGTTCGAGGCCATCTCCTCCTGCAGGTTGAGGAGGCTTCGCAGGGCGCGGATCACGACGGCGTTCGAAGTCCCGCGGGATTCCAGGCCCTGCGGCGTCCAACGCGTCACGAGGAGCCGCATCTCGCCCGGCTCGCCCGAGAAGAACGCCTCGCCCAGCTCGACGCGCTCGGCGGAAACGAACAGCGCCGCCGGCGCGGAGAGCGCGAATTGCGCGATCCCGGTGGTCGCGAGCGACTCCAGCCGGCCGCGCCATGCCGGCGTGCGGGCGCCGGCCACGAGCCCGCCGTCGAGCAGCGCCTGCGCCGTAAACGCCTCGGGGAAGCGGGCTTCCAGGCGGATCTCGTGCGCCAGCCGCGTTCCCTTGATCGTGGCGGACGCCTGTTCGATGAACGGCGCCTTCTCCCCGTTCCGCGTGACTCCCGTCACCAGCACCTGGCCGTTGGCCGCCCCGGCATCGCCCGCGCCCAGCGCGACGCGCCCGGACACCGCCGCCACGCGAACCCCGCCGGGCAGCGCGAGGCGCTTCGCCTCGACCGTCACCTCTCCCGAAAGCGACGCGAACTCGCCGGAAACCTTCGCGTCGAGATCGATGCTGCCGCCGATGGCGCGCCCGAAGGCCCTTCCGATCGGGGAAAGGTCCGGTGAGGCGAGCTTCACCTCCATCGTGTCGCCGGCCCGCCCCAGCGCGCCCTTCGCATGCAGGCGCGTGGCGCCGAGGGTCACGTCCGCCTCGGCACGCGACAGGCGGGCGCCGTCGGTCGCGAGCGCCACGCGGCCCTCCGCGGCCATGCCGCCGAAGCGGCTCTTCGCGATCTCGAGCACGCCCTCCCCCGCTGCACCCTTCGCGAGGCTTCCCGATGCAGTGAACGAGGCGTTCAGGTCGCCGGCCGGCAAGGTCGAGAACGCCGCCGGGTCGAACTTCGCGATCCGCCCTTCGGCCTTGAACTCGCGCGCCCCGGCGAGCGCCAGCGTCCCGCTCGCCTCCGCGAAGGCCGCGCCGCGCGCGAGGCGCGCCTTGCCCACGGTAAACATCCCGTCGGCGATGCGCGCCTCGCCGCGAATCTCGAAGCGCGGATCCGCGAGCGCCACGTCGAACGACTGCGCCTGGCTCGTGGCCACCGCCACGATGTCGCCGGAGAGCCTGGTCGCGCGAAGCGCCGTGTGCCACGCCCGGAGGTCGACCTCCTTGACCGCGACCTTCGCGTCCAGCTTGCCGCCGGACCACCGGGCCTCGCCCGCCGCGCTGCCCCCTCCGGCGAACGCCGCCGTGAGCTTCGTCGCCTCGACGCGGTCCTTCGCGAGGAGAACCTGCGCCGCGGCGGAGACGACCGGGAGACCTCCCTTGTCGAGCGTCCCGGGCGCCGCGTTGGTGATCCGCACCGGCCCGACGAGCGTCGCACCGGCGCCGGGCGCAAGGTCCGCCACGACGGTAAGCCGCGTGGACGGCGCGGCGGAGAAGGCCGAGAGGTCCAGCCCCTCGAGAGTCGCCGAGAGCCCTTTCAGGGGCGTGGCGGCGAATGGCTCCAGCGTCGCGCTCGCCTTGCCGGAGAGCCCGCCCTCGCGGCCCTCCAGCGCCGCGACGAACCTCGCGAGCGGGCCCGTTGCCGTCACGGTGGCGCGGTACGCGGCGTCATTGCGCGTGCCCGCAAGCTCGCCCTTGAGGTCGAGCGGGAAAGGCGCCCTCGCACCCAGCGTGCCGGCAAGCTTCGCCCGCCCGATGGGCGTCGATGCCTCCGCGCCGCCGAGGATCCATGCCGCGTGGTCGGCCGCCAGCCGCAGCGACACCTCCCGCAACTCGACCCCGCCCTCGTCCTCGCCGAGCGTGCCCACGCGCAACCGGTCGGCGCCGGCGCGCTCCACGTGCAGCCGGAACGGGGCCACGAGCGACACCGGCTCGCGCGCCGTTTCCTTCGACGGCGCCGTCGCGATCTCGAGCGAGGCGGCGTGCAGGCGTTCGACGCGCACCTCGCTTCCAAGCAGCCGCCAGGGCGACCAGTCGAGCGCGACCTGCTTCGCACGCACGCGGAACGAGGGGGTGAACACCTCGATCGAATCGACGGCGAGCGGCCCCAGCAGGCGGCCCTCCACCGTGCCGAGGTTGCCGCCGGCGAGCGCCACGGCGCGACCGAGCACGAACTGCGCGCCGGAGGCCGTCGCGAGAAGCCAGGAGAGGAGAACTGCGAGAAGCAGCAGCACCGCGCCCGTCACCCACGCGCCGCCGGCGAGCCAGCGGCGCAGCGCGATCGAGGAACGAACCGGGGTTGCCGGGATGGAATCGGGCTCGCGCGCGTCGCTCATGGCGCCCTCAGAAAGCCACCGCGACGGAGAAGACGAGCCGCGCCTTGCGGTCGCGGTCGGCGTACGCGATGTCGATGGCCAACGGCCCGGCGGGCGTGCGCCAGCGCACCCCCACGCCGTAGCCCTTGTTGGCGCGCAGGTCCCCGGCTGCGTCGCCCGCGTCGCCCACGTCGAGGAAGACCGCGCCGCCCCAGGCGGGCGAGAACCAGCGCACGTACTCGGCGCTCGCGGTGAGCAGGTAGCGCCCGCCCACCACCGCCTCGCCGTCGCGCGCGCCCAGGCTCTCGTACTCGTAGCCGCGGACCGAGCGCGAGCCGCCGGCGCGGAACAGGAAGTCCTCCGGGATGCCGTCGCGGCTCTGCGCGAACGTGCGCCCCGCCTCGGCGCGCAGGATGAACTGGTCGACCGGCGAGGGCGAGAACCAGTGCTGGTACTGCGCGTAGGTCTTGAGGAAGTCCTGGTCGGAAAG
>JAMPXV010000299.1 GCA_023700985.1 Lysobacter sp.
GCCTTCGACGCGCTCCACAAGGACAACGTCAACCTCGCCAACCAGAAGCAGCGCGAGGGCTGGCTCGCCAAGAACGGCGTCGACCCCGCGCAGTACGAGGCCGTGGCGAAGTCCTTCAGCGTGCAGTCGAAGCTCTCGCGCGCCCAGCAACTCATGGGCTCCTACAAGGTCGACGGCGTGCCGATGCTCATCGTGAACGGCAAGTACGTCACCTCCACCGGGCAAGCCGGCGGCCCGGAGCGCGTGATCCCCGTGCTCGAGCACCTGATCGCCATGGCCCGCAAGGACATGGGCACGACCGCCGCGGCTCCTGCCGGCGCGAAGCCGGTCGCCGCGAAGTAACAGTTAAAGGGGTCAGAGTCATTTCGCCCGAAATGACTCTGACCCCTTTTCGTTGTTTCCGCTGAATGGTCGTCTTCCTCACGGGCGCGAGCAGCGGCATCGGCGAGGCGCTGGCCCGCCACTATGCCGCCCGCGGCGCCACCCTCGGGCTGGTCGCCCGGCGCGCCGACCTCCTCGAATCCCTGGGCCGATCGCTGCCCGCGGGTGCCGAGACCTACACCGCCGACGTGCGCGACCTCGGGGCCCTCAAGGCCGCGGCCGCCGACTTCATGGCGAAGCACGGCGTGCCGGACCTCGTGATCGCCAACGCCGGCGTCTCGCACGGCACGCTCACCGAGCACGCCGACGACGCCGAGGTCTTCCGGCAGATCCTGGACATCAACGTGGTGGGGATGGTGAACACCTTCCATCCCTTCGTGGCCGCGATGCGCAAGGCCGGCCGCGGGACGCTCGCGGGCGTGGCGAGCGTGGCCGGCTACCGCGGTCTGCCCGGCGCCGGGGCCTACAGCGCCTCGAAGGCCGCCGCCATCAAGTACCTCGAAAGCCTTCGCGTGGAAATGCGCGGCACGGGGGTTCGCGTGGCCACCGTCTGCCCCGGCTACATCGCCACGCCGATGACCGCGAAGAACCCGTACCCGATGCCCTTCATCATCACGGCCGACGAGTTCGCGCGACGCTTCGCGCGCGCCCTCGACTCGGGCAAGGACTACGCGGTGATCCCGTGGCAGATGGACCTCGTCGCGAAGCTCCTCACGGTGCTGCCCAACGCCCTTTTCGACGCCGCCTTCTCCAGGGCGGGCCGAAAGCCGCGGAAGCAATGAAAATGGGGACGGTTCCCGGAACCGTCCCCAATTCCTTTCCCGGCCCCGCTAATTGGCCAGCAACTGGCTGAATGCCTTGTCGAGCTTCGCGTCGGCGTCCTTGAGATTCTGCCGCGTCTTCTGCATCCAGGCCTTGTCGCTCCTCAGGGTGGACTGCGCCCCGGCCAGCATCCGCTCGACTTCCGCGGGCTGCGGGCCGCCGATGCCCACGCGCGACTTCACCATGTCCGCCGGCGAAAGCAGCTGACGAAACGCCTTCTCGTCGAGGGGCAGCTTCGTGTCGGCGAGCTTGTATTTCGCGATCGCCTCAGCGTAGAGCTCCGCGGCCTTCGCGTAGGGAAACTCGCGCGGCCGAAGCCCGTTCTTGCGGGCATCGGTCACGATCGACGAGGCGAAGCTATGCCCCACGCGGAAGGGCACGCTGTGGTCCCTCTGCAGCGTCTCGGCGAGATCGATCGAGGTCGTCCAGTCGTTCTCCAGTTCCTCGAGCGCGCGCGCCGGGTTGATCACCAGGGAATCCATCACGGCATTCATCGCGGTAATCATGCGCACCGACTGCGGGAAGAGGGCGAGCGCCACCGGCGTATTCTTGTAGTCGCGCATGCCCGGCGTGACGTTGTGGGCGCGCAGGCTCACGGTGTGCGCGAGGCCCACGACGGTCGAGGCCTGCTCGCGGGCGTTCATCACGAGGCCGGGATTGCGTTTCTGGGGCATGGCGCTGCTGGTGTAGGTAGACCCTTCCTCGAGGAGCAGCCACGGGCGCGTCTGGTGGTACTGGGTGTGGATGTCGCCCAGAATCGCGCCTAGGCGGATCGCGTTCGAGCTGGCGATTCCCGACGCCTCGATGGGCACGTCGTAGGGAAACACTTGGCCCGCATCGTATGAATTCTCGACAAGGCCGTCGAAGCCAAGGAGGTCGGCCAGCCGCTGGCGATTGAGCGGCCAGCTCGAGTTGGCGAGCACGGCCGTGCCCATGGCGCTGCGGTTGAGCCGCGCATGCAGCTCGCGGATGCGCTGCGCGTCGCGGGCGAAGGACGCCTCGAAGGCGAGCAGGTAATGGGCGTAGCTGATGGGCTGCGCCTGGACGCCGTTCGTGTAGGCCGGGACGATGGTGTTGACATGTTTCGAGGCCGTGACCAGCACCCGGTCGCGCAGGCTGCTGAGGGCGTCGTAGAAGTCGAGCACCTGGTTGCGCAGCTGCGCCGCGCGGAAGGTGGCATACATGTCCTGGCGGCTGCGTCCGGCATGGATGAGCGAGCCGTCCGGGCCGACTTCATCCGTGATGATCTTCTCGACCTGCATCACGTCGGAGGGCCGCTTGCCGCCGGGCTTCGCGGCCTGGTCGATGGTATGGGCGATGCCCCGCGCTATCGTGCGCCCGGTCTCGGGCGGCAGGATCTTCTCCTCGACCAGCATCACGATCGAGGCCTTGTTGATCTTGTTCATCCAGTAGAACTGGTCCTCGGCCAGGTCGACCGGGCTGGTGGTGTTTCCCTTGGAGGCCGGCGCAGCCACGAAGGCGCCGGTTTTCGCGGCCTGTGCGGCGCCCGGATCGGCAGCCGTCGCCAGGCCGGGGAATGCAGCAAGCGACAGCGCTGCTGCGACAATCCGTGAATTCATCATCTGCGTTTCCTGACTGTTCGGTCTTGTGAGTGTGACGAGGTGACGGCGCCGGTCAGAACACGGTTCGGATGCCGACGCTGAACCCCTGCGGATCCTGGCCGTTGGCGATGGTGAGCGCCCCGGAGCCGAAGTTGCACAGCCGTCCCTCGTCGTTTTCGACGCGGGCGTAGCTGGTGATGAAGTAGGTCCGGCGACTGAAGTTGTAGCGGTAGCCGACCGCGGCCAGGTCGCACTCGGGCTGCACGGCGCCGTTCGTCCCCCCGTCCTTCGACGCCGAGTAGGTCGCGATGAACTGGTGCTTGCCGGCATACCACTGCGCGCCGACCTGGTAGGACTTCTGCTTCGTCGAGCCGGTACGCTCGTATTCGCCGTACTGGCCAGACAGCTTGACCGGCCCGAAGCGGTATTCGCC
>JAMPXV010000300.1 GCA_023700985.1 Lysobacter sp.
CGTGAAGCGGCAGAGGCGGAACTCCACGCCCTTGCCCATCAGGTCCTGCACCAGGGCGTCGTAGGAGTTGCCGTTCTTGTCCTTGGCGCCGTCGAGCAGGAACTGGACCCCGGCGGCGTGGGTGACGAAGACGATCTTCGCCTTCGGGTCGGCCGCCAGGTGGTTGTTCGCGTTGCGCAGGCCGTCGGTGGCCTGCTCGCTGCCCGCGTTGATGTGGTAGATGACCTTCACCGGATCGCCCGGTGCCGCCACTGCTGGAATGCTTGCGGACAGAACCAGCGCCGCTGCTGCGGCCGCCTTCCCGAGGCTGCAGTTCATGGGGATCTCCTCTCGTTATGGGTGCCCGGCAGGCATCGAGGCCCGCCGGGGTGATGCGGGTGCTACGAGACGGTCGCTTCGTCGGTGCGCTTGTCGCCCTTGTTGTCCGTCCAGGTGATCGACACCTTGTCGCCGGGCTTGCCGCCCGCGAACTTGAACGACAGGAACGGGTTCTTCGAGACGGCCGGGCCCCACTCCGCCGAGAGGACCACCTTGCCGTTGTGCGTGGCGGTGACGCTCTGGATGAAATGCGCCGGGATGGCCGCGCCCTTGGAGTCCTTGCGCTGTCCGGTCTCCATCTCGTGGCTCATCAGCACCTTCACTTCGACCTTGTCGCCGGACATCGCGGCCCGGATCTTCATCGGATCTGCCATTTTTCCTCCTCCTCGATCAGCCGCCGCAGCCACCCATGGTGACCTTGACTTCCTTGGTGGTGTAGTAGAACTTGCCGTCGGCCTTCACGAGCGCGGTGACGTTGGAGGTCTGCCCCATCTTCACGCGCGTGGTGACGCCGGCCTCGGTGCCCGCGGGGATGTTGAAGCTCGCGGCCAGCACGTTGGGATTCTTCTCGACGAGGAGCGCGATCGACTCCGTCCTGGGCAGCCGGCTCGAGATCGTGAACGGCACCACGGCGCCGTTCTCGGCGATGTCGGGAGAGGTGATCACGATGTCCTTGCTCTCGGCGGCCGCCGAGCCGCCCATCGCCTTCACCGTGTCGGCCGTGTTCTTCGTCTCGAACGCGGCCTTGTTCCAGTTCTGCGCCCAGGCGCTGCCCGGCTTGAACAGGCCCGCGGAGACCGCAAGCCCCATGACTGCCATGCCGCCGGTGCCCTTCAGCACCTTTCTACGGTCGTTATTCATTTCTCGCTCCTCTGAGTCCTTTACGGTCGATGGTCTGCTTCCCGGAACCCGCGCATCTTACCGGCGGTTCGGCCATCCGTGCGCTTCGGGGGTTTCCGTATTTCGGGGGTATGCGCCCCCTCGGGTCTATCCCCGCATCGGGTAGGGAAATTTACCCGATTGGGTAGGTCGACGGGGTACCGGCGGATTTTATTCCATCCGGTCGCGCCTTTCGGGAAGCGCCGCGCCGGGCCAGGTGAAATTAGTGAATGCTAATATTAGTGCGCGCTGGGCACGATGCGGTAGGATTGCGCCATGGCGACGACCAAGCGGACCCCTCCCTCGCACGACATCTTCGACCTCACCGGCCGCGGCGAGGACATCAAGGAGGCGAGCGAGGCCCTGAAGGCGATGGCCCATCCGCTGCGCCTCAAGATCCTCTGCCTGGTCGGGCAACACGAGCTGATGGTCCAGGACATCGTCGAGGCCGTGGGCACCTCCCAGAGCAACATCTCCCAGCACCTGGCGGTGATGCGCGCGCGCGGCCTGCTGGCATCGCGCCGGGAGGCGAACAAGGTCTTCTACCGCATCGAGGACCCCCGCATCCTGAAGATGATCGGGTTGATGCGCGAGGTGTTCTGCTCGGTCTAGCCGTGGAGGCCCGGCAGGGTTTCACCCCCTGGGCCGGACGCCGCTAGGCGCGCCCTTCCCCGCCCTCGACCCAGCGCGCGGCCGCCTCGTCGTCGCTCGACCGCGCTTCCACCCAGCGCTCGCCCGCCGGCGTGACTTCCTTCTTCCAGAAGGGCGCGCGGGTCTTCAGGTAGTCCATGACGAACTCGCAGGCCGCGAACGCCTCGCCCCGGTGCGCGCTCGAGACGGCCACCAGCACGATGGCGTCCCCCGGAGCGAGCGGGCCGACCCGGTGGACCACGCGCAGGTCGAGGAGGTCCCAGCGCGCCGCGGCCTGCGCGCAGATGTCCTCGAGCGCGCGCTCGGTCATGCCCGGGTAGTGCTCCAGCGTCATGCGGCTCACGGCGGCCCCGTCGTTCAGGTCGCGCACGAGGCCCACGAACGTGGCCACGGCGCCGACGTCCCGCCGGCCCTCGGTGAGCGCGGCGATCTCGCGGCCCGCGTCGAACGGCGCTTCCTGGACGCGCACGTGCGCCATGGCTCAGCCGCCGGTGACGGGGGGGAAGAACGCCACCTCGTCGCCCGGCTTGAGCGGGGTGGCGAGGTCGGCCATGGACTGGTTCACCGCCACGCGCCAGGCCAGGCCCGGTGCGAATGCCTCCGACCAGCGCCCGTCGCGGGCGCGCAGCGTTTCCACGATCGTGGCCACCGTCGGCGTCCCGGGCGGCAGCGCCACCTCCTCCCGGGCGCAATCGACGCGCTCGCGAAGGCTGGCGAAGTAAAGAAGTGTCACCATCACCGCCCGCCTCCCGAAGCCCGAGCCCGGCTCATTCGGCCACCGCGGAAAGGCGCGCGCGCCCTTCCAGCCCGGCGACGAACGCCTGGACGAACTTCGCGATGGCCGGCGCGTCGTCGAGGCGGAATTGCGGCAGCTTCGTCTCGAGCGGCTCGTCGGTGGCCACGGCGATGACGTGGGGGTCGCGCGGGAAGAGGAGCGGCCGGTCGCCTCCCGCGCGGTGCACCTCGATGCGCGGGATGGGGTCGTGCTTCCAGCCCTCCACCAGCACCAGGTCGCAGGGCGAGAAGTGCCGCAGCTGCTCCTCCAGGGCGGGCTCGGTTTCGCCGCGCAGCTCGTGCATGAGGGCCCAGCGCCGCGACGAGCTCACCAGCACCTGCGTGCAGCCCGCCTGGCGGTGGCGGAAGGAGTCCTTGCCCGGCTGGTCCACCTCGAAATGGTGGTGGGCGTGCTTGATGAGCGACACGCGCATCCCCTCCTTCACCAGTAGTGGGACGACCTTCTCGATGAGGGTGGTCTTGCCGCTGCCGCTGTAGCCGGCGATGCCGAGGATCTTCATGGGTTCTTCCGGGAAACCAGCCCGAAATGATAGCCCAATGGGGGCGTCAGCC
>JAMPXV010000076.1 GCA_023700985.1 Lysobacter sp.
CCGCCTTCTTCGCGGCAGCGAGCGCCTTGCGTGGGTCGAACTCGGCACGATCCGTCGCCAGCGATTGGCGTATCGCGCCCGTCATCGCGAGCCGGATGTCGGTGTCGATGTTCACCTTGCGCACTCCGTTGCGGATGCCGCGCTGGATCTCCTCGACCGGCACGCCGAATGTCTGCTTCATCTCGCCGCCGTTGTCGCGGATGATCTGCAGCAGGTCCTGCGGCACGGAGGACGACCCGTGCATCACCAGGTGCGTGTTGGGGATGCGCGCGTGGATCGCCTTGATGCGGTCGATGGCGCGGATGTCGCCGGTGGGCTTGCGGGTGAACTTGTAGGCGCCGTGGGAGGTGCCGATGGCGATGGCGAGCGCGTCCACGCCGGTCTTCTTCACGAAGTCGGCGGCCTGCTCGGGATCGGTGAGGAGCATCTCGCGCGTCATGGTCGCGTCGGTGCCGTGGCCGTCCTCCTTGTCGCCCTTCATGGTCTCCAGCGACCCCAGGCAGCCCAGCTCGCCCTCCACGCTGACGCCCAGGCGGTGCGCCATGTCCACCACCTGCTTGGTGACGTTCACGTTGTACTCGTAGGAGGAGATCGTCTTGCCGTCGGCCTCCAGCGAGCCGTCCATCATCACGCTGGAGAATCCCAGCTTGATGGCACCCTCGCAGACCGCCGGCGACTGGCCGTGGTCCTGGTGCATCGCCACCGGCGTGTCGGGGTAGGTCTGGACGGCCGCCTCGATGAGGTACTTGAGGAAGGTCTCGCCGGCGTACTTCCGCGCGCCGGCCGATGCCTGCATGATCACCGGGCTGTCGGTCTCGGCGGCCGCCTCCATGATGGCCTGGACCTGCTCGAGGTTGTTCACGTTGAAGGCGGGAAGGCCGTAACCGTTCTCGGCCGCGTGGTCCAGCAGTTGACGCATCGATACGAGTGCCATGGTTCCTCCGGTGCTTGGGTGTCGGTGGCCGGTGCCGCGCCGGCCTGTCGGGTTGATCCTGCGGCGGCTGCATTCGCTTGCGGGCCGCCCGCCTGGCTGGCGCCTAGCTTTCGCGGCGCTCCCCCACGCGGACGATCTTCATGGTGTTGGTGCCCCCGGACTTGCCGATGGGCTCCCCGATGGTGACGACGATGAGGTCGCCCGTCTTCGCCGCGCCGCTCCTCACCAGCACTTCCTCGGCCTCGGCGAGGAGCTCCTCGCGGTCGTGGCCGATGTAGCGAACGATGAGCGGGAAGACGCCGCGGAAGAGCGTGCTGCGGTAGCGGGTGGAGGTCTGGGAGGTGAGCGCGTAGATCGGCACGCCGCAGTTCAGGCGGCTCATCCAGAGCGCGGTGGACCCCGATTCCGTGAGCGAGGCGATGGCCTTCACCTTCAGGTGGAAGGCGGTGAAGAGCGCGGCCATGGCGATGGACTGGTCGACCCGCTGGAAGACGCGGTCGAGGAACTCGCGGTCGAGCGTGACCTCCTGCGACTTCTCCGCCTCGACGCAGATGCGGTTCATCGCCTCGATCGTCTCCACCGGGTACTGCCCCGAGGCGCTCTCGGCCGAGAGCATCACCGCGTCGGTGCCGTCGAGGACCGCGTTGGCCACGTCGGAGACCTCGGCGCGCGTGGGCACGGGCGAGGAGATCATCGATTCCATCATCTGCGTGGCGGTGATCGTGAGCTTGTTGAGCTCGCGCGCCTGCCGGATCATCCGCTTCTGCAGCGAAGGCACCGAGGCGTCGCCCACCTCCACCGCGAGGTCGCCGCGCGCCACCATGATGCCGTCGCAGGCGCGCATGATCTCCTCGAGGGCGGGAATCGCCTCGGCGCGCTCGATCTTGGCGATGAGGAGCGCGTGGCCGCCGCCGGCCTTCAGCAGCTCCCCGGCCATGTACATGTCGGCGCCGCTCTTCGGGAAGGAGACCGCGAGGTAGTCCACCTTCAGGCGCGCGGCGGTGCGGATGTCCTCGATGTCCTTGGGGGTGAGGGCGGGCGCCGTGAGCCCGCCGCCCTGCCGGTTGATGCCCTTGTTGTTGGAGAGCACGCCGCCGTGCCGCGTGACGGTGCGGATCTCGGTGCCGTGGACCTCCTTCACGTCGAGCACGATCTTGCCGTCGTCGAGAAGCAGCACGTCCCCGGCGTTCACGTCGCGCGGCAGCTCCTTGTAGTCGAGGCCGACGCGCCCGCCGTCGCCCAGCTCGCAGGCCGCGTCGAGGATGAACGCCTCGCCCGCCTTGAGCACGATCTTGCCGTCCCGGAACTTGCCGACGCGGATCTTCGGGCCCTGGAGGTCGGCCATGATGCCCACCGTGCGCCCCACCTTGCGGCAGGTCTCGCGCACCATCTCGGCCCGGGCCTCGTGGTCCGCGGCCGTCCCGTGGGAGAAGTTCAGGCGCACGACGTCCACCCCCGCGCGCATCATCCGCTCCAGGACGGCGGGTTCGCTCGAGGCGGGCCCTAGCGTGGCCACGATCTTCGTGTTGCGCATCTTCCGGGGCTTCCCTTCGTTGTTGGTCTGGACGCCACCCCGAGGCGGGCGGCTGCTACCCGGCGGCCCGCGATTCCAGGATCTCGACGGCCGGCAGGACCTTGCCCTCGAGGAACTCCAGGAAGGCGCCGCCCCCCGTGGAGATGTAGCCGATCTTTCCGGTGACGCCGTACTTCGCGATGGCCGCCAGCGTGTCGCCGCCGCCGGCGATCGAGAACGCGGGCGAGGCGGCGATGGCCTCGGCCACGGCCTTCGTGCCGCCGCCGAACTGGTCGAACTCGAAGACGCCCACCGGCCCGTTCCAGAGGATGGTGCCGGCACCCTTGAGGATCCCGGCGTACCGCGCCGCGGTCTGCGGGCCGATGTCGAGGATCATGTCGTCGTCGGCGACGTCGCGCGCCGCCTTGGTGACCGCCGGCGTGTCGGCGTCGAAGGCCTTGCCGCAGACGGCGTCCACGGGTATCGGCACGGCGGCGCCGCGCGCCTCCATCATCACCGCGATCTCCTTGGCCTCGGGCGCCAGGTCGGCCTCGCACAGCGACTTCCCGATGGGCAGCCCCGCGGCGAGCATGAAGGTGTTGGCGATGCCGCCGCCCACGATGAGCTGGTCCACCCGGGCGGAGAGGCTCTTCAGGATCGTGAGCTTGGTGGATACCTTCGAGCCCGCGACGATCGCCACCAGCGGGCGCTGCGGGTTCGCGAGCGCGCGCCCCAGGGCGTCGAGCTCGGCGGCCAGCAGCGGCCCGGCGCAGGCGACCTTCGCGAATTTCGCGATGCCGTGGGTGGTGGCCTCGGCGCGGTGGGCGGTGCCGAAGGCGTCGTTGGCGTACACGTCGCACAGCGCGGCCATGCGGCGGGCGAGCGCCTCGTCGTTCTTCTTCTCGCCCTTGTTGAAGCGGCAGTTCTCGAGCAGCACCACCTGGCCGGGCGACACGTCCACGCCGCCCACCCAGTCGCGGACGAGGGGCACCTCGCGGCCGAGGAGCTCGCCCAGGCGCCGGGCCACGGGGGCCATCGAGTCGGCCTCGGAGAACTCGCCCTCCTTGGGCCGGCCCAGGTGCGAGGTCACCATCACCGCCGCGCCCTTGTCGAGCGCCATGCGGATGCCCGGGACGGATGCGCGGATGCGCGTGTCGTCCGTGATCGAGCCGTCGTCGGCCTGCGGGACGTTGAGGTCGGCGCGGATGAAGACGCGCTTGCCCTTCAGGTCGAGGTCGGCGAGCTTGAGGACTTTCACTGCTAACTCCAATCGTGAATTGCGACAAATTGTGTCAACCGCCCGCTCGCTCCGCTTGCTTAACCTGCCGAAAAGCGCGGCAGGTTAGCGGTTGACGCAACGAGTGGGGCCTGCCCTCTCCTACTTGGCCGACATGAGAGCCACGGTGGTATCCAACATGCGATTCGAAAAGCCCCACTCGTTGTCGTACCAGGAGGACACCTTCACGAGGCGGCCGGAGACCTTGGTGAGGGTGGCGTCGAACGTGCTGGAAGCCGGGTCGTGGTTGAAGTCGATGGAGACCAGCGGGCCCTTGTTGTAGTTGAGGATGCCCTTGAGCGCGGGGCTCTCGGAGGCCTCCTTCATGATGGCGTTCACCTCGTCCACGGTGGTGTCGCGCGCGGCGATGAAGGACAGGTCCACCAGCGAGACGTTGATCGTGGGCACGCGCACGGCGTAGCCGTCGAGCTTGCCGTTGAGCTCGGGCAGCACCAGGCCCACGGCGGCGGCCGCGCCCGTCTTGGTCGGGATCATGGACATCGTCGCCGAGCGGGCGCGGCGCAGGTCCTCGTGGTAGACGTCGGTGAGCACCTGGTCGTTGGTGTAGGCGTGGATCGTGGTCATCAGGCCGTTCACCAGGCCGATCCTGTCGTTCAGCGGCTTCACCAGCGGGGCGAGGCAGTTGGTGGTGCAGGAGGCGTTCGAGATCACGGTGTGCGACGCCTTCAGCACGCCCTGGTTCACGCCGTAGACGACGGTCGCGTCGACGTCCTTGCCGCCCGGGGCGGAGATGATCACCTTCTTCGCGCCGCCCTTGATGTGGGCGGAGGCCTTCTCCTTCGTGGTGAAGAAGCCCGTGCACTCGTGCACGACATCCACCTTCAGCTCGCCCCAGGGCAGCTGCGAGGGGTCGCGGTTGGCGAGCACGCGGATGCGGTCGCCGTTCACCACCATGTGGTCGCCGTCGACCACGACCGTGCCCGGGAACTTGCCGTGCGCCGTGTCGTAGCGCGTGAGGTGGGCGTTGGTCTCGGCGTTGCCGAGGTCGTTCACCGCCACGATCTGGATGTCGTGCTTCTTGCCGCCCTCGTAGTGGGCGCGGAGGATGTTTCGGCCGATGCGGCCGTAGCCGTTGATGGCGACGCGGATGGTCATTTTCGGGGCTCCGGTACGGGGAAAGGGCGGGAAAACCCCCATTTTAGCCCATGGGGGTTACGCGGCTTGACGCCGGACAAGGGCGCGGTACGGTCAGAGGACCGATTTCACCGCGGCCACGACGTGGTCGGCATCGACGCCGAAGTGCTTGTAGACGGCCCCGGCGGGGGCGGATTCGCCGAAGCTGTCCACGCCGATCGCCGCCCCGTCCAGGCCCACGTACTTGCGCCAGTAGTCGGTGACGCCCGCCTCGACGGACACCCGCGGCAGTCCCTTGGGGAGCACCGCGGAGCGCCACGCGGCGTCCTGCCGGTCGAAGACGCTCGTGCAGGGCATCGACACGACGCGCACCGCGATGCCGGCCTCGGCCAGCGCCTTCTGCGCGGCCAGCGCCAGCCCGACTTCCGAACCGGTGGCGATGACCACGGCCTTCGGGGCGCCCTGCGCCTCGGAGAGCACGTAGCCGCCCCGGCGGATCGCCGCGACCTGCTCCGGGGAGCGGGTGACGAAGGGCACGTTCTGGCGGGAGAGCGCGAAGGCCGTCGGCCCGTCGCGGCGTTCGATGCCGGCGACCCAGCCTGCGGCGGTCTCGACCGTGTCGCAGGGGCGCCAGAGGTCGAGGTTCGGGATGAGGCGCAGGCTCGCGACGTGCTCGACGGCCTGGTGCGTCGGGCCGTCCTCGCCGAGGCCGATGGAGTCGTGCGTGAAGACGAAGAGGTTCCTCACCTTCATGAGGGCGGCCATGCGCAGCGCGTTGCGGGCGTAGTCGCTGAAGACGAGGAAGGTGCCCGAGTAGGGGATGAAGCCCCCGTGCAGCGCGATGCCGTTGCCGATGGCGGCCATGCCGAACTCGCGCACGCCGAAGCTCACGTAGTTGCCGGTGCCGGCGGCGGTTACCGGCTTCGAGCCGGACCAGTTGGTCAGGTTGGAGCCGGTGAGGTCGGCCGAGCCGCCCAGGAAGCCGGGCAGGTGCGGGGCGATCGCCTCGATGGCGTTCTGGGAGGCCTTGCGCGTGGCGATCGACTCGGCCTTGGCGACCGCCTTGGCGACCGCCTCCCCGGCCACTTCCTTCCAGTTGGGCGGCAGGTCGCCGGCCATGCGGCGGCGGAATTCGCGCGCGAGGTCGGGGTGGGCCCTGGCATAGGCGTCGAAGCGGGCCTTCCAGTCGCCCTCGAGCCCGGCGCCGCGCTCGCGCTGGTCCCAGGCCTCGTAGACGGCGGCGGGGATCTCGAAGGGCGGGTGGGGCCAGCCGATGGCTTCGCGGGTGGCGGCCACTTCCTTGTCGCCGAGGGCCGCGCCGTGCACGTCGTGGGTGCCTTCCTTGTTGGGGGAGCCCTTGCCGATCACCGTCTTGCAGCAGATGAGGGTGGGCTTCGACTGGTCGGCCCGCGCCTCGGCGATGGCCGCCTCGACCGCCTTCGCGTCGTGGCCGTCCACGTTGGGGATCACGTGCCAGCCGTAGCTTGCAAAGCGCATCGGCGTGTTGTCGGTGAACCAGCCCTCGACGTGCCCGTCGATGGAGATGCCGTTGTCGTCGTAGAGGGCGATGAGCTTGCCCAGTTGCAGGGTGCCGGCCAGCGAGCAGGCCTCGTGCGAGACGCCCTCCATGAGGCAGCCGTCGCCCAGGAAGACGTAGGTCTGGTGGTCGACGACCGTGTGGCCGGGCCGGTTGAACTCGCCCGCCAGCAGCTTCTCGGCGAGCGCCATGCCCACGGCGTTGGCGATCCCCTGGCCGAGCGGCCCCGTGGTCGTCTCGATGCCGGGCGTCATGCCGTACTCGGGGTGCCCCGGCGTCTTCGAGTGCATCTGGCGGAACGCCTTGATGTCGTCCATCGAAACGGCGTAGCCCGTGAGGTGCAGCAGCGCGTACTGCAGCATCGAGCCGTGGCCGTTGGAGAGCACGAAACGGTCGCGGTCGGCCCACGCGGGGTTGGCGGGGTTGTGGCGCAGGAACCGGCGCCACAGCACCTCGGCGATCTCGGCCATGCCCATGGGCATGCCGGGGTGGCCGGAATTGGCCTTCTGGACGGCGTCCATCGCGAGGGCGCGGATGGCGTTGGCGAGGTCTGCGGGGGTTGCGGTCTGGGTGGCCATGCGCTTGGGAGAGAGGGCGGACTGCATGAGGGGACCTCGCATTTTATCGGATATGCGGCCGCGGGCCGCCGGGAAGGCGGTCAGCGCGACGAGAGCTGCTTCTTGCGCTCCATGAGGCGCCAGATCATCGGCGTGAAGATCGTCTGCATGGCGAGGTCCATCTTGCCGCCGGGAACGACGATCGTGTTGGCGCGCGACATGAACGAGTCGTGCAGCATGGAGAGCAGGTAGGGGAAGTCGATGCCGCGCGGGTTCGCGAAGCGGATCACCAGGAAGCTCTCGTCGGGTGTGGGGATGTAGCGCGCGACGAAGGGGTTGGAGGTGTCCACCGTCGGCACGCGCTGGAAGTTGATGTGCGTGCGCGAGAACTGCGGCGTGATGTAGTGCACGTAGTCGTGCATGCGCCGCAGGATCGTGTCGGTCACCGCCTCCGTCGAGTAGCCGCGCATGGAGCGGTCGCGGTGCAGCTTCTGGATCCACTCGAGGTTGATCACCGGCACCACGCCGATGAGGAGGTCCGGGTGCTTCGCGACGTCGAAGCCGTCGCCGGCCACCGCCCCGTGCAGGCCCTCGTAGAAGAGCAGGTCGGTGTCCTCCGGGAGGTCCTCCCAGGCGGTGAAGGTGCCCGGGGGCTGCTTGTACGGCGCCGCCTCGCCCTCGTCGTGCAGGTATTTGCGGCGCC
Source organism: Lysobacter sp. (assembly GCA_023700985.1). GTDB lineage: Bacteria > Pseudomonadota > Gammaproteobacteria > Burkholderiales > Usitatibacteraceae > FEB-7. The sequence continues at coordinate 7,616 of JAMPXV010000076.1, forward strand.
TGCCGCGGCCGGTCTCGCCGTACGCACGGAACAGCTCCTCGAGTTCCGCGAAGAGGTTCGACTCGACGCCGAAGTGACTGAAGGTGCGGTTGCCCGACGCGATGGCCTCCGCCATCTTGACCTTCATCTCCGCGCGGTCGTAGCGGTGGAAGCTGTCGCCCTCGATGAAGGCCGCGTTCACGCTCTCGCGCCGGAAGATCTGCTCGAACGTGCGCATGACCGAGGTGGTCCCGGCACCGGACGAGCCGGTGATCGCGATGATGGGGTGCTTCGCGGACATCGTTGATTCCCCTTTCAGGCCTTCGTGAACAGCGAGCGCTCGCCGAAGAGGGGCGGCGCCGACGGGGGCGAGATGCCCGCGTCGTGATCGTGGTGGTAGGACTCGATGCGCGCGACCTCCTCGCGGGAACCGAGGATCACCGGCACGCGCTGGTGCAGCGACGTGGGCTCGACCTCGAGGATGCGCCCGCGCCCGGTGGACGCCGCGCCGCCCGCCTGCTCGACGAGCATGGACATGGGGTTCGCCTCGTACATGAGGCGCAGCCGCCCCGGCTTCGCGGGGTCCTTGGTGTCGCGGGGATACATGAAGAGGCCGCCACGCACGAGGATGCGGTGCACCTCGGCCACCATGGAGGCGATCCAGCGCATGTTGAAGTCGGCGCCGCGCGTCCCCGACTTTCCCTGGATGCACTCCGCGACGTAGCGGCGCACCGGTGGCTCCCAGAAGCGCTCGTTGGAAGCGTTGATGGCGAACTCCCGCGTCGAGGCGGGTATCGTCATGTCCGGGTGCGTGAGGATGAACTCGCCCATGTTGCGGTCGAGCGTGAAGCCGTGCGTGCCCCTGCCCAGCGTGAGCACGAGCATCGTCGTGGGGCCGTAGATGGCGTAGCCGGCGGCCACCTGCCTCGTGCCCGGCTGCAGGAAGTCCCTGGCCCGCGGCTCGGTCACGCCATCGGGGCAGCGCAGCACCGAGAAGATGCTGCCCACCGAGACGTTCACGTCGACGTTGGAGGAGCCGTCGAGGGGGTCGAACACGAGGAGGTAGCGCCCGCGCGGATGCTCCTCCGGGATCTGGATAGGCTCCTCGCGCTCCTCGGACACCAGGCCGGCGAGCGTGCCGCTCCATTCGTTAGTCCGCACGAAGATCTCGTCGGCCAGCACGTCCAGCTGCATCTGCGTCTCCCCCTGGACGTTCTGCGAGCCGGCAGTGCCGCCCGCGCCCGAGAGCGCCCCCTGGCCGATCACATGGGCGATGCGCTTGCAGGCGAGACGGACGTTGTTCACGACCGCCGTGAAGGTGCCCGTGGCGGCCGGCACCCGGCGCTGCTCGCGCAGCAGGAATTCCGTGATCGTGGGTCGGGTCTCGACCTGAAAGGTCTGTCTCATGGTTTCTCTTCCCAGTCAGCCTGCGGTCGCCGCGGCCAGTGCGTGCATCCGCTCGAGGGCCGCGAGCGTGAGGAAGGCGCCGCCGGCGCGGTTCGCCGAGGCGGCGTCGAGCGGCGTGTCCGGGTCGCCAAGGTGCGGGAGCGTGAGGTCCGCCTCGCCGAAGTCCTGGCTCGCGGTCCAGCGCGTGGGCGTCACGACCGTGAAGAGCCCCGCGGCCTTGGCGGAGGCCAGCCCGTTTGCGGAGTCCTCGAAGGCCACGGCCTGCGAGGCGCTCAGGCCCAGCGCCGAGAGGGCCAGGCGGTAGATGTCCGGCGCCGGCTTCTTCGCGGGCACGACGTCGCCGCAGGCGATGACCGCGAAGCGCTTGTGGGCGTTCGGGCCCAGCTCCGCGTCGAGGAGCGCGGCCACGTTGGCCGACGTCGTGGTCGAGGCGATCCCCACCTTGATCCCCTTGTCGCCCGCTTCCTTCAGCAGGCGCGCGACGCCGGGGCGAAGCGGCGAGCCGCCGCTCGCGACGAGTTCTGCGTAGCGCTCGGTCTTCACCCGGTGCAGCCCGGCGACGTTCGCCAGCAGCCGCGCCCGCTCCTCGCGCGAGAGAGGCAGGCCCTCGAAGAAGTGGGCGAGCCGCTCCTTGCCGCCGGAGACGTTCAGCAGCGCCTCGTACTGGTCGGCGCTCCACTCGTACGGGAGCCGGAACTCGAGGAACGCCGCGTTGAAGGCCTGGCGGTGGGTTTCCTCGGTGTCGGCCAGCGTGCCGTCGACGTCGAAAAGCAGTGCGGAGAGCGTCACGGCGGTGTCCCGTCGGGATGGCCCTCGCGGAACACCCGGCTCGCAAGCACGTCCTCGGCCTCGATGGTCATGAGGTCGGTCTTTGTGATCGCCTTGCGCCTTCCCGCGAACAGGCGGTTGGCCTGGCGCAGGCGCGCGCGGTCCAGTGCGTTGCGGATCGATCGGGCGTTGGCGAACTGCGCCAGCCTCATGCGCAGCGGAATGTACTCGGCGAACGCCTTCTCGGCGTCCGCGCTGAAGCGGTAGTTCTGGCCGGCCAGCATGAGCTTGGCGATCGCCATCAGCTCGTCCGACGAGTAGTCGGGGAATTCCACGTGGTGCGCGATGCGCGAGCGCATGCCGGGATTGCTCTGGAAAAAGCGGTCCATCCGGTCCTTGTAGCCGGCAAGGATCACCACCAGGTCGTCGCGATGATTCTCCATGGCCTGCAGGAGGATCTCGATGGCCTCCTGGCCATAGTCGCGCTCGTTCTCCGGCTTGTAGAGATAGTAGGCCTCGTCGATGAACAGCACTCCCCCCATCGCCTTCTTGATGATCTCCCTGGTCTTGGGCGCGGTGTGACCGATGTACTGGCCGACGAGGTCGTCGCGCGTGACCGTGACCAGGTGCCCCTCGCGCACGTAGCCGAGCCTCTTGAGTATCTCACCCATGCGCATCGCCACCGTGGTCTTGCCGGTTCCGGGATTGCCGGCAAAGCACATGTGCAGCGTCGGCGTCTCGGAGGTCAGCCCCACCTTCTCGCGCAGGCGGTCGACGAGCAGGAGTGCGGCGATCTCGCGGATTCGCGTCTTGACCGGCTTCAGGCCGATCAATTCGCGGTCGAGCTTCTCGAGCACCTCCTGGACTTCGGAGGCCTCGAGTTCCGCCTCGAGATCCACGGGAGCGTCGTGCGCGTTCGGGCTCATCCTTAGTAGCGCTCGGACTCCGGCTTGTCCGTTGCGTAGCTGTGCACGGTATAGCGCATCTGCCGCCCCTCGGTTTCCTGGCGCACGAGGGTGAAGCCCGGCTCCGCTTTCGGACGATTGACCAGGAACGACATGGCCGGGCTTTCCCCGCCGCGCGTGGAATTGAATGCCATCACGCGAATGTAGTGGTTGGGAAACGACTTGCGGCAGCTGTTGATCTCCAGCAGGATCCCCGCCGGATCCTTCAGGTCGAACATGGGCATGCCGAACATCTCCCAATAGGTATTGCGCGGATGCGGGTCGTCGGTGTACTCGACGCTCACCGCCCAGCCGTGCTTCAGCGCCCACTTGATCTGCGCGGTAATCTGCGCATCGGTGAGTTCGGGCAGGAAGGAAAACTGCCCTTGGGTGATGCGGTTTCCGGGATTGGTCATCATGGGGGTGTCTCCTCGAACGTTTAGGCGCTGACCGTGGCCGTGGGCACGAAGTCGGCCGTATCGGTGGATTCGTAGTTGAAGCTGATGTCCTTCCATGTTTCCAGCGCCGCCTTGAGCGGACTGCAGGTCTTGGCGGCATTCTCCAGGATCCGGGGGCCTTCCCTCAGGTAGTCGCGGCCCTCGTTGCGGGCGAGGATCATCGCCTCCAGCGCCACGCGGTTGGCGGTCGCCCCGGCCTGGATTCCCATCGGGTGACCGATGGTGCCGCCGCCGAACTGCAGGACCACGTCCTCGCCCAGGTAGTGGATGAGCTGGTGCATCTGGCCGGCATGGATGCCTCCCGAGGCCACCGGCATCACCTTGTTGAGCGATGCCCAGTCCTGCTCGAAGAACAGGCCGTTCTCCAGGCTCATCGGGTTGTGCGTCTCGCGCAGCACGTCGTAGAAACCCTTGATCATAAGCGGGTCGCCTTCGAGCTTGCCGACCACCGTGCCGGCATGAATATGGTCGACGCCCGCCATGCGCATCCACTTGCAGATCACGCGGAAGTTCATGCCGTGGTTCTTCTGGCGCGAATAGGTCGAATTGCCGGCGCGGTGCAGGTGCAGGATCACGTCGTTGCGTCGCGCCCAGGCGGCCATGGACTGGATGGCGGTGTAGCCGATCACCAGGTCGATCATGACGATGGGCGCCCCGAGAGACTTGGCGAAGTCGGCGCGTTCGTACATCTTTTCCATCGTTCCGGCGGTGACGTTGAGATAGTGTCCCTTCACCTCGCCGGTGGCCGCGGACGCCTTGTTCACCGCCTCCATGCAGTACAGGAAGCGATCGCGCCAGTGCATGAACGGCTGCGAATTGATGTTCTCGTCGTCCTTCACGAAGTCGAGCCCGCCCTTGAGCGCCTCGTAGACCACGCGGCCGTAGTTTCGGCCCGAGAGGCCGAGTTTCGGCTTGGTGGTGGCGCCGAGCAGCGGGCGGCCGAACTTGTCGAGGCGCTCGCGCTCGACCACGATTCCGGTGGCCGGCCCCTGGAACGTCTTGAGGTAGGCGACCGGGATGCGCATGTCTTCCAGGCGCAGCGCCTTTACCGCCTTGAACCCGAATACGTTGCCGATGATGGAGGCGGTCAGGTTGGCGATGGATCCCTCCTCGAACAGGTCGAGGTCATAGGCGATATAGGCAAAGTACTGCTGTTCGGTACTGGTGCCCGGGCCGGTATTGGGCACCGCGTCCACGCGGTAGGCCTTGGCGCGATACAACTCGCACGCGGTGAGGCGGTCGGTCCACACCACCGTCCAGGTGGCGGTGGAGGATTCGCCCGCGACAGCGGCGGCGGCTTCCTCCGAGTCGACGCCCGGTTGCGGCGTGATGCGGAAGAGCGCGATGACATCGGTGTCCTTGGGCTTGTAGCCCGGCTCCCAATAACCCATCTTCTTGTACGGAATGACACCCGACTTGTAGCGTTCCTTGCCTTCCTGCATCGTTTCTGTCTTGGACATGGAGGTCTCCAGCGGCGTTGAATGGAACTGAACTGGCGAGCGTCGGCTCGCGTTCGTCGGGGCCAACTTTAAGTCGGCATTTCCATAATAGACAGTCACAATTCCTTACCGTTGTTATAATGGATAACTTATAGGTTCGCGCGGCCCCCGGGGCGGCGGGGAACCGATCCGGGGATCACGATGCCGCTTCGCCACATCACGCTGCGCCAGCTCAAGGTCTTCGAGGCCGTGGCGCGCCACCTCTCGTTCTCGCGCGCCGCCGAGGAGCTGCACCTCACGCAGCCCGCCGTCTCGATGCAGGTGAAGGGCCTGGAGGCGCAGGCGGGCCTGCCGCTCTTCGAGCAGGTGGGCAAGAAGATCCACCTCACGGAAGCCGGCGCGGAGGTCGCGCGCTTCGCCCTCGAGGTGCACAGCGGCCTGAAGGACTGCGAGGACACGCTGGCCGCCATCCGCGGCGTGACCGGCGGCCGGCTGCACCTGGCGGTGGTGAGCACCGCCAAGTACTTCGCGCCGCGGCTGCTCGCGGAATTCTCGCGCCGCCATCCCGGCGTCACGGTGAAGCTCTCCGTCACCAACCGGGAGCAGGTGATCGGCGAGCTGCAGGCGAACCAGGTGGACCTCGCGATCATGGGGCGCCCGCCGCGCGGGCTGGACGTCGACGCCATCGCCTTCGCCCGGCACCCGCACGGCATCATCGCCGCGCCCGACCACCCGCTCGCGCGCCGGCGCGGCCTCGAGCTCTCGCGCCTGGCCGGCGAGAACTTCCTCATCCGCGAGCCGGGCTCCGGCACGCGCATGTCGATGGAGCGCGTCTTCGCGGAGCGCCGCGTGAAGCTCGCGAGCAGCATGGAACTCGCGAGCAACGAGACGATCAAGCAGGCGGTGATGGCGGGGATGGGCCTCGCCTTCCTGTCGTTGCACACCGTCGGGCTCGAGCTGGCAGCCGGCAAGCTCGTCCGGCTGGACGTGCGCGGCACGCCGGTCACCCGCGAGTGGCACGTGGTGAGCCGGCAGGGCAAGCGCCTGTCGCCGCTCGCCGAGGCCTTCCGGACCTTCCTCGCGGCCGAAGGTGCGGCGCTCATCGAGGAGACCACCGGCGTGCACCTGGCCAAGGGCAGCGCCAAGCCCCGGAAATCCTTGAAAAAAACTGGGAATCCGGCGCAGAATCCGCTATAATTTCCGGTTCCGCTTTCGTCACAAAAAACTGCTTGTCTATACCGCTGCAGAGAGGGTTCCACCCGCCGCCCGAGTGATCCGGGCGCCGCCCGCGTCGCCACTGGCGATCGAGGCGGGCGCCCGAGGCCGAGCGAAATGGTGCATTCCCCCTCGCAGGATCCGCCACCAGAGGGAGGTAACGGAGTGAAGGGACTGCACATCATCGCCGACCTGTACGGCTGCCGGAACCGCGAAATGCTGGCCTCGTCCGCCATGCTTCGCGAGACTTGCGTGGCGGCCTGCAAGGAAGTCGGGCTCACGGTACTCGGGGACCACTTCTACCAGTTCGAAGGGCTCGACGCGACCCAGGTCGGCGGCGCCACCGGCGCTGTCGTCTTCGCGGAATCGCACCTCGCGATCCACACCTGGCCCGAGCGCGACGGCGCCACGCTCGACGTGTACGTCTGCAACGTCACCTGCGACAACAGCGACAAGGCGGAGAAGCTCTACGCGACGCTCGCCGCGGCCCTCCGGCCCGACGACATCCTCGTCGAGCGCGTGTGGCGCGGGCGCGACCTGCCCGTCCGGAAGAAGCGCCTGGCGGCGGTGAAATAGTCCCGGCGGCTCTCGCCCGGCGCCCGCCCCGCGGCGGGCGCCGCCACGACGCGGAGCACACCCGCATGCCCGAAAGAATCATCGAGCGCCTCAACGACGCGAGCGGCGCCTGGTTCGATGGCACGCTCGTCGAGCGGCGCCGGACTCCCTTCCAGCTCCTCGAGGTATGGGACACGCCGGAGCTCGGCCGCGTCTTCCGGCTCGACGGCTTCAACATGACCAGCGAGCGCGACGAGTTCTTCTACCACGAGAACCTCGTCCATCCCGCCGCGGTGGCCCATCCCGCGCCCCGGCGCGCGCTGGTGATCGGCGGGGGCGACGGGGGATCGTCCGAGGAACTGCTCAAGCACTCGACGATCGAGCTCGTGCACCTGGTTGAGCTCGACCCCGAGGTGATCGAGGTCTCGAAGGCGCAGTTCGGCAAGGTCCACCGGGGCGCGTTCGACGACCCGCGCCTCGAGGTGACCATCGGCGACGGCCTCGCGTACCTGCGCGCGACCGGCACGCGCTACGACCTCGTGGCGATGGACCTCACCGACCCCGTGGGCCCCTCCCTCGAGCTCTACTCGCCCGCCACCTTCGCCCTCGCGCGGGGCGCCATGGCCGAGGGAGGCGCGCTGGTCCTGCACATGGGCTCGCCCTTCTCGCATCCCGACCGGGTCCGGCAGACGCTCGCGAGCCTGCGCGCGGTCTTCCGCGTGGTGGCGCCGTACTTCGTGCACATCCCGCTCTACGGGTCGATCTGGGGGTTCGCCTGCGCCTCCGACTCGCTGGACCCGCGAGCGGTGGAGCCCGCCGAGATCGACCGGCGCCTCGCGGGGCGCGGCGTCGGCGACCTGCAGTACTACAACGGCGAGGTCCACCGCGCCGTCTTCGCGCTGCCCAATTACGTGCGCTCCCTCGTCGCCTGAAGTGCATTGGGGACGGTTCCTGGGAC
>JAMPXV010000301.1 GCA_023700985.1 Lysobacter sp.
CACCAGCCGACGCTCAAGCGCGCGGATCGCTACGAGGCGATCTTCACCGAATCGCGCGCGGAGTTCCGCCGCCGCGACGGCGACCTCGAGTCGCACACCGAGATCGTCGTCTCCCCGGAGGACGACATCGAGCTGCGCCGGCTGCGCATTACCAACCGCTCGCGCACGCGGCGCACGATCGACGTCACGAGCTACGCCGAGGTGGTGCTCGCGCCGCCGGCCGCCGACGCGCTGCACCCCGCCTTCTCCAACCTCTTCGTGCAGACGGAGATCGTTGAGCCCGGCCATGCCCTCCTGTGCACGCGCCGGCCGCGCTCCCGGGACGAGGCGGCGCCCTGGATGTTCCACCTCATGGCCGTCCACGGCGCGCAGTCGCTGGGCGTGTCCTGCGAGACGGACCGCGCCGCGTTCATCGGGCGCGGGCGCACGGTCGCCGAGCCGCGCGCGATGCTCGAGCCGGGGCCGCTCGCCGGCGGGGCCGGGTCGGTGCTCGACCCGGTCGTCGCGATCCGGCACCGCATCACCCTCGAGCCGCAGCAGACGGCGATCGTCGACATCGCCTCGGGCATGGCGGACACGCGGGAAGCCGCGCTCGGCCTCGTCGGCAAGTACCAGGACCGGCGGCTGGCCGACCGGGTGTTCGACCTGGCGTGGACGCACGGCTGGGTGGCGCTGCGGCAGATCAACGCCACCGAGTCGGACGCGCAGACGTACGCGCGCCTCGCGAGCAGCGTGGTCTACGCCAACGCGTCGCTGCGCACCCAGGCGGGCGTGCTCCTGCGAAACCGCCGCGGGCAGTCGGGCCTCTGGAGCTACGCCATCTCGGGCGACCTGCCGATCGTGCTGCTGCAGATCGGGGACGCGGAGAACATCGAGCTCGTCCGCCAGCTCGTGCAGGCGCACGCCTACTGGCGCCTCAAGGGGCTCGCCGTCGACCTGGTGATCTGGAACGAGGACCGCGGCGGCTACCGCCAGGTCCTGCAGGACCAGATCATGGGGCTCATCGCCGCGGGCATCGAAGCGCACGTGATGGAGCGGCCCGGCGGCATCTTCGTGCGGCGCGCGGAGCAGATCGCCGACGAGGACCGCATCCTGCTGCAGTCGGTGGCGCGCGCCATCGTCACGGACCGGCGCGGGAGCCTCGCGGAGCAGGTGGCGCGGCGCGGGCCGGCGGAATCGCGCGTGCCCCGCCTCGAGCCGTCCCGCGTGCATCGCGGCTACGCGGCACCGGGCCGGGCGCCCGCGCGAGAGCTGATCCTGGGCAACGGGCTCGGGGGCTTCACGCCCGACGGAACGGAGTACGTCATCACCACGCGCGCCGGCGAGTCGACCCCGGCGCCCTGGTGCAACGTGCTCGCGAACCCGGCCTTCGGCACGGTGGTCTCCGAGAGCGGCGCGGCCTATACCTGGAGCGAGAACGCGCACGAGTTCCGGCTCACGCCCTGGCACAACGACCCGGTGAGCGACTCGGCCGGCGAGGCGATCTACCTGCGCGACGAGGAGACCGGCCACTTCTGGTCGCCCTCGGCGCTGCCGCGTCGCGGCGAGGGCGACTACGTGACGCGCCACGGCTTCGGCTACAGCGTCTTCGAGCACCGCGAGGATGGCGTGAGCACGGAGCTCTGGGTGTACGTGGCCCCGGACGCGCCGGTGAAGTTCTCGGCGCTCAGGATCCGCAACGACTCGGGCCGGCCGAGGCGCATCTCGGCGACCGGCTACGTGGAATGGGTGCTCGGGGACCTGCGGCCGAAGACGGCGATGCACGTGATCACGGAGCTGGAAGGCAAGGGCGGCGCGATCCTCGCGCGCAACGCCTACAACACGGAGTTTCCGGAGCGCGTCGCCTTCCTCGACGTGGACGGAGCGGCCCGCAGCGCGAGCGGCGACCGCACCGAGTTCCTGGGGCGCAACGGCACGCTGCGCGATCCGGCGGCGATGGCGCGGGTGCGCCTGTCCGGCAAGGTGGGCGTGGCGCTCGACCCGTGCGCGGCCCTCCAGGTCGCCTTCGAACTGGCCGACGGCGAGGAGCACGAGGTCGTCTTCCGGTTGGGGCTGGGCCGCAATGCCGCCGATGCCGCGGGCCTCCTGCAGCGCTTCCGGGGGCCGGCGTCGGCCCGCGAGGCCCTGGACGCGGCACGGGCGCACTGGACGCGCACGCTCGGCGCCGTGCAGGTGAAGACGCCTGACGCGTCCCTCGACGTGCTGGCCAACGGCTGGCTCCTGTACCAGACGATGGCGTGCCGCCTCTGGGCGCGCAGCGGCTACTACCAGTCGGGCGGGGCGTTCGGCTTCCGCGACCAGCTGCAGGACGCGATGGCGCTCGTGCACGCGCAGCCCGGCCTGGTGCGCGAACACCTGGTCCGATGCGCCGGGCGCCAGTTCGTGGAAGGCGACGTGCAGCACTGGTGGCACCCGCCGTCGGGGAAGGGCGTGCGCACGCGCTGCTCCGACGACTATCTCTGGCTGCCGCTCGCGGCGGCGCGCTACGTGAAGGCGACGGGCGACGCCGGCGTGCTCGACGAGCCGGTGGCATTCCTGGAAGGGCGCCCGGTGAACGCGGGGGACGATTCCTACTACGACGCCCCCCGCCAGTCGGCGGAATCGGCCAGCGTCTACCGGCACTGCGTGCGCGCGGTCGAGCACGGCCTGCGCTTCGGCGCGCACGGCCTGCCGCTCATGGGCTCCGGCGACTGGAACGACGGCATGAACCTGGTGGGGATCGAGGGCACCGGCGAGAGCGTGTGGCTGGGCTTCTTCCTGTGCGAGGTGCTCCGGCAGTTCGGCGCGCTGGCGCGGGAAAGGGGCGATGCGGACTTCGCCGGGCGGTGCGCGCAGGAGGGCGAGACGCTCCGGGCGAACCTCGACAAGCACGGCTGGGATGGCGAGTGGTACCGGCGCGCGTACTTCGACGACGGCTCGCCGCTGGGATCCGTGGGCAACGACGAGGGCCGGATCGACTCCGTCTCGCAGAGCTGGTCGGTGCTCTCCGGCGCGGGCGACCCCGAGCGCTCGCGCAGCGCCGCGCCCTCGCCGCGGCACAAGCCGGCAAAATCGAGGTCGCCGCGGGTTTCAGCCAGCTCGGCGAAGCGCCCCAGCACCTCGCACAGGAAGAAGCCCAGCCACACGCTCTCGCCCCGGCCC
>JAMPXV010000077.1 GCA_023700985.1 Lysobacter sp.
CTCGTGAAGAGCGCGATCGGCTACCTGGCCCAGGACCTCAAGTGCGAGAAGTCGGAGATCGCCGTGCTGCCCCCGTTGCTGCTGCGCGCCATCGAGAAGAAGCCCGCGCGCGAACCGGGACCGGAGCAGATCGCCGTCGATTACCTGCCCCCGGTGCGCACGCTGGCGATGTTCGATTCGTCGCCCGTGAGCGATCCGGACGCGATGTTCTCCACCCTGCCGGTTCTCTGGTTCCAGAACTCTTATGGTCTGCCGGAAGCCGGCCACGTCACCGACCAGCTTCGCGCGCTGGACTGGGATCGGCTGGCTCAAGACGGGAGCTACTAGGATTCTCCCCTCTCCCTTGGGAGAGGGGCCGGGGGTGAGGGTACGCGCCTCTCCCATTCCCTTTGACGACATCCGTCACTGCCGCATACGCTTGTCCTGCACATCAAGGACGAATTCGATGGCCAAGCCAAAGCGTGACATCGGGCAGGAGATCCTCACCGGCATCCGCGAGCTCAATCTCGTCGAGTCGGGTCGCATCCGTCACTTGCCCTCCACCGCCGCGACGCGCGAGCGCACTCATCCGATTCGACTGCAGGCTGCGCTGCGGGAAGGTGGGCATCGAGGCGCAGCGGTCAACTTTCCTCGCCATCGGGCCGTTTTGTGGTCAACGCTTCACTGAACAGGCGTCGGGAAAGGGCCCAGTACATGAGCAGCAAGACAATCCTCAGCCTCGAAAGCGTCTTCTTCGTGGGGCCGTCGGGTGAGCAGGTGCAGATGCTGCACCCCGGAATACACCCGGGGCTCATGCTCTTCGATGAGATCGCGGAACGGGGCTTGTCGCCATCCAGCCTGGCGCGGTTGCTGGGTGTGACCACCGCGCGCATTTCCAGCGTGGAGCGATGCCGGGCGCCGGTGACGCCGGAGCTCGCGCTGCTGCTCGGGAAGACTTTCGGCCAGTCGCCGCGGTTCTGGCTTGCGCAGCAGGCGGAGCACGACCTGTGGGTTGCCGCGGAGGAGCTGGGTGATCGCCTTGCCGGGATCTCTCTTCTGGACAGGAAGTCCCGCGACCTTCAGTAGAAGGCCGCGGTATCCCTCGTTGCATGAATGTACCTTGTAAGGTACAGTAAGGCCTAGAGCGATGTCGCCGAAGCTGGATGCCGTCTTCTACACGACCGGCGCCGGACGGGAGCCTGTGAGAGATTGGTTGCTATCTCTCACGCGCGATGAGCGGCGGGTGATCGGCACCGACATCGCTTATGTCCAGTGGAAGTGGCCGCTGGGAAAGCCGCGCATCGATCACCTGCGCGAAGGCGTCTGGGAGATCCGCTCGAATCTGGGTTCGCGAATCGCCAGAGTTCTCTTCGCGGTGGCCGATGGAGAGTTGATCCTGTTGCACGGATTCATCAAGAAGACTCGACGAACGCCCGGGGACGACATCGAGCTGGCGCTCTCCCGCTGGAAGGAGTGGAAGCATGCCCAAGCCCAATAAGCACCGAGGTTCCCGCCTCGACGACCTGCTGCGCGAGGAAGGCCTCTACGAGGAGGTCCAGATCGTTGCCCTCAAGCGGGCTGTGTCCGAGGCGATCGCGGAAAGGATGGCCGAGGCGAAGCTCTCCAAGGTGGAGATGGCGCGTCGCATGCGCACCAGTCGCTCCCAGCTCGATCGAGTCCTCGACCCCGAGTGCACGACGGTGCAGCTCGACACCCTCATTCGCGCCGCGAGCGCGGTGGGTCGGGAGATCCGGATCACGCTGGAGTAGGACGCAAGTCCGGCCCGCGATCCTCGCCCGCGCCTGCCGGAGCGCACCGCAATTCCCGGCGATCAGCCGATCATCCGGCTTCCGCGACCCGGTAAGCGGCCAGGTGCACCACCCGCTCCCCATCCACCAGCGCCCCGCCCGCGATTCCCTCCCCCGCCAGCCGCACGTCCTCGCCATCGCCCAGGGCCGCGTACTTCTCTGTCGCAGCCTTGAGCATCTCGTCGAGAAACCTCCGTACCTCGGTCTTCACCGCCGCCTCGTCCACCGGCACCGGCGCCTCGACCACGTCCATCGCATAGGACCGCACCATCTTCCCGAAGCACTTGCCGAACGCCTCCGGCGCATCGAAGAACTCCAGCCCGATGACCCGCAAGCCGTCGGCGAACACCGCCCCCGCCTGCCCCGGCTGCACGGTGAACGCCTTCCCGTAGCGATCGAGATCCGGTTCCACCGCCTCATAGAGATCCGACATGGCGTGGGTGTCCGACGCCACGCTCCGCGCAAACATCCTTTCGCTGATGTCGCTCCAGATCTCCCCCTGGTTGGAGCGCCGCGAGCCGCCATCGCGCATCGAGCGGCTTATGGAATCCATCTTCTTTGCCTTCGCAGAGGCGAAGAGCGAGCGCTTGGCGGCCGCGAACCGGGCGCTGCGGTACGACCACCGGCCCTGCTCCACGCACGAGACGGGGATCACGAGCTTCTTGCCCGCGCCCACCAGGATGGAGATGTTGACGATGCGGTTCTGCCGGGCGCCCAGCAGCTCGTCTCCATCGACCAGGAGAACCCGCTGCGGCGAGGCGTTCTCGAAGGCGAGCTCCGGGACGTGGCCGGCATCCGAGACTTCCGTCACGTGGGCGAGCTCGCGGTCGAGCGCCTCGTCGAGGAGCAGGTAGTCCATGGCCGCCGGGTCCTTGCGGAAGAGCGGGAAGACGGCGAGGCCGCCCTCGAACTGCGGCTGGCCGATCTCGAGAGAGGAGATGAGGGACTGGATGGCTTGCATGGCGGCCTCCTAGGCTGGGGAAGGCCAGTATCGGGGGCCGGAGGCTCAGGGCATGAGCTAGCCGTGCGGACCCTCACCCCCAGCTTCTCTCCCCAACGGCGGCTTGGCGCATCACGATCGCGCCGTCCGGCGCGGCCTCGCGCACCACGCGCGACTCCCCCGCTCCCTTCGGTCGCAGATATCGCTCTTGCAGGATGCTGCAATAAAAGCGACAATCGCTGCTAATTATGCAGCATAGTGCATCCTCCCTCCTCTTCCCCGGCTACCGGCGCCGCGTGCTGGGCCTGCTGCTCCTTCACCCGGACGAGGCGCTGCACGGTCGCGAGATCGCGCGGCGTACGGGGCTGCCGTCGGGCACCATTACTCGCGAACTCACGCGCCTGGCGGAGGCAGGCCTGCTCAGCCGGGTCCCCCGAGGTAACCAGGTTCTGTACAGCGCGAACCGCACCTCGCCCATCTTCGGGGAGCTGGCGAGCATCCTGCGCAAGACCTCCGGCCTGGCCGATGTCCTGGCCGAGGCCCTGTCAACCGCGAAGGGGGCGATAGCCGTTTCATTCGTGTACGGGTCGATGGCGCGCGGCGAGGAGGTCGCCGGCAGCGATGTCGACTTGATGGTCGTCGGCGATGCGAGCTTTCGCAGCATCGTGACGAGCCTTCACGCCGCGCAGGAAACCCTCGGCCGGGAGATCAACGCCAAGGTGTTCCGTGCCGGGGAATGGCGGGAGCGTGTGGCCGCCCGCGATCCCTTCGTGGCCGACGTGCTGTCGAGGCCGAAGATCTTCGTCATGGGGACAGCGGATGAGCTTGCGGAACTTGGTGGGGACGGGCCTCGACGAGGCGACACCGTCGCGCGACACGATCGCGCGCCTGCTCGCCAGCGCCCGTCGCCTGCTGGCCGACGCAAGGTCCGCGGGAATTAGCGCGGAGACTCGCTTCGGCGCCGCGTATACCGCCATTCGAATGATTGCCGATGCGGGCCTCAACGCGCACGGCTTCCGGACGCTCACGAGCCGCCCCGGCCATCACCAGACCGCTCTCCAGTCGCTGCCGAAGACCTTCGGCATTTCTGCCGAAACCGTGATCGTGCTCGAGACCTTTCGCAAGCAGCGTCACCTTGTCGAGTACACGGGCGATGTCGTCCCCGAATCGACCGTGGCCGAGTGCACGGCCGAGGCGGAGGCGCTGCTGGAGCTCGCCGAGAGTTGGTTGAGGAGCAATCGCCCCGACTTGCTCTGAGTCGGGCACATTCCCACCGTCCGGCGGTGCCCGGTGCAATGGAGCTTTCCCGGCTACCATGGGTCGAACTCCTTGCCATGTCCCCCTCCCGCCAAACAGCCTTCAACCTCCTGGCGATGTCCCTCGCCATGGCCGCGCTTTGGGGGCTCGGCCGCATCCTGCTCGCCACACCGTGCTGGGCAATCGTCCTCTTCGTCGCCGCCCTCGCCTGGCCGGTCTGGGTGGGGCTTCGCGAATACGCCCTCTATCGCCACCGCGTCACCCTCGTCGCCGCGACCGAGGAGTCCAGCCGCCTGCGCCACTGGTTCTGGCGCGGGTCGATCACGAGCAACCTGCAGCTCCTCTCGGCAATCGGCTGGACCGCGGTGCTCCTCGCCCTCGCACCTCTCCTCGAAGGCTGGCACGTCGCGCTGCTGGCAGTCGATGTCGTCGTACTGGCCGTTGCGGCGAACTACTGGCGTCGCGCGATGGCGGGCGAGATTCGCAGCGAGGTCCTGGGCACCCTGTCCCGCCGCACGCTCCTCTGGTCCAATCTCGCCTTCCTCGCGGTGGGCGCCTTCCTTATCGACTACTTCATCGTGGGCAGCCCCGACACGCGCGGCATGGCGTGGAACGTCGTGGCGGAGAAGGCCTTCACCGATTACTTCGCGCCAGCCGCTTGCCCTGCCGCAGGCGCCGCCGTGGGCTTCGTGAACATGGTCGACCGCCTCGGCTGGCATGCCGCGGAGGTGATCATCCCGAGCCTGCCCAACCCGTGGCTCAACGTGGCCGCGTGGGCGCTCTTCCTCCTGCAGGCGGGTGCGCTGGCCTACGCCTACACGCGCCTGCAGCTCGGCGTGCTCGCGATCGTGGAGGGCTTCACTTCGGAAGGCGGGGCCGGGGAACACCGGAAGGTCCCGATCCTCCTCCCGGTGCTCGTGGCTCTCGCGTTCCTCACCGCCTACGCGATGCAGGGCTTCGACCCCGCCACGCTGCGCCGTCCCGCGCAGGACCTCGCACAGTGGGCCAACCCCTGTCGCCTGCAGGCCGGCGAGCTCGCGGCACTGCGCCGCAACCTGGGCGTGGACATCGAGGGCGTGCGCACGGCGCAGCACCAGCGCTCGGAGCGCGAGATCGACCAGCTCCTCGACGCGATGTTCCGCGATGCGGAGAAGGGCGTGGACGCCTACCTCGACTGGTACTTCTCGCTCGTCGGCGAGTACACGCGGCTCGCCGCCTGGGCCAGGAGCAAGACCCCGGGGGCCGTGCAGTCGCAAATCGACTCCGAGCTCGAGCAGCAACTCTTCGGCAAGCAGGGCATCGGACCGCGCCTTTCCACCGAAAACCAGCGCATCGCCGAGGCCACCCGCACTGCAATGTCCGCAACCGCCGTGCGCATCTCCGCGAATCTCGGCAAGGAAGCGAGCCTCAAGCCGTGCTGGGCCGATTCGCTGCGCGTGCCGGCCATCCCCGCCATCGAGCGGGATGTCTCGAGGGTGGCGATGTCGGCCTCGAGCGGCTTGGTGGCGGGCATCGCCATCCGCAGCGTGGCCGCCGGCAAGCTCTCGCAGTCCGTCGCTACACGCCTCGCTGCCCGGCCCGCGTTCGGCAGTGCCGCCAGGGTGGCGATGCGCGTGCCGGCCAAGCGGGCGGGCGCGCTCGTGATCACCGCGGCCGGCGCGGGGCTCGCGGCCTGCGCACCGGGCGGCCCCTGGGCACTGCTTTGCTCGATCGCCGCGGGCGCCGCCGCCTGGGTCGCGGTCGACGAGACGATGATCCGCATCGACGAGCTGCGATTCCGCGCGGAAATGCGCGAAGACCTGCTCGCCTCGCTCCGGGACCAGAAGGCGGAGCTGGCCTCGGAAATGAAGAAGGCCCATGCCGCCTACCTGGATGCGATGGCGCAGGGCCTCGCGGGCACGGTGGACGCGATATTTGTGCCGGCCCGGGAGGGATCCGCAACCCGCGTTCGTGCCCTGTGAAGCGCGGGCCGTGCACCGCTTCAGGGACAGCGGCGTGGTGGGATCGTTCGATCGGGGTCTCCCTTCTCCCTCCGGGAGAAGGGCTGGGGATGATGGGCGTCTCGACACGATGCCCTCACCCCCGACCCCTCTCCCGGAGGGAGAGGGGAGTCGATAGTCACATGGAGCGCCGGAGGGAGAGGGGAGTCGAGATTCAAACGGAACACTGACCTGCCGTAGGCAACTGCCAAGGAGAGGGCGAACCGCGCTCCGCACACGCCGCAATCGCCTCCACCGCCGGTCCCACGTCGAACCCCTGCTCCGCCATCCATGCGTCGTTGAAGTAGCTGTGCCCGTAGCGCTCGCCGCTGTCGCACAGGATGGTCGCGATCGACCCGTGCTCGCCCGCCTCGTGCATGCGGCGCGCCAGCGCCAATGTCGCGATGAACCCGGTTCCCGTCGAGCCCCCGCAGCGCCTTCCCAGCACGCGCTCCAGGTAGCGGATCGCCGCGAGGGAAGCCACGTCGGGGATCTTCATCATCCCGTCCACGATTCCCGGCAGGAAGGACTTCTCCACGCGCGGCCGCCCGATGCCCTCGATGCGCGAGTTGGTGGAGATGCGAAGCGACGGATCCCGCGAGGCGAAGGCGTCGAAGAAGACGGAATTCTCGGGGTCCGCCACGCAAAGCCGCGTGTCGTGGCAGCGGTAGCGGATGAAGCGCCCGATGGTGGCGGCCGTGCCGCCCGTGCCCGCCGTGCACACCACCCACGCCGGCACCGGGTGCTGCTCACGGGCCATCTGCGAGAACATCGACTCGGCGATGTTGTTGTTGCTGCGCCAGTCGGTCGCCCGCTCCGCGTAGGTGAACTGGTCCATGTAGTGCCCGCCCAGTTCGCGCGCGAGGCGCTCGGACTCGCTGTAGACCGCCTGCGCGTCCTTCACGAGGTGGCAGCGACCTCCGTAGAACTGGATCGCCGCGATCTTCTCCGGCGAAGTGGTGGCCGGCATGACCGCGACGAAGGGCAGGCCCAGCAGCCGCGCGAAGTACGCCTCGGATACCGCCGTCGATCCCGACGAGGACTCGATCACGGTGCTCTTCTCGTGCAGCCAGCCGTTGCAAAGGGAATAGAGGAAGAGCGAGCGCGCGAGGCGGTGCTTGAGGCTTCCCGTCGGGTGGCTCGACTCGTCCTTCAGGTAGAGGTGCACGCCGGGGTAGGCGGGCAACTGCAACGGGATGAGGTGCGTGTCGGCGGAGCGGTTGAAATCCGCCTCGATGCGCCGGACCGCCTGCCGGATCCACTGAATGTCGTTCATGGGCGCTCCCGCGCGATGCCTATTCTGGCCGTGGGGGGATTCTACGACGGCCCATGCTGTGTGCGTTGGCAGACGGACGCACGCGCCCGCCGTCGGTAGCCTTCACTCCTCACGTCGCCATCCGCAGTCCGGCCCGGCCGCACTGGCCGCCCCTGGGTATCGGGTGCGCCGCAGGACAACGAAGGCTCACGCAAAGGATGAACACCATGTCCAGTCACCAATGGTATCGAGCGGCCGGCATCATCGGCCTCGCAGCCGTCGTCATGGCCGGGTGTGCGAGCGTGCCGAAGCCCACCGACCAGATGGCCGTATCGAACGCCGCGATCTCGAGCGCCGTCAGCGCCGGCGGCAGCCAGTACGCGCCCGTGGAAATGACGGCCGCGACCGTCAAGATGGAGCGCGCCAGGCAGGCGATGGACAGGGAGGACTACGAGAGCGCCCGCTGGCTTGCCGAGCAGGCACAGGCCGACGCGAGGCTCGCCGAGAAGAAGGCGGATTCCGCAAAGGCCCAGAAGGCCGCCATGGTCGTCAGTGACGACATCCGCGCCCTGCGCGACGAGATCAACCGCAAGAGCAAGTAACCGCGAACCGAGGAACAGACCATGACGACCCATCGCATCCTGCCGCTCACGCTCATCGCCGCCGCCGTTCTGGCCGGCTGCAGCTCCCTGCCGGCGAACAATTCCCTGCTGGACGAGGCGCGCGCCGACTACGGCAACGCGCAGGCCAGCCCGAAGGTCACTGCTCTCGCCGCAGGCGAGCTGAGGCAGGCCGGCAACACGCTGGACAGGGCCAATGCCGCCTGGAGCAAGGACGAGGACGAGAAGCTGGTCAACCACCTGGCCTATGTCACGAAGCAGGAAGTCGCCATTGCGCGCGAGACCGCCGACCAGAAGGCGGCCGAGCTGTCGATGACGACCGCCGCGGCCGAGCGCGATGCGGTTCGCCTGGATGCGCGAACCCGGGAAGCGGAACGCGCCCAGCGCAGCGCGCAGTACTCGCAGCGCCAGGCCGAGGCTTCGCAGCGCCAGTCCGAGGCCTCGCAGCGCAGCGCCGAGCTGTCGCGGCGCGAATCCGACGCATCGCAGCGCAGCGCCGAACTGTCGCGACGCGAGTCCGACGTGGCGCGCATGAATGCGGAAGCCGCGCAACGCCAGGCCGGCGCGGAAAGGCAGGCGGCGAACGTCGCGCTGCTGAACGCGCAGGATGCCCGCCAGCAGACCGAGGAGGCCCGGCGCCGTTCGCGCGAGCTCGAGGCGCAGCTCGTGGCGCTGGAGGCGAGGAAGACGGACCGCGGCATGGTCGTCACGCTGGGCGACGTGCTCTTCGACACCGATGAAGCGCAACTGAAGGCGGGCGGCGTTCGCAACGTGCAGAAGCTGGCCGACTTCTTCAAGGAGCATCCGCAGCGCAACGTGATGATCGAGGGCTTCACCGACAGCACCGGCACCGGCGATCACAACCAGCGGCTTTCGGACAGGCGCGCCGACTCGGTGCGCACGGCCCTGCTGGGCATGGGCATGAACTCGGATCGCATCACCTGGCGTGGCTACGGCGAGTCCTATCCGGTCGCGGGCAACGACACCGCGGCGGGCCGGCAGATGAACCGGCGCGTCGAACTCGTCGTTTCCGACGACAACGGGACGATCGCGCCGCGCTGACCGGCAGCGGCCTTCGCGAGGGACCGGGACATGATGAACGGCAGCGGATGGATCGGGAACTACGGGTGGACGGGCGGCGGCAACTGGCTGCCCATCCTGCTGGTCTTCGCCGCGCTCATGCTGGCCGCCTGGATCTTCAAGCAGAAGGGCAAGTGACCCGGCGCGGCGGGTGCTGCACGACGCCCGCGCGCCCAAAGTAGGGTAACTTCGTCGTTTTCCACGACGACTCGAGCCCCACCATGACGCTGAAGCACCGCTCCATTACCGCCCTCGTTGCCTCCCTCGCCTTCGCCGCCACCACGGCGCTCGCCCAGACCTACCCGACGAAGCCCGTCAAGCTCATCGTCCCCTTTCCGCCCGGCGGCGCGGTCGACGTGTACGCCCGCACCGTCCAGCCGGCCCTCGCCGAGAACCTCGGCCAGACGATCGTCATCGAGAACAAGACCGGCGCGAGCGGCATGATCGGGGCGGACTCCGTCGCCAAGGCCGCGCCGGACGGCTACACGGTGCTCGTCGGCAACGTGGCCACGCTCGCCATGAACGTGGGCATCTACAAGAAGATGACCTACAGCCCCGTGACGGACCTCGCGCCCGTGATGCAGACGGTGATGGTGAATTACGTGCTCGTGGTCCACCCTGCAGTGCCCGCGAAGGACGTCGCCGAGCTCGTTGCCTACGCGAAGGCCAACCCCGGCAGGCTCTCCTACGGTTCGTCGGGCAGCGGCAGCGCGCAGCACATGGCCGCCGAGCTCTTCAAGGCGCAGACCGGCGCCGACATCACGCATGTCCCGTACAAGGGCACGGGGGCGCTGGTGGGCGATCTCATCGCCGGCCACGTCAGCATGGCCATCGCGGACCAGGCGAGCATGATGCCGCAGGTGAAGGCGGGCAAGCTCCGGGCGCTCGCGGTCGGCGGCCTCAGGCGCTCGCCGGACTATCCGGACATTCCCACCATCGCCGAGGCGGGCAAGCTCCCCGGCTTCGAGGCCGTGGCGTGGCAAGGCATCGCGGTACCGGCCGCCACGCCGCCGGCGATCGTCAAGCGTCTCAACGAGGCCTTCATGAAGGCGCACGAGGCGCCCGGCATGAAGGAAAAGCTCGTCGCGGCCGGCCTCACGCCCGTGGGTGGCACGCCGGAGGAATTCGGCCGCTACATCAGGAGCGAGATCGCCAAGTGGTCGAAGGTCGCCAAGGACATCGGCGCCACCGTCGACTGAGGCTGCCGTGCCCTCGACGAACGTCGATCGCATCGAGAGCCGCGTCTTCCGGGTTCCCATCGCGAACCCGGTCAGGACATCCTTCGGCACGATGACGAGCCGCCCCGCGCTGTTCCTTCGCGTGATCGCGGAGGATGGCGCCTGGGGCTGGGGCGAGGTCTTCTGCAACTTTCCGCAGGTGGGAGCGGAGCACCGCGCCCGCCTCGTGGACAGCCTCTTCGCCCCGCTCCTCCAGGGAGGCCCCACCCAGGACCCGCCGCGCATCCGCGAGCGGCTCGAGTCGCAGGTGCGCAAGCTCGCCATCCAGTGCGGCGAGCCCGGCCCCTTCGCGCAGATCATCGGCGCCATCGACCAGGCGTTGTGGGACATGGCGGGGCGGCGCGCCGCGCAGCCGTTGTGGAAGCTGCTTGCCACCGGCCCCGAAGGCGGCAACCGCGTGCGCGTGTACGCGAGCGGCCTGGGACCGAGCGATGTCGCCAGGACCGCCGTGGCGAAGCGTGATGAGGGCTACCGCGCCTTCAAGTTCAAGGTGGGCTTCGGCGCGGAGAAGGACCTCGCCAATTTCACGGAGATCCGAGCGGCGCTCGGCGACGAAGCGGTCGTCATGGTCGACGCCAACCAGGCGTGGTCGCCGGACGAGGCCCTGAAGCGCATCGCGGAGCTGGCCCCGTTCCGCCCCTTGTGGATCGAGGAGCCCATCGCCGCCGACGAGCCCATCCCGCAGTGGGACGACCTCGCGAGGCGCTGCGGCGCGCCGCTCGCCGCCGGGGAAAACCTGCGCGGCCTCGACGAGTTCGCCGATGCGCTTGCCGCGGAGTACCTCGGCTTCATCCAGCCGGACGTGGCGAAGTGGGGCGGGCTTTCGGGCGGCCGCGACGTGGCGCTGCTCGCGCGGCGACACGGCGCCACCTTCTGCCCGCACTGGCTGGGCGGCGGCATCGGGCTCGCGGCCTCCCTTCACCTGCGCGCGGCGATGGGTCCCGACGGCTACGCGGAGGTGGACGCCAACCCCAACCCGCTGCGCGAGGAGGTGTTCATGCCCGCGCCCGCCGACGGATGGGTGACGCTCTCCGACGAGCCGGGGCTGGGCGTGGAGCCCGACCTGGCGCGGCTGGAGCGGTTCCGGGTGTCGCACTAGGGCGACCGGTTGGTGTCTCCGGCCCCCACGCGGGATAATCCGTCGATGAATACGCCCGCCCGCCTCACCGAAGCCGATCTCGATCGCCTGGACGAGCTCCTCTCCACGCCGGAGATGGAGAACTCGATGACACTGGACGCCATCCAGGGACTGCTCTGCGCCGTGTCGAGCTCGCCGCAACCCGTGCCGCCGGAGAAGTGGATTCCCGTGGTGCTGGGCGAGGGCAGGTTCAGGACGGAGGCCGATGGAAAGGAAGCCGAGGAGCTTCTCCTTCGCTTCCACGACGAGACCTTCCGCGAGCTGGCGGGCGAGGACGGCATCAACATGCTTTCCTACCCGGCGGAGGAGGGCGAGGAGGAGCTCGCCGTGTGGTGCGACGGCTACCTCGAGGGCACGCAGCTCGCGGAGCCCGGCTGGTTCGAGGTGGGGGAGGACGAGGAGATGGTGAGCGAGCTCCTCTACCCCTTCATGCTGCTCTCCGGGCGCCTCAAGGAGAGCGCGCTCGAGGAAGGCGCGGAGTGGCCGGCGCCGGACGAGGAGAAGCGCCTGGTGGACGAGGCGCGCGAGTCGATCGCCTTCGACATCTCCGAGGCCTATCACTTCTGGTTCGAGCGCCGCGTGAACCGCGAGCCCATCCGCCGCGAGGCGACGAAGGTGGGCCGCAACGACCCCTGCCCCTGCGGCAGCGGCAAGAAGTACAAGTCCTGCCACGGGGCGGGCTGATACCTCCCCTCTCCCTTGGGAGAGGGGCCGGGGGTGAGGGTTCCCATTTCGCCCTTATTTGGTGCGGTGCAGCACAAACTTGGCGCACGGCGGCATTTTCGTAGGTAAAAAATGTCCTTTGTGCCTGTTGCGCTGCAACAAAAGTCCTTTAGCATGGTCGAACCACCGCAGACCAAGAGTCTGTGCGTTCCCTCCACGACACCCACAAGGACCGACCATGATTCCCGACTTCGAAACCCTCGAGGACCTTGCCCGTCGCGCGCGCGTCGAGCGCAGCCTCTACATCGCGGAGCTCATCGCGACCGCCGTCATGGCCATCGACGAGCGGATTTCCACTGCGTGGGCGCGTAGCGCCTCGTTCCTGCGATCCCTCTCCGCCACGCCCCGCCAGGCAGCGCCGTCCCGCCGCTAGCCGCGCCCGCACCAACCCCGTTTCCAGTCGCGTTCGTTTCCCACGGCAGGTCGATAGACCGCTTGCCGGCGGGTCGCCACGCGTGACGGGTGGCCGTGGCCCTTAGAATGAGAGCCTCGTCCCCAGCGCCTCTCTCGCGGAGAGAGGGCTGTGCCACCTCACAGGAAAAGCACGATGTTTCGAACCAGGTATCTCGACTACGCCGAACTCACCGCCCAGCTCGCCGCGTGGGCTGCGAAGCACCCCGGTCTCGTTCGCCTGTCCACGCTCGGCAAGAGCGCCGAGGGGCGAGACATCCCGATGCTCACCATCGGCCGCGACCCCGACCGGCTTCGCCCCGCCATCTGGATCGACGGCAACATGCACGCCTCCGAGGTGTGCGGCTCGAGCGTCGCGCTGGCGATGGCCGAGGACATCCTCGCGATCCACGGCGGCGGCAACGCGGCGGGCGGCAAGCCGATCCCGAAGCACATGGCCGATGCGATCCGCGCGTCCCTCTTCTACGTCGTGCCGCGCATCTCTCCCGACGGCGCCGAGGAGGTGCTGAAGAAGGGCCGCTACATCCGCTCCAGCCCGGTGAACGACCGCGCGAACAAGGGCCACGCCTACTGGGAGGCCGCGGACATCGACGGCGACGGCGAGGCCACCTACATGCGCCAGGTGTCGCCCGATGGCGAGCTGGTGGAACTGCGCGGCGAGGACGGCAAGCCGCTGGACCCGCCCGTGATGGTGCCGCGCGGCCCGGAGGACGAGGGCCCGTACTACAAGCTCTATCCCGAGGGGCGCATCGTCAACTTCGACGGCCGTCGCATCCCCGACCCCTACTTTCTCTCCGACAACCTCTACGACTTCAACCGCAACTTCCCCTACCAGTGGGCGGC
The DNA here is from genome assembly GCA_023700985.1 of Lysobacter sp. Classification (GTDB taxonomy): domain Bacteria; phylum Pseudomonadota; class Gammaproteobacteria; order Burkholderiales; family Usitatibacteraceae; genus FEB-7. Next base: position 13,272 of record JAMPXV010000077.1, read on the forward strand.
GGAGCCGAAGCAGGAGGGCGCCGGCCACTTCCCGGGCAGCGCGCCGGAGACGAGGGCCATCCTCGAGTTCGCCACGAAGCACCCCGAGATCTTCGCGTGGCTGAACCTGCACACCTTCGGCGGCGTGCTCATCCGCCCGATGGGAGATGCGCCCGACCACAAGATGGACCAGTCCGACCTCGCGCTCTTCCGCCAGGTGGAGGCGTGGATGACGGAGCACACGGGCTACGCCACGGTGAGCGGCTACCACGAGTTCCTCTATGAGCCGGAGAAGCCGCTCTACGGCGACATCACCGAGTGGGCCTACCACCACCGCGGCTGCATCGCGTACGTGGTGGAGCTGTGGGACCTCTTCAAGCAGCTGGGCATCGAGCGCAAGAAGCCGTTCGTGGACCACTACACGCACCTCGACCGCAAGGACTATGTCGCGCTCGCGAAGTTCGACCGCGAGCAGAACGCGGGCCGCATCTTCAAGCGCTGGCGCAAGGCCGCGCACCCGCAGCTGGGCGAGGTGGAGGTGGGCGGCTTCGACGGGCGCGTGGGCATCTCCAACCCGCCCTATGAAAGGCTCGCGGAAACCTGCGCCACCCAGAGCGCGGCGTTTCTGCGCGTGGCCGCCCTCGTGCCGCAGGTGACGGTGGAGGTCGTGAAGCGCGAGAAGGCGGGTGCGGGCCACACGGCCGTCGAGCTGCGCGTGGCCAACCGCGGCTACCTCGGCACCTACGGTCTGTCGTCGGCGAAAAAGCTTCCGCTGGCCGAGCCCCTGCGGCTTTCCGCGGAAGGCAAGGGCGTGAAGCTCGTCGCGCCCGCCGAGGCGATCGTCGAGATCGGCCACCTGGACGGCTGGGGCAACGGCCTCTACGCGGGCCCCAACATCTTCTTCCCCTGGACGCGCGGCAACGTTCATGAACGTTTCGTCACGCTCGTCGCGGAAGGCAAGGGCCGGCTCTCGGTGACGGTGGGCAGCTCCCGGGTGGGCTTCCAGTCGATCGAGGTGGAGGTCGGCTGACCACGCGTCGCGGGTGTCATCGCAACGCGCCTTTCGCGCGTTGAACACCCATCGCAACCCCGGGCGGCTGCGGCGTATAGTAAGGAATCCTTACTTTCCGACGGGTCTGCCATGCTCGCCAAGATGACTTCAAAGAACCAGCTCACGCTGCCCCGGCGCGTCACCGACGCGGTCGGTGCGCCGCAGTACTTCGAGGTCGAAGTCCGCGACGGCCGCATCATCCTCACGCCGGTCCGCATCCAGCAGGCCGAGGCGGTTCGCGCCAAACTGGCGGAACTCGGCATCGGACCCGGGGACGTCGCCGCCGCCGTGGCTTGGTCCAGGAAGCCGGGGCGCAAGGTAGGGAAGTGAAGCAAGCGCTCCGCGTGGTGCTGGACACGAATGTCGCCGTCTCGGCGCTCGTGTTCCGCGACGGGATCCTCGCATCGCTACGCCTTGCCTGGCAGTCGGGCCGCGTTGAACCGCTCGTGGACCGAGCCACAGCGGGGGAGCTGGTCCGCGTGCTCGCCTACCCGAAGTTCCGCCTCACGGAGGCCGAGCGCGAGACCCTTCTGGCCGACTACCTGCCCTGGTGCCGGGTCGTGGCCCTGCCTCGCCGACCGCCAGCCGTGCCGGCGTGCAAGGATGCGGACGATGTGGCCTTCCTTCGCCTGGCCATCACCGGCAAGGCGGACTACCTGGTGACCGGTGACCGGGCTCTGGCCAGCCTCGCGGGACGCTTCGTGTGCCCGATCCTGAGCGCTGCCGAACTGCTTCGACACATTGGCCCAGGGATGGGTCGCGGCGGTTAGGCAGTACTTACTTGACGCGCATCAACCGCCACACCGCCGCGGGAAATAAGATGGGGAAACCACCGGCCGCCTGAGCGCCGCGTCGTGCGGCGATCCCGGGGGCCCCGAGGAGGCTGCCATGACAACCCCTCGTCGCCGGCA
>JAMPXV010000078.1 GCA_023700985.1 Lysobacter sp.
GAGCGCCAAGACCCGGGTAAGTGGGGCTTTCACCGCCCAGGATCTCTCCAACGTGCTCGGCTACACCCCAGACCCCTCCACAAACGCGAGCACCGGGCAGAACGAGGTCGATTTCGGGGTCTTCACGGTCCGGTCCTTCGGTTCGTCCGCGCGGGAAGTCTCATTCGGTCAGGGTGTATCAGGGACGGGCATCGGGTCGATCGGAGCGGGCCTCACGGCGAATACTTTCTCGACAATCAACAGCCAAACCGATGAGGCCCTGTTATTCGAGTTCGACAATCCGGGTCGTTATCTCGGCATCACCCTAGTCGACTTCGGCTCGCAGTCGGGGGACTCGGAGCGCGTCCGTTTCTGGTTCTTCGTCGGTGGCTCCTGGGTCCAGATCTCGCGAACCGCCTGTCGCAACGGAGACGTCCTGGCGAACTTCACGCTGAACCCCGGTGGCGATTTCACGCAAGTCTACGTGGAGGCCCGTGATACGACATCCGGCGTCACGTCGTCGCAGTTCCTCATCGGGGCAATCCGCAGTTGTCCGACTGATACGCCGACTTGCACCGCCCCTGGCGCCGTCGCAGCCAATAATTGCCCGTAGAACTCCCGCGGCGGTCAACGGTTATCACGCGCAATCCGCACGGGATTCCCGGTAACGCTTTGCCGGCAGCAGCATGACACTGCGCTCCATCCCCGTGAACGGACCGCTCCCATGCCAAGCCCGAGTTTCGAGCGTGGCTTCGCCCTCGCCGCCCTCGCCACCCTCCTCGCCCTCGCCCTGGTGGCCGCGCTCACGACCGCCATCGCAAGGAGCGCCACCGGCCCGAGGAGGGCCGCCGCCAGCGACCAGGTCCTCGCCACCGCGCGCGAAGCGCTGATCGCCCACGCCACCAGCCGCGCCGTGGACGAGATCGTCGGCCCGGGCTACCTCCCCTGCCCCGACCTCGACGACGACGGCTGGGCCGAGTCCACCTGCGGGTCGATGACGGGCGAAACGGGCCAATGGCAGCGCCTCGGGCGGCTGCCGTGGAAGACACTGGGGCTGCCGGACCTGCGCGACGCGTCCGGCGAGCGCCTGTGGTACGCGGTGTCGAGCAAGCACAAGGGCCTGCTCAACTGCACCGTGAGCCCCGCCTGCCTCGACATGGGCCCCGAGGCGGCACTGGGCACGATCACCGTCCGGGACGCCGCCGGCACCGTGATCCACGACGGCACGTCCGCCAGCCCGTATGAACCCGGCCAGGGTGGCGCCGTCGCCGTGATCCTCGCGCCCGGCCCGCCGCTCGCACGCTGGTCCGGCACCGGCTTGCCATCCGGCACGCAGGTCCGCACCTGCGATGGCGGCACCTGCAACGAGGCCGGCCACTGCCTCACGCAGCCGCCCACGCTCACGCCGAAGTGCAACCCGCTCAACTATCTCGACCGCGCCCCGGGCCCCGCGTTCTCCGACGAGGACAACGCGCGCTTCGTCGACCGCAACGACGCCGCGGGCCGCGCGAGGAACCGCGACGGCTTCATCCGCGGCCCGGTCGCCGACCACGGCGGGACGACCTGGGTGAACGACCGACTGGCGGTCATTTCCTACGACGACCTGATGCCGCGCGTGATGCGGCGCGTGGCCGAGGAGGTGGCCGTCTGCCTTCGCGGCTACGCGGCCCGCCCGGAAAACAGCGGCCGCATCCCGTGGGCCGCGCCCCTGTGCCGCGCCCTCGATCCCGACCCGGCGCTGCGCGGCTCGGAAGCCTCGGGAGTGCTCTTCGGTCGCGTGCCCGACACGCCGTTCCTCGCCTCGCACAGGGACAGTGGCGGCGCCATGCACTCGGGCTGGCCGGCGGGATGCCGCATCGCCGACGCGAACGGCGACACGACAAGCCTCTCGCGCTACACGTGGTGGAGCGCCTGGAAGCGCCATGTCTTCTACTCGGTGGCACCCGCGAATCGCCCCGCCTACGGCGCCCCGGGCGCCTGCGACCCACTTGCCTGCCTCTTCGTTTCGAACGGTGCCGAGATCACCGCCTCCTCGGGCCATCGCTTCGCCGTGCTGGTGGCGGGTCCCCCGCTGCTTCTCGATTCCGGGCGGCAGTCGCGCGGCGCGCTGGCGGACACGGACGCGCGCCAGTGGCTCGAGGGCGCGAACGCGGACCTGCGGCGCCTGAACGCCAACCCCGCCGCACCGGAGTGCGCCGTCGACTTCTCCTATCCGCAAGGCCCGGGAACGGCATCGTTCAACCGCGTGGCGGCGCTCGCCACCCGCGAGCGCAACGACACGGTCGTCGTCGGACCTTGAGGGTAACGGCAATGGACCGGCAGCGGAGGCAGAAGGCCTTCACGCTCCTCGAGGTGATGCTGGTGATGCTGATCCTCACGATCCTCGCGTCCAGCCTCATCGTGCCCCTTTCCTCGCAGCTGGCGATGCGCCGCCAGGAGGAGACGCGGCGCATCCTCGACGACGCACGCGAGGCCCTGCTCGGTTTCGCCGCGACGCACGGCCGGCTCCCCTGTCCCGCTACAGCGTCTAGCCGCGGTGAGGAGAGCTTCGCCACGGGCGGCGACTCGCGAAACGGCAACTGCGCCGCCTTCCACGATGGATTCCTGCCCGCAGCCACGATCGGGCTCTCGCCCCTCGACCCCGAGGGCTTCGCGCGCGATGGCTGGGGAACGCCGGCCAACCGCGTTCGTTACGCGGTCTTCGGTGCCGGGCGCTCCATCGGCGGCGTCGCCAATCCCCTCACGCGGGCCAACGGCATGCAGCAGGCCACCCTCGCGGCACTGGGGGATGCCCCGGGCTACCTCGTGATCTGCGGGGCGGGAGAAGCGTCGAACGCAGCGGACTGCGGCCAGGCCGCCAACCGCCTCACGCGGCGCGCGGCATTTGTGCTCCTCTCCCTCGGCGCGAACGCGTCCCAGGGCGCGGCGATGGGGTCGGACGAGCGCCGCAACCTCGACGGCGACGGGACCTTCGTTTCGCACGAGCCAACGGCCGCGGCGGGCAACGAGTACGACGACATCCTCACCTGGGTGCCGGTCACCGTGCTCGCGGGCCGCCTTCTCGCGGCTGGCCGGCTGCCGTGAACCGCCTTTCAGCCCGGCCGCAACCGGAACACCACGCGCCCGGTCTCGTTGTGCGCGATCTCGGCGGTGTAGCCCGCCGGCGCGGCCAGGCGCGCCACCTGGTACAGGCCGATGCCGAGGCCCCCGCCGCCTGCCGGGTTGGGGATCGGCTCGCGGAACAGGGACCGCGCGACCGATTCCGGCACGGACTCCCCCGAGTTCTCGAAGTCGAGTTCCGCGCGCCCGTCCCGCACGGTGAAGGTTGCCTTCATGCGCGCGCCGTTGCCGCCCTTGCCGCGCACGTTGTCGATGCAGTTGTCCAGGAAGGCGTCGAACAGCGTCGCGGGCACCGCCACGTAACCGTCGATCGTCGCCTCGAGCTGCAGGCCGTCGCCGGCGTGACGGCGTTCCACGTCCTCCCACCACGCGCGGGCCGGGCGCAGGGTTTCGCGGGTCTCCACCTGCGGCGAGCGCAGCTGGTCCAGCGTGGCCTGTAGGCGCCGCGTGAGCTGCGGGAGCTGCCGCTGGAGCAAGTTGCCGTATGCGGGGTCGATCGCCCCCTCGCGCGGCGCCGCCGAGGTGAGCGCGTACAGGGACTGGAGCAGGTTCTTGATGTCGTGCGTGAGCCGCGCGCCCGTCTCGTGCACGGCCTGCAGGTAGGCGTTTCGCCGGATGAGCGCCTCGCGGCGCTTGCTCTCGTAGAACTCCCCGACCACCTGGGCAAGGAGGCGCATGTGCAGGAAGAGCGCGGGCGAAAGCGCGATCTCCGTGTGAAACGTGAGCTCCAGCCCGTGGAAGCCGAACTTCACGACGTCCTCAGAGGCGTTCCCGAACTCGCCCTCCCCGTCCTCGGTCTTCCACCGCCCGCCCCGGACCCACGGCAATTCCGACGCCAGCGCGAGCGACTGGCCGAGGAAGCGCTGCGGGTCGGGCTCGTGCTCCGCCAGTTCCGCCACCCGGCGCACCCAGGATTCGAAAGGCATCCCGACCGACATCAGGTAGCGCGAAAGGTAGGTGCGCAGGCCGCCGAAACCCTCTCGCGGGCCCCAGAACACCGCCAGCACGAAGAGGGTCGCGCCGAAGCCGATCACCGTGAGGCCCGCGGCGGGGAAGTACTCCCCGTGCGTGTAGCGCATCAACGCGATGGACCCCAGCGCGAGCACGACGACGAGCTGGAACACGAGCACGGCGTAGAAGAAGTCGAACACCTGCCGCCGGTCGTCGTCGGCGGGGTCGAAGGGCAGGAACACCAGGGCCAGGAGCGTGAACGGCAGGATCAACTGCGCGAAGAGCGCCACCGGCTCCGGGATCGCCGTCTCGCCAAGCACGAGCCGCGGGACAGCCCACAGCAGCATCATCGCCGCCAGGTAGAAGAAGGCGACCAGGTAGAACCAGCCGCGGCGCCCCGCCTGCTGCGTGAACACCTTGCCACCCAGGATGCCGATGAGCACGCAGATCCAGGCGCCGATCAGCCACCCCGGCAGGAAATAGAGGATCGCCGCGGTGATCACGCCAAGAAGGGCGATCGCGATCCGCTCGACCTCCTTCTCCGCCTCGAAGAACGGCTGCCACAGGAGGAACAGGCCGAAGTGAACCAGCAGCCAGACGCGCTGGAATCCCCCGCCGGGGTCCGTGATGAGAGCCTCGTGCAGCGCGAGGAGCATCGCCAGCACCACCCAGCGGCGGGATCCGAGCAGGAAGCTGCCCAGTCGGGTGGAGGAGAAAGGGGTCGAGGACAAGGCGATGTCGGGCAGGGTGGCTCCGCGATAATCTCACAGGTGGTTCGCGGCCCCTACGGCCCCGGACACCCGCCGCGGTGTCGGGCTCCCGGACAGGTGGGGTGCGGGTGTCCGGCTTTTCGACACCCGTACCACCCGGAATGCCGCCTGGATTCACCCAAAATGTGGCAAAACTTCATTAAAACAATGCTTTACGAAACGTGGCACGGCGGTTGCATTGACTAGGGTGCAAACTCACTCAGGAGTCAACCATGAAAACCCCGAAACTGAAGCCCCTCGATGCAGCCGTCGTGATCCTTGGCGCCGGCCTCCTCCTCGGCCTCGTTGCGCGGGTGATCGAGAACTCGCGCCAACTCACAAGCCTCTTCGGCTTCTGAGCGTCGCTGCCTCATAACTGGAGATACCCATGAAATCGCAACAATCCGGCTTCACGCTCGTCGAGATCGCGATCGTGCTCGTGATCATCGGCCTGCTCCTCGGGGGCATCCTCAAGGGCCAGGAACTGATCAACAGCGCTCGCGTGAAGAACCTCGCGAACGACTTCCGCACCATCCCGACCTACATCTACGCGTTCCAGGACAAGTTCAGGGCGCTTCCGGGCGACGACGCGCAGGTGTCGACGCACATCACGGGCTCGACGCTCGCCACCACGCCCGCGGGCGTCCAGGGCAACGGCGTCATCAACGGCAACTGGAACTCCACGACCGCCACCGACGAGACCTCCCTCTTCTGGCAGCACGTGCGGCTCGCGAACCTGGCCTCCGGCCCCACCACGATCACGGACATGTCGGATGCCGACCCGTACGTGCCGAAGAACGCCAACAGCGGCCGCATCGGCATCAGCAGCGCCCAGGACGCGCAGATCCAGATCGACAACGTGACCACCAACGCGGCGAACCCGATGCGCGGCACGTACCAGATCTGCTCGAAGAGCATCCTCGGCAAGTTCGTGAAGCAGCTCGACATCCAGATGGACGACGGCAACACCGCTTCCGGCTCGATGCGCGCCCAGCCCGACAACGCCGCCCTTGGCTCGGCCTCCACTCCGACGGCCAACGTCGACGACGCGACGAACTACACGGTCTGCATGACGTTCTGACCCGCCCGCTTCCCGCGGCACCGACGGCCCGCCCAGCGCGGGCCGTCTGCTTTCAACCCTGCAGCAGCCGGATCTCGGCCTTGGCCAGCGCCTCCTGCGACCCGAGGAGGACCACGATGTCGTTCTCGCGAAGCCGCATTCCCTTGGAGGGATTGGTCTCGCGCACGCCTTGCCGGCGCACAGCGGTCACCTCGACGTCCATGGCCGCGAAATTCATGCTCTCGAGCGTCAGCCCCACGCAGGCCGCGCTGGGGCCGATCATCACCGAGCGCAGCCGCGGCTGCGCCGCGTCGGCGTCGGACTCGGTGTCCGTGGCGCCGGGGAAGAAGCCGCTCATCAGGTGGTAGCGCTCGGCGCGCACCTCGCGGAGCCTGCGCAGCACGCGGTTCATCGGCACGCCCAGCAACATCATGGTCTGCGTTGCCAGCATGAGCGAGCCCTCCACCACCTCCGCCACGATCTCGGCGGCGCCCGCCTCGCGCAGCTTCCCCACGTCGGTGTCGTCCCAGGTGCGCACGATCACCGGCAGTTCGGGGCGCAGCTCGCGCACGTGCGCGAGGATCTTCAGCGCCCTCGGCGTGTCGGCGAAGCTCACCACCACCGCCATCGCTCGCGACAGGGCCGCCGCGGCCAGCACCTCGCGCCTCGAGGCATCTCCGAAGACGACGGAGTCCCCGGCCGCCGCCGCCTGCCGGACGCGCTCGGGGTCGGCGTCCAGCGCGACGACCGACACGCCCTCGCGCTCGAGGAAGCGCGCCAGCGCCTGGCCGCTGCGGCCGTAGCCGCACACGATCACGTGGCCCTGCGTGGCCATCGTCTTCACGGCCAGCTCGTGCAGCGCCATGGCGCGCTGCGTCCATTCGCTCTGCACGAAGTAGAGGACGATGCGCTCCGAGTTGGCCAGCAGCACGGGGGTCGCGAGCATCGACAGCAGCGCCCCGGCCAGAACCACCTGGAGGGTGCCCGGGTCCAGCGCCCCCTCGCGGCCGGCGAGCGACAGCAGCACGAACCCGAACTCCCCGGCAGGCGCGAGCGCGAGCGCGGCGCGCAGCGCCACGGGCTTGTCGTTGCCGAACTGCCGCCCCAGCCAGAAGATCAGCACGAACTTCAGCGCGACGAGCGACACCAGCACCGCCCCCACCATCAGCCAGTTCGAGGCCACCACCGCGGGGTCGAGGAGCATCCCGATGGTGACGAAGAAGAAGCCCAGGAGCACGTCCCTGAAGGGCTTGATGTAGTCGTCGACCTGGTAGCGGTACTCGGTCTCGGAGATGAGCATGCCCGCCAGGAACGCGCCCAGCGCGAGGGAGAGCCCGGCGAGCTCCGTCACCCACGCGAGCCCCAGCGTGACCAGCAGCACGAAGAGCACGAAGAGCTCCGAGGACTTCTGCTTCGCGACCAGGTGGAAGAGGGGGCGCATCAGGCGCTGCCCCACGAAGAGGACGACCGCGAGCACGACGGCGGCCTTCAGCAGGGCGAGGCCGATGGACTCCGCGAGCGCCTCGGGCGGCAGGGCCAGCGCCGGGATGAGCACCAGAAGCGGGATCACCGCGAGGTCCTGGAAGAGGAGCACGCCCATGATCTGGCGGCCGGCCGGCGTGTGCAGCTGCGCCTGCTCGGAAAGCGCCTTGGAGATGATGGCCGTCGAGGACATCGCAAGCACGCCGCCCACGATGAGCCCCGACTTCCAGGGTTCCCCGCCCGCCACCGCCACGATCGCGGCCAGGATCATCGTGAGCGCCACCTGCGCGCCGCCGAAGCCGAACACCGTGCGCCGCATCGCCATGAGCTGCGGAAGGCTGAACTCGAGGCCCACGGAGAACATGAGGAACACGACCCCGAACTCCGCGAGGTAGCGCATGTCCTCCGAGGTCGACACCAGGGCGAGCGCGCCCGGCCCGATGGCTGCCCCGACGAGGAGGTAGCCGAGGATCGCCGGCATCGAAAGGCGCCGGAATAGCACCACCACCGCGACGGCGGAACCGAGGAGGATCAGCGCGACAGGAAGGGCGTCATGCATCGTGGGTGCGGGCGGCGGGGGGGGTGCAATCCCTTTATACTTTCCCCCGTGACAAATCTACACCATCCCCGGCCCGCACCCGACGACGAGAGCATCCTCGCGCTTGCCAGGCAGGTGCTCGAGATCGAGGCCGCCGCCGTGTCCGCCCTCAGGGGTCGCCTCGGCAAGCCATTCCTCGACGCGGTGGCGGCGATCTTCGCCGCCAGGGGGCGCGTCGTCGTCACGGGCATGGGCAAGTCGGGGCACGTGGGCGGAAAGATCGCCTCCACGCTCGCTTCCACCGGCACGCCCGCGTTCTTCATGCATCCGGGAGAGGCGAGCCACGGCGACGTCGGGATGATCGCCGAGGGGGACGTGGTGATCGCGATCTCGAACTCCGGCGAGTCCGACGAGATCCTGCGCATCCTGCCCCTCATCAAGCGCCGCGGCGCGAAGGTGATCGCCATCACCGGCCGGGACCGGTCCACGCTCGCGACCGAAGCGGACGTGCACCTCGACGCGGCCGTGGAGAAGGAGGCGTGCCCGATGAACCTCGCGCCCACGGCGAGCACCACGGCGGTACTCGCGCTCGGCGACGCGCTCGCGGTGGCGCTGCTGGAAAAGCGCGGTTTCGGCGAGGACGACTACGCGATGCACCATCCCGGCGGCACGCTGGGCCGCCGGCTCCTGCTGCACGTCTCGGACGTCATGCACTCGGGCGAGCGCCTGCCGCGCGTGGGCCTGGGCGCCACGCTCAAGGAGGCCATCCTGGAGATGAGCCAGAAGGGCCTGGGCATGACCGCGATCGTCGACGAGGGCGGGCGCGTCGCCGGCCTCTTCACCGACGGCGACCTGCGCCGCACGCTCGAGAAGCACGAGGACATCCGCGGCATGAAGGTCGCCGAGGTGATGACGCGCAACCCGCGCGCCATCGGCCCCGCGCGGCTCGCCGCCGAGGCCGCGCAGGTGATGCAGGCGCACCACGTTAGCGGCCGGCTCCTCGTCGTGGACGACGGCGGCCGGCTCGTCGGCGCCGTGCACGTGGACGACCTCCTGCGGGCCGGGGTCATCTGACGCCGATGCCCGACGCCACCGCCCGCGCGCGAGCCATCCGCCTCGCCCTCTTCGACGTCGACGGCGTGCTGACCGACGGCCGCCTCTATTTCGGCCCCGCGGGCGAGACGATGAAGGTCTTCAACACCCTCGACGGGCACGGCATCAAGATGCTCGCGCGCTCCGGGGTGGCCACGGGCCTGCTCTCCGGCCGCAACTCGGAGGCCGCGGCCGCGCGCGGGAGGGAGCTGGGCATGCCCCACGTGATCCTCGGCGTCGAGGACAAGGTCGCCCACTTCGAGGCGCTTCGCGCGAAGCTGGGCCTGGACGCCTCGCAGTGCGCCTTCGTGGGCGACGACCTCCCCGACGCTCCCGTGCTCGCCCGCTGCGGCCTGGCGGTTGCCGTCGCGAACGCGGTGGCGGAAGTGAAGGCGCTCGCTCACCTCGTCACGACCGCCCGCGGCGGCGAGGGCGCGGTGCGCGAGTTCTGCGAGTTCGTGATGCGCGCGCAGGGCACGCTCGAAGGCGCCCGGGGGCCCGACGGGGCGCGGGGCTAGGCGATGGTCCGGCCTTCCTCCTGGCTGCCTCTCGGCGTGCTCGCCTTCCTTGTCGCGCTCACCACGTGGCTGGACCAGCTCGTGCAGCCGGAGGGATCGCGCGGCGACGCGAAGGCGCGCCACGATCCCGACCTCATCGTCGAGAAGTTCAGCGCGCGCAAGTACGGGGAGGACGGGCAGACCCTCTACACCCTGGCCGCGCTCAAGATGGTACATTACCCGGACGACGACTCGGCGCAGCTGCAGACGATCGACTTCCAGGCTTTCGAGCCACGCCAGCCCCGCGTGACGATCTCTTCCGAAACCGGCCGGATGCTCGAGGGCGGCGACAAGATCTGGTTCGAGGGCAACGTGGTCCTCGTGCGCGAAGCCGACAAGCGCTACGAGGCCTCGCGGCTCACCACGGAGCGGCTCCTCGTCCTTCCGGACACCCGCGTGGTCCGCACCACGGGCCCCGTGCTGCTGGAGAACCCCGCGGCCCGCATCGAGGCGTCGGGACTGGAAATGAACAACAAGACGCGCATCCTCAAGCTCGACCGCGTGCGCGCCACCTACAAGCCCCGACCCTGATGCGCGACTCCTTCTCCCGCCTACCCGCTCCCGCGACGCTGCTGCTCGTGGCCGCGGCGCTCGCGATGGCTCTCCCGGCGCGCGCCGAGAAGGGCGACCGCGAGAAGGAGATCCAGGTGCTCGCCGACCGGCTTTCGGCCGACGACACGAAGAAGGAGGCCATCTACGAGGGCAACGTCGTCATCACCCAGGGCACGATGCGCATCACCTCGGCGAAGATCGTCGTGCGCGAGGACCCGGAGGGCTACCGCAAGTACGTCGCGACCGGCAGCCCGGTGACCTTCCGCCAGAAGCGCGACAAGGTCGACGACTGGATCGACGGCTCCGCCGAGCGCGCCGAGTTCGACGACCGCAACGACCAGTTGAGGCTCTTCAACGGCGCGAAGCTCAAGAGCTCGCAGGGCGAGCTCGCCGGCGACTTCATCTCCTACGACCGCGCCAAGGAGTTCTTCGAGGTCACGGGCGCGCCGCCCGGCTCGCAGGCCGCGCCCGGCTCGCGGGTGAAGGCGACGATCATTCCGCAGAAGAAGGCGGCGCAGGGCGACGACGCCGCGGCGCCGGCGCAGCCGCCGGTCACGCTCAAGCCCGACAAGGGTCCCGGCTCGCCGTGACGGTGAACCCCGCAGCTGCGGCCGCCGCCCAGCACCTCACGCTCGTGAAGAGCGAGGCGAAGCCCTCGGTGCTGCGGGCCGAGGCGCTGATGAAGCGCTACAAGAAGCGCGTCGTGGTGTCCGACGTCTCCCTCACCGTCGAGAGCGGCGAGGTGGTGGGGCTCCTGGGGCCCAACGGCGCCGGCAAGACCACCTGCTTCTACATGATCCTGGGGCTGGTGCCCATCGACCAGGGCAGCGTGCGGCTCGACGGCCAGGACGTGACCCACCTGCCGATCTACCGCCGCTCGCGGCTGGGGCTCTCGTACCTCCCGCAGGAAGCGTCGATCTTCCGGCGCCTGAACGTCGCGCAGAACATCCAGGCGGTCCTCGAGCTGCAGGGGATCGAGGAGGAGGAGATCGAGGCACGCCTCGAGAACCTGCTCGACGACCTGCACATCGGCCACCTGCGCGCGAGCCCGGCGCTCTCGCTTTCCGGCGGCGAGCGCCGGCGCGTCGAGATCGCGCGCGCGCTCGCCACCAACCCGCGCTTCATCCTGCTGGACGAGCCCTTCGCCGGGGTCGACCCCATCGCGGTGCTCGACATCCAGCAGATCATCCGTTTCCTCAAGGGCCGCGGCATCGGCGTGCTAATCACCGACCACAACGTGAGGGAGACCCTGGGCATCTGCGACCACGCCTACATCATCAACCAGGGCACCGTCCTCGCCTTCGGGAAGCCGGAGGAAATCATCTATAATGAGGACGTACGAAAGGTCTACCTCGGGGAGAATTTCCGCCTCTAGCGGACTCACGAATTCGCCCCGCGGCTTTCGACATGAAGCACAGCCTCCAGCTCAAGCTATCCCAGCACCTGACGCTCACGCCGCAGCTGCAGCAATCGATCCGGTTGCTCCAGCTGTCGACGGTCGAGCTCAACCAGGAGCTCGAGCGCTACCTCGCCGAAAACCCGCTGCTCGAGCGCTCCGACCTCGAGGCCGAGGGCGAGGGCCCGCCCCCCGCGCCCCCTGCCGACGCGCCGAACACCGAGGCCGAGCCCGCCACGCAGCTCGACGACGCGGCCTCCTTCGGCGACGAGCCCGTGAGCGGCTCGCGCCGCAACGACGAGGAGAACGACGACTTCATGCAGCTCGCCGCGGCCGAGCCCACGCTGCAGGAGGCGCTGATCCGGCAGCTCCAGCTCACCGCGATGAGCGAGCGCGACAAGCGGGTGGCACTCCTGGTGATCGCGCACCTCGACGGCGACGGCTACCTCACGGCGGGCCCCGGGGAGCTCTTCGAGATCGGCGCGGAGGAAATCGCCGACCTCGAGATCGAGGAGATCTCGATCGCCCTTCGCCAGGTGCAGAACCTCGAGCCCGCCGGCGTGGGCGCGAGGGACCTCTCGGAATGCCTCACGCTGCAGCTGAAGGCCCTCGACCCCGCCACGCCGCACCGCGAGCGCGCCATCGAGCTGGCCTCGCGCCACCTCGACGCGCTGGCCGCGCGCGACTTCAACAAGCTGCGGCGCGTGCTCGGCGTCACCGAGGACGAGCTGCGCGAGGTGCGCGCCCTCATCCTCACGCTCGACCCCAAGCCCGGCCGCTCCTGGGGCGACGGCGACGTGCGCTACGTCGTCCCGGACGTCACCGTGCGCAAGGCCGGCGGCCGCTGGGTCGCGCAGCTCAACCGCGACGCGATGCCGCGGCTGCGCATCAACAAGATGTACGCCGACCTCCTGCAGTCCTCGCGCGACAACGGCGGCAGGAACCTCGCCGGGCAGCTCCAGGAGGCGCGCTGGCTCATCAAGAACGTGCAGCAGCGCTTCGACACGATCCTGCGCGTCACCCAGGCCATCGTCGACCGCCAGAAGAACTTCTTCGAGCACGGCGAGGTCGCGATGCGCCCGCTCGTGCTGCGCGAGATCGCCGATGCCGTCGGCCTGCACGAATCCACCATCTCGCGCGTGACGACCCAGAAGTACATGCTCACGACGCGCGGCATCTTCGAGCTGAAGTACTTCTTCGGCAGCCACGTCGCGACGGACACGGGGGGGGCCTGCTCCTCCACGGCCATCCGCGCGCTCATCAAGCAGCTCGTGGCGGCCGAGGACGGAAGGAAGCCCCTGTCGGACCACCGCATCTCGGACATCCTCGCGCAGCAGGGAATCCAGGTCGCGCGAAGGACGGTGGCGAAGTATCGCGAGGCGATGCACATCCAGCCCGCGAACATGAGAAAGTCCATCTGAACCAAACGCGAAAGGAGTCCGCGATGAACCTCCAGCTCACCGGCCATCATGTCGAGATCACCCCCGCGATCCGCGACTACGTCGTCTCGAAGCTCGAGCGAATCAACCGGCATTTCGAGCAGGTCATCGACGTGAAGGTGATAATGTCGGTCCAGAAGCTCGACCAGATGATCGAGGCGACCGTGCACCTCTCCGGCAAGGACATCCACGTGGAAAGCCACGACGCGGACATGTACGCCGCGATCGACGGCCTGGTCGACAAGCTCGACCGCCAGATCATCAGGCACAAGGACAAGTTCGAGGAGGGTCGGCGCGGCGCCGCCCCGAAGCGCGCGGCCCCGTGACCCCCCGCGCCCTGCCGCGAGGAGCATTCCGATGAACAGGCTCACCCCCCTGCTGCCCGCGGCCCACGTCGCGCTCGACCTCGACGTGAGCAGCAAGAAGCGCCTCTTCGAGCAGATCGGGCTCATCTTCGAGAACTCGCGCCAGATCCCGCGCGCGCGCGTCTTCGACAGCCTCTTCGACCGCGAGAAGCTCGGCTCGACCGGCCTGGGCTACGGGGTCGCGATCCCGCACGGCCGGCTCAAGAACCTCAAGGAGACCCTCTGCGCCTTCGTGCGCACGCAGTCGCCGGTGCCGTTCGAGTCGCCCGACGGCCAGCCCGTGCGGCTGGTCCTCGCGATGCTCGTCCCGGAGCACGCCACGGAGCAGCACCTGGAGCTCCTCTCCGACCTCGCGCAGATGTTCAGCGACGGCGACCTGCGCGAGCGGCTGATCCAGGCCGGCGACATCGAGGCAGCCCGCCGCCTGCTCACGGAATGGTCGCCGTATGCCCCGCCTCAGCGTTCAGCAGCTCTTTGAGGACCGGCGCGAGCGCCTGGGGCTCGCCTGGGCCGCCGGCGCCTCGGGGAGCCACCGCGAGCTCACCAACGAGATGCTCTCGCGCCCCGGGCTGGGGCTCATCGGGCACCTGAACCTCATCCACCCGCTCATCGTGCAGGTGCTCGGCACGAGCGAGCTGCGCTACCTCGAGCGCATGAGCGACGCCGCGCGCACGGAGATGCTCGACCGGCTGGCCGGCGGCGACACGCTCTGCATCGTCGTGGGCGACGGCCTTCCCGTGCCGGCGCCCCTGGAGCGCGCCGCCACGAAGTCCGCGGTGCCGCTGCTCACCGCGCGGGAGACGAGCCAGCAGGTCATCAACGTCCTGCGTCCCTACCTGCAGGGCGAGCTGGGCGAGGTGACCTCGCTCCACGGCGTGTTCCTCGACGTGCTGGAGATCGGAGTCCTCATCACGGGCGAGTCCTCCATCGGCAAGAGCGAGCTGGCGCTGGAGCTCATCTCGCGCGGCCACGGGCTGGTGGCCGACGACGTCGTCGAGCTGCAGCAGATCGGGCCCGAGACGGTGCAGGGGCGCTGCCCGCCGATGCTGCGCGACTTCCTCGAGGTGCGCGGCCTGGGCGTCCTCAACATCCGCTCCATCTTCGGCGAGACCGCGGTGCGCCCGCGCAAGGTGCTGCGGCTGATCGTCCACCTCGAGTTCCCGGCCGACGGCCGCTACGAGGAGCGCGACCGCCTCTCCACGAAGTCGGGCATGCGGCGCGTGCTGGGGGTCGAGATCCCCACGGTGACCCTCACCGTGGCCCCGGGCCGCAACCTCGCGGTGCTCGTCGAGGCCGCGGTGCGCAACCACATCCTGATGACGCGCGGCATCGACTCCACCCGCGACTTCATCGCGCGCCAGGCGGCCGCCATGCGCGCCGGCGACCCGCCGGAACCGGAGGCCGGGGGGCACTGATGCAGCTGACCCTCGTCAGCGGCGTCTCCGGCTCCGGCAAGAGCGTCGCGCTCAAGGCGCTCGAGGACTCGGGCTACTTCTGCGTCGACAACCTGCCGCCCCACCTCATCGGCGGCCTCGTCTCGTACGTCGCCTCGCGCGGCGAGCCGCGCGTGGCCGTGAGCGCCGACGTGCGAAGCGCGGACACCATCGGCATCCTGCCGAAGGTCGTCGAGAAGGAGCGCGCCAGGGGCACCGACGTGCGCATGCTGTTCCTGGACTCGAGCGACGCGAGCCTCATGCGCCGGTTCTCCGAGACGCGGCGCCCGCACCCGCTCGCCGCCCAGGGCCGCACCCTCGAGGAGGCGATCGCCCTGGAGCGGCGCCTCCTCGCGCCCGTGGCGGAAATCAGCCACCGCATCGACACGAGCACGCTCACGCCCGTGCAGCTTCGCGGCTGGATCCACGAC
>JAMPXV010000079.1 GCA_023700985.1 Lysobacter sp.
GTGCTGTGGCACAACCCCGGCGCGGCGTTCAGCTTCCTGGCGGGCGCCGGCGGCTGGCAGCGCTGGTTCTTCGTGGGCGTGACGGTCGTCGTCTCCGCGGTGCTGCTCGCGATGCTGCGCAAGAGCGGCGGCAACCGGCTCCTCGCGGCAGCCCTCGCCCTCGTGCTGGGCGGCGCCGCGGGGAACCTCTGGGACCGCCTCACGCTCGGCCACGTCGTCGACTTCATCCAGCTGCACGCGGCGGGCTACTATTGGCCCGCCTTCAACGTCGCCGACTCGGCGATCACGGTGGGCGTGGTGCTGATCCTCTGGGACGGCGTCCGCGACACCCTCGCCGAGCGCCGCCAGGAAAGGAAACCGCCCGATGCCTGAAGCCATCGAAGTCGTGCTCGCCAAGCCGCGCGGGTTCTGCGCCGGCGTCGACCGCGCCATCGCCATCGTCGAGCGCGCGCTCGAGATCCACGGCGCGCCCATCTACGTCCGCCACGAGATCGTGCACAACAAGTTCGTCGTGGACGACCTGCGCCGCAAGGGCGCGGTGTTCGTCGAGGAGCTCGCCGAGGTGCCCGCGGGCGGCACGGTGATCTTCTCCGCGCATGGCGTCTCGCTCTCGGTTCGCAAGGAAGCCGCCGACCGCGGCCTGCGCATCTTCGACGCCACCTGCCCCCTCGTCACGAAGGTCCACGCCGAGGTCGCGCGCATGCGCGAGCAGGGCCGCGAGGTGGTGATGATCGGCCACGAGGGCCACCCCGAGGCCGAGGGCACCATGGGCCAGTCGGACTCGGGCATGTACCTGGTGGAGAGCGAGGAGGACGTCGCGCGCCTCGCGGTGCGCGACCCCGCCAACCTCGCCTACGTGACGCAGACCACGCTTTCCATGGACGACGCGGCGCGGATCGTGGCGGCGCTGCGCGAGCGCTTCCCCGCCATCGTCGGCCCCAAGAAGGACGACATCTGCTACGCCACGCAGAACCGGCAGGACGCCGTGAAGTTCATGGCGCCGCGTTGCGACGTGGTGATCGTGGTGGGCTCGCCCAACAGCTCGAACTCCAACCGGCTGCGCGAGGTGGCCGAGAACCTCGGCCGCAAGGCCTACCTGGTCGACCGCGCCGAGGAGGTCCTTCCCGAGTGGATCGCCGGCGCCCGCACCGTCGGCGTCACGGCAGGCGCCTCCGCGCCGGAGGTCCTCGTCCAGGACGTGATCGCCGCCCTGCAGCGGCTGGGCGCGGCCCGCGTGCGCGAGCTCGAGGGCATCACGGAGAACGTGACCTTCCCCCTGCCCAAGTCGATCACCCGGGCCGGCGCCGACACCTGACCCGCCCGGCGGGAAGCGGAAACGGCGAGGCCCGGCAATTGCCGGGCCTCGCCGCTTGCGGATGCCGCCGGGCTACTTGTCGGACTTCGTGTTCCAGTAGACCTTCTGGCGCGTCTTCGGGATGTCGACGCGGATCCGGCCCGCCTCGATCGGCGACGTGCTTTCGCCGCCGCCGATGATGAAGCCCACCAGGCGCCCGTCGTCGAGCTGCACGATGCCGCCCACCGGCGACGGCGGGAGGCCGCCGCCCACGAGATCCACGTACACGTCGTTCACGTCTTTCGTCCCGTTGCCGTCGCGATCCAGGCCCGCGGTCCCGGACACGAAGTCCAGGCCGTAGGAGCGCGCCCGGCCGAGGTTGGCCGAGCAGGTGCCCAGGGCCGGCGGCTGCGGCTTGTTCGTCGAGAAGTAGGTGACGCCCGCGATGGTGAGCGGGGAGTTCACCACCTTCTCGCCGATTTCGAGGGCGATGTACCAGCCCTTGACCGTCGCGTCGATCGTCGTGGTGCCCACGACGAGGTCGGACGGCGTGAGCGGCACCATGCCAGTCGCGTCCGTGCCCAGCTTGAAGTCGCGCAGGCCGTAGAACCGGTCGCTGGAGGTCGTCATGAGCGGCTTCTCGCGGTCGCCCGTGCCGATCAGGACCGAGTGGAAGTCCTTCGACAGCACGATGTCCGGCTGGTAGAAGAACTTGCGCGAGACGCCCGCTTCCGCAAGGGCGGCGAGCTTGAAGAGCTTCCAGTCGCCGACAGAGAGCGCGTCGATGTCGAGGCGCCAGACGTTGCCGCCCGTGTCGCCCACGTAGGCGCGGTCGGCGAAGGTGTCGCCGTCGACGTCGGCCACCGCCACGTCCGAGGGGATCGAGTGCAGGACACCTCCCCCGTTGGACGAGCTCTGCAGGAACCTCAACTCGGCGCCCGTCCTGGCGTTGAGCACGTAGATGCCGCGGCCGACGCCGTTGTTCACCGGCGGGATCTGGTCCTCGCCGGGGTCGTAGCCCGCGCCGAAGATGAGGAGCGGGTCGGCCGAAGCCTTCACCTTGATCGACTTGGGCTCGGACCAGGTCTGGCCGAGGTTCGGGAGATCCGTTCCCGTCTTCTTCCACATGAATTTCGGGCTGGTGGGATCGGTGACGTCGAACGCGTAGAGGACCCGCCCGCCGCGACGTGCGGACACGAAGATCCAGGCCCGCGTCGCGTCCTGGAAGGAGCCGATCGGCCCGTCGAAGAAGTAGTCCTTCGGCGTCGGGGGCGGGGTGATGCCCGGGATGGTCGACGGCGTCAGGAGCTGCGGCGAGGCGTCGCGCAGGCGCTTGAACTTCCCGTAGAACTCCGGCGCGACGAACGACCAGACCTCGTGCCCGTCGCCGGTCGCCTGGCCGCCCTTCACCGCGCGCAGCGTGCCGTCATTGGCGCCGTAGAAGACGTACGGCCCGAGGGCACCGAAGTTAAGCACGACGGGGCGGGAATGCAGCACGTCGCCATGGGCGGAAGGCCGCACGGTCACCGGCAGGCCGGGGCCGCCCTCCGCGCTCGTCCAGTTCTCCGGCAGCGTGGTGCGCGGATCGGCGTTCACGTTGTCCTCGCCGCGGATCCAGCGCACGAGCGACAGGAGTTCCCCCGCCGCGATGGGGGCCGCCGGGTTCGGACTGAGCGCCGCCTGGTACGCGCCGCCCGAGATGTTCGATTCGCTGAACTCGTAGGAGAGCGCTCCCGCCGTGCAGCCCGTCGACGGGCAGGTGTACATCCGCCGGGAGTCCTGCGAGATCGCGAACTCCTGGCGCACGCTTTGCGCCGCGCCGCCCTTCTCGACGATCTCGCCGTCGGGCTTGTCGCTGCCCGAAAGGGGCGAACCCGACGGATTGAGGGCCCAGTACGTGCTGGCGTGCGTCCAGAAGCTGTCCGCGGCGGGGGAGATGAAGCCCGTGGCCGGGTTCACCGCGCGGTTGTTGTTGCTGTCGGCGAGGTACAGGAAGCTCGTGTCGGGGTCGAGCACGAACTTGTACTGCTTGAGGTTGCCCATCCACCGCGGGTTGCCCGTGCCGTCCGGGCGGAACATCCCCATGTAGACCTGGTTGAGGAAGGTGCCCTGGGTATTCACCGACACCGGAAGGCTCGCGGACACGAACACGCTGTTGACCGCCTGGACCTCGTTCAGGATCTTGAGGATCGCGTTGATCACGTCCTGGGCGTTGCGCGCGGCGAAGTACTTGCCGCCGCCGGCGGACGCGGCGCTCTTCATGAGCTTGATCATCTCGCGGTCGGTGTTGAGGACGACCTCGTCGATGACGTTGCCGTTGGCGTCCAGCGTCACCTTCTGCGGCTGGTAGACCGCGATCGTGTAGGTGATGACCTTCTGCTGGCCGACACGCGGGCTGACGTCCGTCGTGTAGAGGAAGCGGGCCATCTCGTCGAACTTGCTCGAGTGCACCTCCACGCCGCCGCCCATGATCGCGCTGGGCGTCACGCCCAGGGTGCTCACGATCGAGTTGATGCTCGTCCCGCTGGAGTCGCCGCCCAGCGGCGAGGGGTTGCCGTTGGAGATCACGATGAGGAAGTTCTTGGCGCAGGCATCGAGGATCGCGTTGTTGTAGTTGTATTCCCTGTCCGACGAGTTGTCGAACGCGTAGATGTTGTCGGCGCCGTAGTAGCGCATTGCGCGGTTGGCCGCGGCGTTGTTGACGCCGTGGTCGCGGCGGGCGGCGCCCGTGTCGCTGCCGGAGTCCGTCCCCCAACCCGCAAAAGCCGCGGGGCCAAACCCGGTATTGCTCACGGGGGAAGCGGGAAGATCCGTCTGGGCATTGGCCTGGTTCGTGTAGCCCCCGAAGTACTTGAAGGCCTCGAACATCGCCTTGCCGTAGGGCTGGCTCGACCCGGCGTTGTCGCTGCCGGCGCCGAGCTGCTTGATCTCGCTCACGAGCTTGGTGAAGGCCGTCTTGTTCTGGTCGTTCATGTCGCGGATGCCCGCGCGCACGTAGGCGCCGCTGGCGCCGCCTT
Organism: Lysobacter sp.; assembly: GCA_023700985.1. GTDB lineage: Bacteria > Pseudomonadota > Gammaproteobacteria > Burkholderiales > Usitatibacteraceae > FEB-7. The sequence continues at coordinate 4,312 of JAMPXV010000079.1, forward strand.
CCGTGAACATCATGAGTCCCAGGCGGACCTTTTCGTTCAGCGTGGGGACCACCTTCTGCAGGGCGCAGATCTCGGCGTGGAACTTCGTCGTGTCCGTCTTCGGGTCGAAGCAGTCGTTGGGCCCGAGTGTGGCGCTCCAGTTCGACGAGTTGTCGAGCAGGATCATCAGGTTGGGCTTGGGCACGGTTCCGGCACCCGCCGCGAAGATGTCGATGTCCTCTGCGGCGAATACGGTGGCCGTCGCCGTCGCGAGGCCGAGGGCCGCGCAGGCGGCTCGAAAACCGAACCGGGGGGAATTCTTCATGGTCGCTCCTGGTGGATTACTTGCAGGCGCTCAAGGCGTCGGTCGCGGATACGCGCAACCCGACGCCTTGTCGCACGGTGGTGGAGGCGCCCGTCACCTTGTCGGCGGCCGAGGCACTGACTTCCCAGATGGTGTCGCTACAGAATGAGGGCAGCTGGCCGGCGCCGAGGCGCGCGGTCCCGAGGCACTTGCGGTCGTTCACGTTGTTCAGGTCGAGCTGCGCGGCGAGCGTCGGCCGGCCGCGCTGGCACGTCGGAAGCGCGATCTTCACGTCGTAATCGGTCTTGCCGTCGTAGTTGAGATCGATGAGCACCGGCGTGGCGGCCACTATAGCCGGCTCCTCCGTGAAGTACGCCGTGCTGATCACCTGCTCGATCGCGGCCTGGGCCGAAGCCACGGCCTCCTGCCGGCCCTGCATCGACGAGACGATCTTCAGGTTCGTGTTGCTCACGCGGAAAGAAGTCACCGCGAGGAGCGTCACCATGACCAGGATGATCATGGCGATGAGCATCGTGATGCCGCGCTGGGCGCGCGGCGTACTGCGGATGTCCCTGGGCGGTCGGTTCATGTTCATCTCATCGTTCCCGCGGGCCGCTGCGGTTGGCCGCGTTCACCACGGCGGAGTAGATGTGGCGCTTGAGCCCGTCGCCGAACGGCCCCACCGTCCCGGCGAGCCCCAGCGAGTACGTCTTCTTGTCGGTGTAGCCGGGCGAGTTCTCGAGCGTCGAGGACAGGAGGTTCACCTTGACCGCCGTGACGTTCAGCCAGTCGGCCGCCGTGCAGGGCGTGGCCGCGTCGCAGCGGCGCCAGTCCTCCGGCGCGCCGTCGCCGTTGGTGTCCAGGCCGTAGTCGATGCGCATGTCCTGGATCCCCTCGGCAAGCTCCTCCGTCTTGGTGGCGCCGCCATCCAGCGTGAGCCGCACGAGGGTCGGGATGTTGTCCACGCCGCACACGCTGCAATTGCGGATGTAGTACACGTGCTCGTGGTAGCGCCACAGGTCGGCGAGCGAGGTGCAGTTCACCTTGCGCAGGGTGTACCCCCCGGCGCCGGAGCCCAGGCCCACGAAGACGGGGGTGGTCGAGCTGTCGGTCGCGCAGTGCGAGATCTGCATGTAGTACTGGCTGGCCGCGGCGGAGGCGACCGGGGTTGGCTCGGTATTGAAGCGCCGGACCACCAGCACGTCCGTCCCGGGAACGGCGTTCGCGATGCACGCCGGGGCGCCCACGAGGCCCGGGTAGCCGAAGAGCGGGATCGGCATCCGGACGGGGCTCGCGCTGAAGCCGAGGTTGGCGGCCGCGGTCTGGCAGGCATCGGGCGTCTGCCAGGCCACCGACGCCTGCTGCACGTCGGAGAAGAACCCCGCGAGGCTCAGGTCCTCGCGGATGATGTCCATCGCGAAGCGGCCGTTCTCGATCTGCCGGCTGCCCCGGTCCATCTCGGCGCGGTTGGCGCTGGTCTGCACGAAGAAGGTGGTGAGCGCGGCGAGGATCATGAGCCCCAGCGTGATCGCGATCATCATCTCGATCAGCGTGAAGCCCCGGGCGACGGACATCGCGGGATCCCGGCCGGCGCAGGCGGTGTGGCGTTTCATGGTTTCGCGGCGCTCCTGTGGGGTGGCCATCGGGTCAGTCCAGGACGGCCTTGCGGACTGCCGTGGACACGGTGCGGCGCTGGCGGTCGTCGCCGTAGGCGTTTAGGCCGCACTGGTCCGCCGGCGCCGCGGTCGGGACGAGCCCCTGCCAGGCCACCGTGATCACGTGGATGTTGGCTGCCGGGCTGGTGATGCAGCCCCGGGCGCCGACCATCGCCCCGACGCTCTTCGCATCGGCGGAGGTCTCGGAGACGCCCAGGAGGGCGTTGTGCCACTCGCAGAGGTCCTTTTGCGCCACGGTCCCGGCGGAGCAGTCCTTGAGCGCGCCGGTGCCACCCAGTTCGCTCGCGACGTAGGCCGCGTGGTCCATCTTGTTGGCGGACAGGCGGTCGGCCATTTCCTGCAGCAGGACGAGCGCCTGCGCGCGCTGGTAGGACTCCATCTCCGTCATGGTGGCGCGGGTCTGCAGGCCGGCCATGCCGAGGAGCCCAAGCATCACGATCGCGATGGTGACCAGCACCTCCATCATGCTGAAGCCCTGTTGCCGGGTCTGGTTCATGTGCATGCCCCCGTCACGGAGCGCGCCCGGCCGGACGGATCGAGCCGCACGCAGCGCTTCTGGTATTCCTGGACGTCCGAGTCCTTGGGCGTGATCCCGAAGGCGACCGTGCCGCCTTCCGCCGTCGTCACGCGCCCGGTTCGCTCGAAGGTGAGCGCGGAGGACGTGCCCTTGAACTCGATGCCGCTCGGGCGCGCCTCGCCCGCCCGCAGGACCGTCCCGCCGGCGGTCTCGCGGATCGTCCAGCCGCTGTTCCACAGCTCGCCGCCGCTGGTGCTGGACATGATCACGTCCGTCCCGCGCGCGATGGCCTCGGACCGGGCGTAGGTCAGGTCCGCGAGCAGGTCGAAGGCCGAGGACTTGGTACGCTGCGCGTTGATCAGCTTGTTCATGGCAGGAAGCGCGATCACGGCGAGTGCGGCCACGATGAGGATCACGACGACCAGCTCGATCACGTTGAAGCCCGCCTGCCGCCTTCCCGTCTCTCGTCGAACCCGTGCCGGAAACATGGCCTTCTCCTACCACTTGTCCGAGGGCGTCTTCGCCCCGGTCTGGTCGAGGGTGATCGGCCCGTCGATCTCCTGCGAGGTTCCCGTCTTCGGGGTGGCCGTGATCGTGAACGTGGGCGGGGTGCCGTCGGCGGCCACGATCGTCAGGTCGTACATGCGCTGCACGTCCGCGGGGATCGTGACGTTCAGGTCCGCCGGGGTGGCGGCGTACTGCCGCGCAGTCTGCAGGTAGAGCTGCTGCTTGTTGGCCAGGTCCATCATGACCGCCTGCGCGGCGGCGCGGTGGCCCTTGCGGACCTGGCCGTTGTAGGCCGGCATGGCGACCATCGCCAGCACCGCGATGATCGCCACGACGATCATGATTTCGATGAGGGTGAAGCCTTTAGCCTTGTTCATTGGGATCCTCCGGGACTGTAGGAATGCTAGCCGCCCCCCGCGGGCCACGCCATCCGGGCCGACGCGAGGCGCCGGGCGGCCGACGAACGGAACCCGCCCCGGCCCCGGCGGGGGGCCGGGGTCGCGAAAACAGGGGCTTCCGCGATATAATGCCCGACTCGCGTGCTGTTGTAGCTCAGCTGGTAGAGCAACTGATTCGTAATCAGTAGGTCGGTGGTTCGAATCCACTCAACAGCACCACTTTTCCCGCCTGGCGGCGCTTTTCCGAGCGGCGCAGGGCAACCGGGAGGCTCCCTCCCCCAGTTCCGAAGAGCGCCTTCATGCCGCTGACGGTCCAGGAAATCCTCGACGACAAGGTGGGCCAGGGCGGCCGCACGCACGGCGTGGCCCCCGGCGCCCCGGTGCGCGAGGCGGTCGCGGCGATGATCCGGGAGGACATCGGTTCCGTGGTGGTGCTGGACGGTGGCAAGCTCGCCGGCATCCTGACGCTCCGCGAGATCCTCAAGGGGCTGGATGCCCTCGGAGCCGGCCTTCTGGACGCGCCCGTGAGCACGGTCATGAACCCCGCCCCGGCCGTGGTCCATCCCGAGGACTCCGCCGACGGCCTGCGCGCGCTGATGACCGACCGGCACGTGAGCCATGCCCCGGTCGTGAAGGACGGGCGCCTCGTCGGCATCATTTCCTTCCACGACATCGCCCGCAGCGCGGTCAAGGACGTGGCCTTCGAGAACAGGCTCCTCAAGCAGTACATCAAGAACTGGCCGCAGTCCTGATGCACCGGCCGCCGTTCTGGCGGCCGCCCGTCCTCACCCCAGGAAAAGCCGGTAGGCGGGGTTGCGGCTCTCGTCCGCGTAGTCGTAGCCCAGCTCCTTCAGGAAGCGCCGGAACGCCGCGCGGTCCTTGTCCGGCACCTGCAGTCCCACCAGCACCCGCCCGACGTCGGCGCCGTGGTTGCGGTAGTGGAAGAGGGAGATGTTCCATCCCGAGCCCATGCGCTTGAGGAAGTTCATGAGCGCGCCCGGCCGCTCCGGGAACTCGAAGCGGTAGACCATCTCGCCGGCGCGGCCCGGGGCGTGCCCGCCCACCAGGTGGCGCACGTGCAGCTTCGCCATCTCGTTTTCCGACAGGTCCACGGCCTTGAGCCCCGCCCGCTGGAGCTGCGCGATGAGCTTTTCCGTCTCCTCGCGGCCGGAAACCGTCACGCCGATGAAGACGTGCGCCTTCGCCGGGTCGGCGATGCGGTAGTTGAACTCGGTGACGTTGCGCCGGCCCAGCAGCTCGCACAGGGCCCGGAAGCTGCCCGGCTTCTCCGGGATGGTCACGGCCAGCACGGCCTCGCGGTGCTCGCCCAGCTCGGCGCGCTCGGCGACGAAGCGCAGCCGGTCGAAGTTCATGTTGGCCCCGCAGGCGATGGCCACGATGGTCTTGCCCTTGAGCCGCCGCCGCGCGAGCCAGCGCTTGGCGCCGGCCAGCGCCAGCGCCCCCGAGGGCTCCACCACCGTCCGCGTGTCCTCGTAGATGTCCTTGATCGCCGCGCAGATCTCGTCGGTGTCGACCAGCACCATCTCGTCGACCAGCTCGCGGCACAGCCGGAACGTCTCGCGCCCCACCTGCCGCACCGCCACGCCGTCGGCGAAGATGTTCACGTGCGGCAGCGTCACCCGCCGGCCCGCCTTGAGCGAGGCCGTCATCGCGTTGGAATCCTCCGGCTCGACGCCCACGATGCGGGTGGAAGGGGAAAGGCTCTTCACGTAGGCGGCGATCCCCGCGATCAGCCCCCCGCCGCCCACCGGCACGAAGATGGCGTCGATGGGCCGCTGGTGCTGGCGCAGGATCTCCATGCCGATGGTGCCTTGGCCCGCGATCACGAGCGGATCGTCGTAGGGGTGCACGAAGGTGAGGCCCTGCTTCTTCGCGAGCGCCAGCGCGTGCTGCGCCGCCTCGTGGTAGGAGTCGCCGTACAGGACGACCTTGGCGCCGCGCGCGGCCACCGCCGAGACCTTGATGCGCGGCGTGGTGACCGGCATCACGATCGTGGCCGTCGTCCCCAGCTTCTGGGCGCCGAGGGCCACGCCCTGCGCGTGGTTGCCGGCGCTGGCGCAGATCACCCCGCGGGCGAGCTGCGCGGGCAACAGGTGCGCCATCTTGTTGTAGGCGCCGCGCAGCTTGAACGAGAAGACCGGCTGCTTGTCCTCCCGCTTCAGGAGCACGTGGTTGCCGGTTCGCCGCGAGATCGCGGGGGCGAGCTCGAGCGGGCTTTCGATGGCCACGTCGTAGACGCGGGCGGCGAGGATCCTGCGGAGGTAGTCGTTCTTCATGATTTTTCCAGACCCCAAGAATACCAATATATGATTGCCTCCATGGACCAGGACGCACTCAAGAAGCTCTGCGCGGAGGCCGCGCTCGCCTTCGTCGAGGACGACATGACGGTGGGCGTGGGCACGGGTTCGACGGTGAACCACTTCATCGCGGCGCTGGCGTCGCGCCGCTCTCGCATCGCCGGCACGGTCTCCAGCTCGGAGGCGAGCGCGGGCCTGCTGCGCCGGGCGGGAATCCAGGTCATGGACCTGAACGCCACCGGCGGCTGCGACGTCTACGTCGACGGCGCCGACGAGGTGACCGAGCACCTCGCCATGACCAAGGGCGGCGGCGGGGCGCTCACCCGCGAGAAGATCGTGGCCCAGGCGAGCCGCAGGTTCGTGTGCATCGCCGATGCCTCCAAGCTCGTCCCGGTCCTGGGCCGCTTCCCGCTGCCGGTGGAGGTGATCCCCATGGCGAGGAGCCTCGTCGCCCGCGAGATCGTGAAGCTGGGCGGCCGCCCGGTGCTTCGCGAAGGCGTGCTCACCGACAACGGCAACGTGATCCTCGACGTGCACGGGCTCACGATCGTCGACCCCGCGGCCCTGGAGTCGGAGCTGAACCAGCTGCCCGGCGTCGTGACCAACGGCCTGTTCGCCCGGCGCCCGGCCGACGTGCTGCTCCTCGGGACCCCGCAGGGGGTCCGCCGGATCGACCGCCCGCGCTAGCGCCGTCATGCCCGCGTCACAATGAGCCCCTAGCATCAGCCATCCGGCGCGCGCCCGCCCCCGCGGGTCCCCGCGCCGCAGGAGGATCGCCGCAATGCCCCTGAACACCCAGGAACACACCTCGAAGCGCTACGACGCGGAGCTCGAGACCGTCCGCTCGCTCGTCCTGCAGATGGGCGGCCTCGTGGAGACCCAGATCACGGCCGCCATCGAGGCGCTCTCCTCCGGGAACCTCCAGCTCGCCGAGCAGACGATCGCCAACGACCACCGGGTGAACGCGCTCGAGGTGCAGATCGACGAGGACTGCGCGCACATCATCGCGCGCCGCCAGCCGGCCGCGCAGGACCTGCGCATGATCATGACGGTCATCAAGATGATCACCGACCTCGAGCGCATCGGCGACGAGGCGGAGAAGATCGCCCGTATGACCAAGCTCATCTACTCGGCCGAGCGTCTCCTGCTGCCGCGCTTCGGCGAGATCAAGGTCGCGGCCGGGATCGCGCTGGAGATGCTCAAGAAGGCGCTCGACGCCTTCGCCCGCGTGGACATCAGCGAGGCCGCCGCCGTCGTCCGGCAGGACCGGCTGCTCGACGAGCAGTTCCGCGGCATCATGCGCCAGCTCATCACCTTCATGATGGAGGACCCGCGCACCATCTCCACCTCCATCGAGATCCTCTTCGTGGCCAAGGCCCTGGAGCGCATCGGCGACCACTCCAAGAACATGTCCGAGTACGTGGTCTACCTGGTGAAGGGCAAGGACGTGCGGCACGTCACGGTGGAGGAGTTCGAGCGGGAGACCTCCTCCGACTGACCGCGCGCAGCGCGGGAACTGAAAAGCCGCCCTAGGGCGGCTTTTTCATTGCGAGTTATGCGGGCGAAAGTCTTTGGAATCGCCGATGAACGCCGATGCCCCGCCGATTGCCGCCGATGATTCCGGAATGGTCGTGGGTTGTTGACTGCATGCCGAATCTGCGGCGAATGGCACGGCGCCAGTTCACTTTCCAGCGATTTATCTGCGGCAATCGGCGGGGCATCGGCGTTCATCGGCGTTTCCAAAGCCTTTCGCCCGCATCACTCGCGACCGCTCACGCCTTCGGCACGTACCCCTGCACGGCGTCCGCACCCTCGCCGAAGAAGTGCCTCGTCATCTGCTCCTCGAGGTACTTGCGCGCGCGGGGGTCGGCGAGGTTGAGGCGGTTCTCGTTCACGAGCATCTTCTGCTGCTCGAGCCAGGCCTTCCAGGCCTCCTTCGAGACGGTTTCCCAGAGCTTCTTGCCGAGCTCGCCGGGGTAGGGCGGGAAATCGAGGCCCTCGGCCTCGCGCTTGAGCTTGATGCAGTTGACCATGCGAGCCATTGCTAGAGTCCCTTCATGAAGATCTTGGATCGGCGTTCGTAATTGTAGAGCGACTGCTTGCGGCCGGGCAGGCGCGCGATGTCGGCCTCCGCGAAGCCGCGTTCGATGAACCAGTGCGTCGTGCGCGTGGAGAGCACGAAGAGGGAGGAGAGGCCCGCCTTCCGCGCGCGGGCTTCCGCGAAGGCGAGGAGCCGCTCGCCGCGGCCGCCGTCGCGGTAGAAGGGGTTGACCGCGAGGCAGGCGAGCTCCGCGGTCGACTCCTCGGGAAACGGGTAGAGCGCCGCGCAGCCCAGGATGTTGCCCTCGCTCTCGATCACGAAGAAGCGCCCGATCTCGCCCTCCAGCTTGTCGCGCTCGCGCCGCACCAGGATGCCCTGCTGCTCGAGCGGCTCGATGATCTGCACGATCCCGGCGATGTCCGTGGCGGTCGCGTCGCGGATGACCTCCGGCGACTCGGGCACCACCATGGTGCCGATGCCGTGGTGGGTGAAGAGCTCGAGGAGGAGCGCCCCGTCGACGTGGCGGCTGATGAGGTGGGCCCGCTTCACGCCGTTGGAGCAGGCCTTCACCGCGCACGGCAGGTAGATCTGCACGTCCTCGGCGAGGCCGCCGTTGGCGGCGACGAGCTCCCCGGCCTGCTTCACGGTGAGCTCCGAGATGAGCCGCGACTTCCCGTCGAGTGCGCCCGCCGTCTCGGTGAGGAAGATGAGCTTGTCGGCCTGCAGCGCGATCGCGGTGGAAGTGGCCACGTCCTCGAGGGTGCAGTTGAAGACGTCTCCCGTGGGCGAGAAGCCGATCGGCGAGATGAGCACCACCTCGTCGTCGTCCAGGCGCCGGCGGATGCCCTCGGCGTCGATCTTCCTCACCTCGCCCGTGTGGCCGAAGTCCGCGCCGTCCACCACGCCCACGGGCTTCGCCGTGACGAAGTTCCCCGACGAGACGCGGATGTCGGCCCCCCACATGGGGCTGTTGGCGAGCTCCATCGAGAGCAGCGCCTCCATCTCCACGCGCACGATGCCGTTGGCCTCCTTCACGCACGAGAGGGCCTTCGCGTCGGTCACGCGCCGGTTGCCCACGTAGCGCGAGGCCACGCCGTGCTGGCGCATCTGCTCCTCGACCTGCGGGCGCGTGCCGTGCACCAGCACCACGCGCACCTCCAGGCTCACCAGCACGTTGATGTCGTGCGTGAGCTGCTGGAACTCCCCGTCGGCCAGCACTTCGCCGCCGAACGCGATGACGAACGTCGCGCCGCCCCACTGGTGGATGTAGGGCGTGGCCGACCGGAACCACTTCACGAAGGCTTCGGTCTTGAGTTCGGGGGGCTTGGGCATCGGGGCGTCCTCGGGGTCGCGAGGCGGATTCTACCGGCGGAAGTCGCCCCAGAGGGCCTGCATCGCCGAAAGCACGGCGAGCGGCGCCGTCTCCGTGCGCAGCACCCGCGGGCCCAGGGAGAGGGAGGTGAACCCGACCGTGGCGGCAATGTCGATCTCGCGCTCCGAGAGCCCGCCTTCCGGCCCCACGAGGAGCTCCACCGGCCCTGCCGGCGGCGGCTGGGCGGCGAGGCTCTCGTCCGCGCCGGGCGCGAGCATCCAGCGCGCGGCCTCCGTGGGGACCGCGGCCCAGTCGCGGAAGGCCAGCGTGGGCCGCAACGCGGGGAGCCGGTTGCGCCCGCACTGCTCGCAGGCGGCGATCACCACCCGCTGCCAGTGCGCCTCGCGGCGGGCGGCACGGTCGCCGGAAAGGCGCACCACGCTCCGGTCGCAGACGACGGGCTGGATCCAGGCTACGCCCAGCTCGACGGATTTCTGCAGGATCCAGTCCATCTTGTCCGCCTCGGGCAGTCCCTGCACCACGCCCACGACGAGGGGCGACTCGCGCTCGGTCTCGCGAAAGGCGCCCGTCTTCACCTCCACGTGCCCCCGGTCGATGCGCAGGATCACGGCCTCGAACTCCCCGCCGCGGCCGTCGAAGACCACGAGCGAGTCGCCGGCGCGCAGCCGCAACGACTTGGCCACGTGGTTGGCGGCGTCTTCGGGAAGGGAGAACTGGGCGCCCGGGCCGAGCCGGAGATCGCAGAAGATGCGGGGGGAAGCCATGGAAAGGCGGGGGGAGGACGGCGGTCGTGCCGATGCTAACATACCGATCGCCATCGACCGGCGACCGCCCCCATGCCTTCCCCCGCCATGCCCGTCACACCGGGCTCTCCGGTCGCGCCGGAGCCGCTCACCGTCGAGTTCGCCTCGAGGGCGGTGCGCGCCGTGCGCGAGGTCGCCGCCATCGAAATCCTGCCGCGCTTCCGCGCCGTCACCGCCCAGCGCAAGGGCGACGGAAGCCTCGTGACCGAGGCCGACCTCGCGGCGCAGCATGCGCTCGCCGTCGCGCTCGCGCGCATCGAGCCCGTGGCGGTCCTGGGGGAGGAAATGGAGGACGCCGAGCAGCGGCGCATCTGGGACTCCGGCGGCCGCTTCTGGTGCGTCGACCCGCTCGACGGCACCGCGAACTTCAGCGCCGGCGTGCCCTACTTCGCCGTCTCCGCCGCCCTGATGCAGGGCGACCGGCCCGTGTTCGGCGCCGTGGTGGACCCCATCGCCGACGAGGCCTACTTCGCCGTGCGCGGCGCGGGCGCCTGGCGGGACGGGTTCCCTCTGCGACCGCCGACCGTGGAGATCGGCCTCGCGCAGGCCGTGGCGGAGATCGACCTGCGCCGCACCCTTTCGCACGTCCGCCACGAGCTCAAGCACCGGCCGCCGTTCGCCCGGCGCGTCAACAGCGGCTCCTCCGCGCTCGCGTGGTGCCACCTCGCCGCGGGCCGGCGCGACCTCCTGCTCCACGCCGGGCAGAAGGTCTGGGACTACGCCGCGGGCGCCCTCATCGCCGAAGAGGCGGGGGCGCGCACCGCCACGCTCGTCGAAGACGACTTCTGGTCGGGTCCCGCATGGGAGCGGCCCGCCATCGCGGCGCGCACGCCGGCGCTGTTCGAGGCGTGGAAGAGATGGGTGCGTGAAAGGCTGCGCCCCTGAAGTGCATTGGGGACGGTTCCTGGGACCTGTCCCCAGGAACCGTCCCCA
>JAMPXV010000302.1 GCA_023700985.1 Lysobacter sp.
CACCACCAGCTCGCCGCGGCCGCCCGCCGAGCGGAAGGCTTCGAACCAGAGCTTCTGCACGCGCGGCCCGATGAACTGGTCGTTCTCGGCATAGAACCAGAGCACCGGCACCGCGATCCGTGGCGCGATGTCCGCCAGGAGCGCGGCCAAGCGATCCGAACCGCAGGGCTCGCCGGGGCGCGTCTCCGGGTTGCCGCCTCGGCCGGCCGAGAAAGCGAGCACCGCGACGAGCCCCTCCGGGCGCCTGGATGCGGCATGGATCGAGGCAAAGCCGCCGGCGCTCTGGCCCGCCAGAAGCCAGCGCCGCGGGTCGAGGTCGCGCTGCGCCCGGGCCCAGTCGGCAGTGGCGAGCAGGTCATCGGCCGCCGCATCGCCCGCGCGACGGAAGTCCGGGTCGGCGCACTTGCCGTAGCTGTCCGCCAGCCGCGACCCGCCGGTTGCGCCGTAGCCGCGCCGCACGGGAACCAGCACCGCATAGCCGCGGCTCACCCACTCGCGAACCGGGTTCAACGGACGGTAGCGGCCCAGCGCGCGGTTGGCCTCGCGCGTCGTGGCGGTGCCGTGGCTGAGGACGACCCAGGGAAACGGGCCCTCGCCCCGCGGGCGGAAGCTGGTGACGACGATGCGCTCGCCGGCGGACGCGACCGGCACGCTGTGCACGGCCTCGCGAAGGGTGGCATCGATCGCCTCGGCGCGCGCGGTGGTTCCGGCCGTGGCGACGGCGATGGCGAGCGCGCAGGCGGCGCCCCACGCGGCAGTGCAGTGCCTGGGGAAAGGCGCCATGGTTCCTCAGGATGCGGGTGCGGGCTGCACGGGCACGAGTTGCGCCGGATCGTAGAAGAACTGCTCCTCGGCGATCCGGTCGCCTTCCCAGCGCTGCCAGGCGAGCTCCTCGAGGTGGGTCGTGCCGCCGTCGAGCCACTCGAAGTCGAAGATCCACCGGATCACCACGAAATGGCCGTCGACGAATACCGGGCGCACGCACTTCGACTGGACCGCCCAGGCCTTGGCCAGCATCTCGCGCTCGTGGGCCGCGAGGGCATCGCGGCCCCTGCGGGGCTCGGCCTGGTTCTCGCGCATGGTGGCGTTCGAGGTGTAGAACTCCTCGATCGCCTCGGCGTGGGCGTTGTCTTCGACGCGCCTGATGAAACGCTCCAGCACTTCGGACGATGGCATGTTCGGTTCCTCGGGGTGCGCGCGCGGCCGGCGCGGCCTACGCGGAAAGGTAGCGCTTCACGGCTTTCTCGTTCCAGGCGATCCCCGTGCCGGGCACGTCGGGGATCACCGCCTGGCCCTTCTCGATCCGGAGCGGTTCCTTGAGAACCGGGTTCGCCCAGTCGACGTACTCGAGCCATTGGCAGGTGGGGGAGACGGCCAGCAGGTGCGCGCTGACCTCGGGGAAGAGGTGGCTCGAGACCGGCAGGCCCGCGGACTCGGCGAGGGCGGCCGCGCGCAGCCACCCCGTGACGCCGCCGATCTTCATGGCGTCCGGCATCGCGAGGTCGGAGCCGCCGGCCGCCACGCACCTGGCCATCTCGTGCGGCCCCCACCAGTTCTCGCCCATCTGGATGGGGATCTTCGACCTGGCGCGGATCTGCGCGTGGCCCGCGAAATCGTCGGCGAGCGTCGGCTCCTCCACCCAGTCCAGTCCCTCGCCCGCCAGGACCTGGATGCGCGCGATGGCCTCGGCAACGGAGAGCGACTGGTTGTAGTCGGACATGAGGCGGACGTCCTCGCCGATGGCGCGGCGCACCGCGCGCACCACCTCGACGTCCGCCATCGCGTCGGCGTACCCCAGCCGGACCTTGATCGCGGAGAATCCGTCGGCGAGCTTCTCCGCCTCCTCGTACGCGCGTTCGGGGCCGATGATCCCCAGCCCGTTGCTGTTGTAGGCGGGAATGCCGCGCGGCGCGCCGCCCAGCAGGCTCGCGAGCGGCATGCCGGCCGCCTTCGCCAGCGCATCCCAGGCCGCCATGTCGATGCCCGCGAGCGCCATGCCCACTATGCCCTTGGCGCCCAGCAGGCGGAACTGGCGTTGCAGCTTGCGGTCGATCTCGAAGGGGACGACCGGGTTGCCCGTGAGGAAGGGGGTGAGGTTCTCGATCACCTGCACCACGGGCCTGAGCGCGAGCGGCGTGTAGCAGAAGAGGTAGGTGCTGCCGGTGATGCCCTCCTCGGTGAGGAGGTCCACCAGCGCGAGGGGCGCGATGCTCACGGTGCCGCCGCTGGTCTGCAGCGGCAGGCGCATCGGCACGTTGACCGGCCGCACGCGCAGGTCACGGATCTTGAGGCGGGGGTGCGAGATCATCGGCGCTCTCCTTCCGGCGGAACGGCGCTTCGGGGGACGATCCACGGGTGCTGCCGCCGCTGGGGCGCGAGGCTGCCCGTCGTGTTGCGTAGCTTAGAGCAGAATTCCGCCCCGCGTGGAGGCTACCGGGGAACCTCGAGGATCGCGGGCGTGCGGTCCTTGCCGGTGACCGACACCGCCGTCACCGCGCCCTTGCGGACGGCGAAGGCGCCGCGAAAGACGGCGGTGTCCGGCGTGTGCGGCGGCGGAGGCAGCTTCCAGGCAATCGTCGCATCGACCACTCCGGGGCGTGACTGGCCGAGCACCAGGCTGCCCCGGGCCATGCCTGTGCCGTACCAGTCCGCGACGACCACGAGCGCCTCGCGCTCCCATGCGACGTTCGCGGCTTTCAGGCTCGCGAGGAATCCAGACTTCATGGACGGGAATCCGGGGCCGCGGCAATGCGGCGCGAACTTCCCGAGCACCGCCGCGAGGTCGGCGTCAGAGGCGACCACGTGATGGCCCGGGTTGGGAGAACACCCGAAGATGCGGATGTCGAGATTCGGGAGGCTGCGGTAGGGCCCGTTCGCATCTGCCAGGGCGCATGCGGCGAAGACCAGGGCCGGAAGGGCGAGGAGCAAGGTACGGAGCGCTTGCATGATTCACCCTTATTTGACGGGGTCGGTCACCAGCTGCCCGAGGAGCTTCAGCCAGTGCTCCATCTCCGCGCGGTACTCCTCCGCGGTGACCGGCGTGCCCTTCTCGGCGAGGTACGACACGGCGATGTTCCAGTAGAGGGACGCGGAGCGCGCCTCGAGGTTGCAGGTGCCGC
>JAMPXV010000303.1 GCA_023700985.1 Lysobacter sp.
CCATTTTTGGGACGGTTCTACAGAACCGGTCTATTCCGTGATTGGCACGTTACGTGCACCAGTTCCTGAATAGACCGGTTCTGTAGAACCGTCCCAAAAATGGGATCTGACCCCTTTTCCCGTCCGAACCCGGCAGGGGAAGTATCAGGTTCCATGACCCGAATGCGGGGGATGGCGGGCGGGAGGGGTATGCAATAATTGCCGACCCACACCAAAGCCGGCCCCGGAAACCATGGCGGCCGGCATTCGCCTGGAGGAAGTCCCATGCACGCCCAAGCCGCAGCGGTCCCGGGGGCCGCCCACACCCGCCACGCCCGCCTCCTCAAGTGGGTGGCCGACATCGCCGCCCTCACCCAGCCCGACAGCATCTACTGGTGCGACGGCTCGGACGAGGAGTACGACCGCCTCTGCGGCGAGCTCGTCGAGGCCGGCACGTTCCGGCGCCTCGACGCGAAGCTGCGACCCAATTCCTACCTCGCGTGGTCGGACCCGTCGGACGTCGCGCGCGTCGAGGACCGCACCTTCATCTGCTCGAGGTCGAAGGACGACGCGGGCCCCACCAACAACTGGGTCGAGCCCGCCGAGATGCGCGCCACCCTCAATGGCCTCTTCAAGGGCTGCATGCGCGGGCGCACGATGTACGTGGTCCCCTTCAGCATGGGCCCCATCGGCTCGCACATCGCGCACATCGGCGTTGAGATCTCCGACAGCGCCTACGTCGCGGTCAACATGAAGCTCATGACGCGCATGGGCGCGAGCGTGCTGGCCACCCTCGGCGACGACGGCTTCTTCGTCCCCGCGGTGCACTCCGTCGGCGCCCCGCTCGCCCCGGGCGAGAAGGACGTGCCCTGGCCCTGCAACAAGGACCACAAGTACATCGTCCACTTCCCCGAGGACAAGGAGATCTGGTCCTTCGGCTCCGGCTACGGCGGCAACGCGCTCCTGGGCAAGAAGTGCTTCGCGCTTCGCATCGCCTCCGTCATGGGCCGCGAGGAAGGCTGGCTCGCCGAGCACATGCTGATCCTGGGCGTGGAATCCCCCGAGGGCGTGAAGCACTACGTCACGGCCGCGTTCCCAAGCGCCTGCGGCAAGACCAACTTCGCGATGCTCATCCCGCCGCCCGCCTTCGAGGGCTGGAAGGTGACCACCATCGGCGACGACATCGCGTGGATCAAGCCGGGCGAGGACGGGCGCCTGCACGCCATCAACCCGGAGGCGGGCTTCTTCGGCGTCGCCCCCGGCACGGGCTACGACACCAACCCCAACTGCATGGAAGCCGTCAAGGCGGACACGATCTTCACCAACGTGGCGCTCACGCCCGAGGGCGACGTGTGGTGGGAGGGGATGTCCAAGGAGGCGCCGGCGAAGCTCACCGACTGGACGGGCAGGGAGTGGACGCCGGGCTGCGGCCGCCCCGCCGCGCACCCCAACGCGCGCTTCACGGTCTCCGCCTCGCGCTCGCCCTCCATCGACCCGGCGTGGGACGACCCGAAGGGCGTGCCCATCTCCGCGTTCGTCTTCGGCGGCAGGCGCTCCTCGACCGTGCCGCTGGTGACGGAAGCCGCGACCTGGGACGAAGGCGTGTACATGGCCGCCACCCTCGGCTCCGAGACCACGGCCGCCATCACCGGGCAGGTGGGCGTGGTGCGCCGCGACCCGTTCGCGATGCTCGCCTTCTGCGGCTACAACATGAGCGACTACTTCAGCCACTGGATCGAGATGGGGCGCCGGGTTCCCTACCCCCCGAAGATCTACATGGTGAACTGGTTCCGCAAGGGCGAGGACGGCAAGTACCTCTGGCCCGGCTACGGCGAGAACATGCGCGTCCTCAAGTGGATCGTCGAGCGCGTCGAGGGCCTCGCGGACGCCGAGCGCACGGCCGTGGGCTACGTGCCCCGTCACAAGGACATCGACTGGCGCGGCCTCGACGGCTTCGCCGCCGAGAAATACCTGTACATCTCCGCCATCGACAAGTCGATGTGGAAGCAGGAGATCCCGCTGCACCGCGAGTTCTTCGACAAGCTGGGCGACCGCCTGCCGCCGGTGATGAAGGCGCGCTTCGAGGCGCTCGCCGGCACGCTGGGCTGACGCGGCCGCCGTGCTTCCCCGCGAGGACCGCCACACCCTTCCCGCCGCCCTCGTCCTGGCGCTGGGTCTCGCCGTCGGGCTGGCAGGCGGCGGCTGGCTGGTGGGCCACGGGCTCGCGCGCTTCAAGTCGGAGACGCGGACCGTCACCGTGAAGGGCCTCGTCGAGCGCGAGGTGAAGAGCGACCGCGCGGTGTGGACGCTGGGCCTTCGCCGCGCGAGCGACACCCTGGCCGACGCCCACCAGCGCATCGCCGCCGACCGCGACGCCGTCCTCGCGTTCCTCGGGAAGCAGGGTTTCGCCGGCGCGGAGATCGATCGCCAGCCCACGCGCACGCTCGAGAGGAACGCGCGCGCCATCGCCGAGCAGTTCGCGGCCGACTCGGGCTCGAAGGTGGGCGACATCCGCTCCGCCAACCAGGGCTCGATCCAGATCTACGGCACGGACGGCAACGACGAATCGGCGCCCTTCGCGCCCACCAGCACGCCGGTGAAGAAGATCCGCGTCGTGAGCACCCTCGAGTTCGCCCTGAAATGAGGCTGGCGGACCTGGAGACACCCCGCCTCGTCCTCGACGCCGGGCGCATGGAAGCCAACGTCGCCCGCCTCAGGGCGCACCTCGCCCCGCTGGGGGTGCGCCTGCGCCCGCACGTGAAGACCTGCAAGTCGATCGAGGTCGCGCGCGGCCTCATGGAGACGCCGGCGGGCCCCATCACGGTCTCCACGCTCAAGGAGGCCGAGCAGTTCCTCGAGCACGGCGTCACCGACATCCTCTACGCCGTGGGCATCGCCCCGGGCAAGCTCGACCACGTCCTCGCGCTGCGCGGCCGCGGCGCGGACCTCGCCGTCGTCGTGGACAGCGTCGAGGCGGCGCGGGCGGTCGCGGAACGCGGCGCGGGGATCCCCGCCCTGATCGAGATCGACTGCGACGGACACCGCGCCGGCGTGAAGCCGGGGCACCCCGTGCTGGCCGACATCGCCAAGGCGCTCGCCCGGGGGGCGCAGCCGCGCGGCGTCATGACCCACGCCGGCG
>JAMPXV010000304.1 GCA_023700985.1 Lysobacter sp.
GTTCATGGAAGGCAAGCCCGCGAAGAAGGTCGTCGTGGTGCCGGGCCGGCTGGTGAACATCGTTGTCTGACCTCACCCCCAGCCCCTCTCCTGAAGGAGAGGGGAGCCGATCCTCCCTCTCCCTCCGGGAGAGGGCCGGGGTGAGGGGCGCCACCCTCGTGACGGCGTGCCTGCTGCTGTCCGCCTGCGGTTTCCAGCTGCGCGGCGAGGCCACCATGGGCCTCGCGTCGCTGCACGTGTCGACGGAGGCGCCCTCGCAGGTGGCCACCGAGATCCGCCGCCGCATCTCGGGTTCGACGGTGAAGCTCGTGGCGGACCCCAAGGAGGCGGAGGCGCACCTGCGCATCCTCTCGGAGAACACGGAGAAGTCGATCCAGACACTCACCGGGGCGGGGCGCGTGTACGACTACCAGCTTCGCCTGCGGGTGGGGTTCCGGGCCTCCGACGGCGCCGGCAATCCCCTGGTCGAGCCGACCGTGATCGAGGTGCGCCGCGTCATCACGTACTCCGAGACGGCGCCGCTCGCCAAGGAGGCGGAGGAGCTGCTTCTCTTCGAGGACATGCGCGGCGAGGTGGCCGGGCAGATCCTGCGCCGCATCGCCGTCCTGAACGCCAGGCTGCCGGCCCGGTGAAGATCGCCACTCGCCAGCTTGCCCAGCACCTGAAGAAGGGGCTCTCCCCGCTCTACGCCGTGCACGGCGCGGAAGCGCTCCTCGCGCTGGAGGCGGGCGACGCCATCCGCGCGGCGGCCCGCAAGTCGGGTTGCGCCGAGCGCGAGGTGTTCAGCGCCGAGCCCGGCGCCGACTGGTCGAAGGTGGGCGCCTCGGCCGCGAACCTCTCGCTCTTCTCCACGCGCAAGCTCCTCGAGGTGCGCATCCCGTCGGGCAAGCCCGGCGCCGAGGGCGGCAAGGCCCTGGAGGCGCTGTGCGCGCGGCTGCCCGAGGACACGGTCGTCCTCGTCATGCTTCCGGAGCTCGAGTGGCAGCAGCTCAAGACGGCCTGGTTCTCGGCGCTGGAGGGCGCGGGCACGGTGGTCGAGGCGAAGGCCATCTCCCGCGAGGAGCTGCCGCAGTGGCTGGCCGAGCGCCTGGCCGCGCAGCAGCAGCGCGCCGGCATCGAGACCCTCGAGTGGCTGGCCGACCGCGTGGAGGGGAACCTCCTGGCCGCCAAGCAGGAGGTCGAGAAGCTCGCCCTGCTGCTGCCCGCCGGCGAGATCACGCTCGACGCCATCCGCGAGTCGGTGACGGACGTGTCGCGCTTCGAGCGCGACGCCCTCCTCGAGGCGATCCACGAGGCCGACCCGGGCCGCATCGCGCGCGCCGTCGACTCCCTGGAGGCCGAGGGCGAGCCCCTGCCGCTGCTCCTCTGGGCGCTCACCGAGGAGCTTCGCCTGATGGTGCAGCTCACCGGCGGCGAGCGCCCGCGCCGCTTCCTCGACCCGGACCGCCTGCAGCGCATCCAGCGCACGGCGCGCAAGCACGACGCCGCGTCCTTCGACCGGCAACTCTTGCGGGCCCACCGGATTGACCGCATGATCAAAGGCGTCGAGACGGGCGATGCGTGGGAGGAAATCCTCGAACTGAGCCTCGCGCTCGCCGGCCGGCCGGCCCTGCGCCCCGCCGCCTGAGCCCCCCGACCAGGAACCCATGAACGACCTCAACACCGCCAACGAAGCGCAATCGCTGGTCGCCACGCTGGGCATGGCGGCCCGCGACGCCGCGACCGTGCTCGCGCGCGCCGGCACGGCGGCCAAGAACCGCGCCCTGGAAGTCGCCGCCGAGGCGCTCGTCGACCGCGAGAAGACGATCCTCGCGGCCAATGCGAAGGACGTGAAGGGAGCCCGGGCCCAGGGCGCCGACGACGCCTTCATCGACCGCCTCAAGCTCACCGCCAAGGTGGTCGAGGAAATGGCCGAGGGCCTGCGCCAGATCGCGAAGCTGCCGGACCCGGTGGGCGAGGTCACGGACCTGCGCTTCCGCCCGTCGGGCATCCAGGTGGGGCGCATGCGCGTGCCGCTGGGCGTGGTGGGCATCATCTACGAGTCGCGCCCCGACGTGACGGCCGACGCGGGCGGGCTGTGCCTGAAGAGCGGCAACGCGGCCATCCTGCGCGGCGGCAGCGAGTCACTCCACTCCAACCAGGCCATTGCCGCGTGCCTTCACGCGGGCCTCAAGGCCGCGGGGCTGCCCGAGGCCGCGATCCAGCTCGTGGGAACGACCGACCGCGCCGCCGTGGGGGAACTGATCGCCGCGGAAAAGTACGTGGACGTGATCGTGCCGCGCGGCGGAAAGAGCCTCGTGGAGCGCATCTCGAGGGAGGCGCGCGTCCCGGTCATCAAGCACCTCGACGGCGTTTGCCACGTCTACGTCGACGCCGGCGCCGACCCCGCCAAGGCGCTCGCCATCGTCGAGAACGCCAAGACCCAGCGCTACGGCACCTGCAACACGATGGAGACGCTCCTCGTCGCGCAGGAAGCGGCCCCCGGCGTGCTGCCGGCCATCGGGAAGATGTTCGCCGACAAGGGCGTCGAGATGCGCGCCTGCGCGGCGTCGAAGGCGATTCTCGAGGGCGCGGGAGTTGCCGGCGTGAAGGATGCGACCGAGGAGGACTGGTACGCCGAGTACCTGGCCCCCGTCGTCGCGATCGCGATCGTGCCCGGCCTCGACGAGGCCATCGCGCACATCGCGAAGTACGGCTCGCAGCACACGGACGCCATCGTCACCGGCGACTGGGCGCGCGCGCAGCGGTTCCTGCGCGAGGTCGACTCGGCCTCCGTCATGGTGAACGCCTCGACGCGCTTCGCCGACGGCTTCGAGTACGGCCTGGGGGCCGAGATCGGCATCTCCACCAACAAGCTCCACGCGCGCGGCCCCGTCGGGCTCGAGGGGCTCACCTCGCAGAAGTGGATCGTGCTCGGCGACGGGCACGTGAGAAGCTGACCGCTTGGCACCCGCACTCGGCCTTTTCGGCGGCACCTTCGACCCGGTCCACTTCGGCCACCTGCGGCTCGCCGCGGAGATGCGCGAGGCGTTCCGCCTGGATCGCGTGGTCTTCCTGCCCGCGGGCCACCCCTGGCAACGCGAGCGCGACACCTACGCCTCCGGCGCGGACCGCGTGA
>JAMPXV010000080.1 GCA_023700985.1 Lysobacter sp.
AGTACTTCGCCCTCGTCCAAGCCTACACGGCGCTCGGCATCGGCATCATCATCGGCCTGGGCGCCATCGGCGCCTGCATCGGCATCGGCATCATGGGCTCCAAGTTCCTGGAAGCCGCCGGCCGCCAGCCCGAGCTCATCCCGCAGCTGCAGAAGTTCATGTTCCTGCTCGCGGGCCTGATCGACGCGGCGTTCCTGATCGGCGTCGGCATCGCGATGTTCTTCGGCTTCGCGAACCCGCTCCTTTCGGCCGTCAAGTAATCCGGTCCCAACGGAAGGGTCGTTCGCCATGAACATCAACGCGACCTTGCTCGTCCAGGCGCTGTCGTTCGCGTTCCTCATCTGGTTCTCGGTCAAGTTCATCTGGCCGCCGCTCAACCGCGCCATCGACGAGCGCAACAAGCGCATCGCCGACGGGCTGGCCGCCGCCGAGAAGGGCAAGGCCTCGCTGGTCGAGGCCGAGCGCAAGGGCGAGACGGCGATGAAGGAAGCGCGCGAGCGCGCCTCGGGGGTGCTGGGCGAGAGCGAGAAGCGCGCCATGCAGATCGTCGAGGAGGCGAAGGCCGCCGCCAAGGAGGAGGCCGACCGCATCATCGCGGGCGCCCGGGAGCAGATCGCCTCCGAAGTCGCCAAGGCGAAGACGGAGCTGCGCGAGCAGGTCGCCGCCCTCGCGGTGGCCGGCGCGGAGAAGATCCTGCAGCGAGAGGTCGACGCGAAGGCGCACACCGAGATGCTCGGCAAACTGAAGGCCCAGCTCTAGGACGCGCCATGGCCGAAATCGCCACCATCGCCCGCCCCTACGCCGAAGCGTCGTTCCGCACGGCGCTCGAGGCGAAGGATCTCGCGGGATGGTCCGGCGGGCTTTCGCTCGCCGGGGCCATCGCCGCCGACCCGCAGATGGCCGAGCTGCTCGGCAACCCGCGGCTCGCGCGCGCCCAGAAGCTCGAGTTCTTCTTCGGCGTGGGCGGCGACAGGCTTTCCGCGCCGGTGAGGAACCTCGTGACGATCCTCGTCGAGGGCGCCCGCGCCTCGCTGCTTCCCGAGATCGCCGCCCAGTTCGATGCGCTCAAGCGCGACCACGAGAGCGTGCTGAAGGTGCGCATCGTGAGCGCGAGACCGCTCGCGGACGCGGAGCGCGACGACCTCGTCGCGGAGCTCGCGCGCAAGTACGCGCGCAAGGTCGAGGCCACGGTCGAGGTCGACGCGGCCCTGATCGGAGGCGCCCGCGTCCACGTCGGCGACCAGGTGATCCACGCCTCGATGCGCGACGCGCTCGCCCAGATGGCAGTCGCGCTCGCGCGCTGACGCAGCACACACGTATTCGGAGCCACAAATGCAAATCAATCCGGCTGAAATCAGCGAACTCATCAAGTCGAAGATCCAGAACCTCCAGGTGGCCGCCGAGAAGCGCACCGAGGGGACGGTGATCTCGGTGACCGACGGCATCTGCCGCGTCCACGGCCTCACGGACGTGATGCAGGGCGAGATGCTCGAGTTCCCGGGCAACACGTTCGGCATGGCGCTGAACCTCGAGCGCGATTCCGTCGGCGCCGTGGTCCTCGGCGCCTACGAGCACATCTCCGAGGGCGACACCGTGAAGTGCACGGGGCGCATCCTCGAGGTGCCGGTGGGCCCCGAGCTCATCGGGCGCGTGGTGAACTCGCTCGGCCAGCCGATCGACGGCAAGGGGCCGGTCGAGTCGAAGATGACCGAGCCCATCGAGAAGGTCGCCCCGGGCGTGATCTGGCGCAAGAGCGTGTCGCAGCCGGTGCAGACGGGCCTGAAGTCGATCGACGCCATGGTGCCGGTGGGCCGCGGCCAGCGCGAGCTCATCATCGGCGACCGCCAGACGGGCAAGACCGCCGTCGCGGTCGACACGATCATCAACCAGAAGGGCAAGGATCTCTTCTGCATCTACGTCGCGGTCGGCCAGAAGGCCTCCACGATCGCCAACGTGGTGAGGAAGCTCGAGGAGCACGGCGCGATGGCCTACACCATCATCGTCGCCGCCACGGCCTCCGACCCGGCCGCCATGCAGTACATCGCGCCGTACGCAGGCTGCACCATGGGCGAGTACTTCCGCGACCGCGGGCAGGACGCCCTCATCATCTACGACGACCTCACCAAGCAGGCCTGGGCCTACCGCCAGATCTCGCTGCTGCTTCGCCGCCCCCCGGGCCGCGAGGCGTATCCCGGCGACGTCTTCTACCTGCACTCGCGCCTGCTCGAGCGCGCCGCGCGCGTGAACGAGGAGTACGTCGAGAAGTTCACCAACGGCGAGGTCAAGGGCAAGACGGGCTCCCTCACCGCGCTGCCGGTCATCGAGACGCAGGCGGGCGACGTGTCGGCCTTCGTGCCCACGAACGTGATCTCGATCACCGACGGCCAGATCTTCCTCGAGACCGACCTCTTCAACGCCGGCATCCGGCCGGCCATCAACGCGGGCATCTCGGTGTCGCGCGTGGGCGGCTCCGCGCAGACGAAGATCATCAAGAAGCTCGGCGGCGGCGTGCGCCTGGCGCTCGCGCAGTACCGCGAGCTCGCGGCCTTCGCGCAGTTCGCCTCCGACCTCGACGAGGCCACCCGCAAGCAGCTCGACCGCGGCCGCATGGTGACGGAGCTCATGAAGCAGCCGCAGTACCAGCCGCTGCAGGTCTGGGAGATGGCGCTCACGCTCTTCGCCGTGAACAACGGCTACTACGACGACATCGCGGTCAACAAGGCGCTGTCGGCCGAGCGCGCGATGCGCGACTACGTGAAGGGCAAGTACGCCGACCTGGTCGACCGCATCGAGGGCACGAAGGACCTCTCGAAGGACGACGAGGCGAAGCTTCACGACGCCATCAAAGACTTCAAGCAGAACGGCTCCTTCTAGGACGATCACGATGGCTGGTTCCAAGGAAATCCGGAACAAGATCAAGAGCGTGCAGAGCACGCGCAAGATCACCAAGGCCATGGAAATGGTCGCCGCCTCCAAGATGAGGAAGGCCCAGGAGCGGATGCGCCACGCGCGCCCGTACGGCGACAAGATCCGCAACATCGCCGCGCACCTGGCGAACGCCAACCCGGAGTACCGCCACCCCTTCCTCGTGAAGAACGAGGGCGCCAGGGACGTGGGCGTGATCCTCGTGACCTCCGACAAGGGCCTGTGCGGCGGCCTGAACACGAACGTGCTGCGCCTGCTC
The DNA here is from genome assembly GCA_023700985.1 of Lysobacter sp. Classification (GTDB taxonomy): domain Bacteria; phylum Pseudomonadota; class Gammaproteobacteria; order Burkholderiales; family Usitatibacteraceae; genus FEB-7. The sequence continues at coordinate 3,185 of JAMPXV010000080.1, forward strand.
ACCCAGAAGGTGAAGGACTGGCAGGAGGAGGGCCGCAAGGTCCGCTTCACCGCGTTCGGCAACAAGGGCTTCGCCTTCCTGCAGCGCTTCGGCGGCGACATCGTCTCGCACCTGACCCACTACGGCGACACGCCGCACCTCGACAAGCTCGTCGGGCCCAGCCGCGTGATGATCCAGGCCTACGGCGCGGGCGAGGTCGGCGCGGTCTACGTGGTGTACACGGCGTTCATCAACACGATGAAGCAGGAGGCGGTGGTCGAGCAGCTCCTGCCGCTTCCGGCCGACCGCCTCCAGGACACCGACCGCACGGTGCGCGGCGGCTGGGACTACCTCTACGAGCCGGACGCGAAGACGGTGCTGGAGCAGTTGCTGCGCCGCTACCTCGAGGCGATCGTCTACCAGGCGCTCGCGGAGAACATCGCGAGCGAGCAGTCCGCGCGCATGGTCGCGATGAAGGCGGCGAGCGACAACGCCTCCAACGTGATCGACGAGCTCACCCTTGTCTACAACAAGTCCCGCCAGGCGGCGATCACCAAGGAACTCTCGGAGATCGTCGGTGGCGCGGCGGCCGTCTAGAGATTCGACTTCCGGGATATCAACATGAATGCGACCCAAATGGCAGAAGGCAAGATCGTGCAGTGCATCGGCGCGGTGATCGACATCCAGTTCCCGCGCGAGGCGATGCCCAACATCTACGACGCCCTGACCCTCGTCGAGGAGGCCGATTCCTTCGCGGAAAAGGGCCTCACCTTCGAGGTCGAGCAGCAGCTGGGCGACGGCATCGTCCGCACCATCGCGATGGGGTCCTCCGACGGCCTGCGCCGCGGGATGAAGGTGCGGGGAACCGGGGCGCCGATCTCCGTTCCCGTCGGCCCCGGCACGCTGGGCCGCGTGATGGACGTCCTCGGCCGGCCGATCGACGAACGCGGTCCCGTGGAGACCAAGGAGCGGCGCTCGATCCACCAGCCGGCGCCCAAGTTCGACGAGCTCTCCCCCTCGGTGGAGCTCCTCGAGACCGGCATCAAGGTGGTCGACCTCATCTGCCCGTTCGCCAAGGGCGGCAAGATCGGCCTGTTCGGCGGCGCGGGCGTGGGCAAGACCGTGACGATGCTCGAGCTGATCAACAACATCGCCACGCAGCACTCGGGCCTGTCGGTGTTCGCGGGCGTGGGCGAGCGCACCCGCGAGGGCAACGACTTCTACCACGAGATGAGCGACGCCAAGGTCATCGTGCAGGACGACCTGTCGCAGTCCAAGGTGGCGATGGTCTTCGGGCAGATGAACGAGCCCCCGGGCAACCGCCTGCGCGTGGCGCTCACGGGTCTCACGATGGCCGAGAGCTTCCGCGACGAGGGCCGCGACATCCTCCTCTTCATCGACAACATCTACCGCTTCACGCTGGCGGGCACGGAAGTGTCGGCGCTGCTGGGCCGCATGCCGTCGGCCGTGGGCTACCAGCCGACGCTCGCCGAGGAGATGGGGCGCCTGCAGGAGCGCATCACCTCCACCAAGACGGGCTCCATCACCTCGATCCAGGCCGTGTACGTGCCGGCTGACGACCTGACCGACCCGTCGCCCGCGACCACCTTCGGCCACCTGGACGCGACCGTCGTGCTCTCGCGCGACATCGCCGCGCTGGGCATCTACCCGTCCGTGGACCCGCTGGATTCCACCTCGCGGCAGGTCGACCCCAACGTGGTCGGCGACGAGCACTACTCGACGACCCGCGCCGTGCAGGCCGTGCTGCAGAAGTACAAGGAGCTTCGCGACATCATCGCGATCCTGGGCATGGACGAGCTCTCGCCCGAGGACAAGCTGGCGGTGTCCCGCGCGCGCAAGATCCAGCGCTTCCTGTCGCAGCCGTTCCACGTGGCGGAAGTTTTCACGGGCTCGCCCGGCAAGTACGTGACGCTCAAGGACACGATCAAGGGCTTCAAGATGATCGTGAACGGCGAGTGCGACAGCCTCCCCGAGCAGGCCTTCTACATGGTGGGCACGATCGAAGAGGCCTTCGAGAAGGCCAAGACGCTGCAATGAGAATCCTCCCCTCTTCCTTCGGGAGAGGGCCGGGGCGAGGGTAGACAATGGCCAAGACACTTCACGTAGACGTCGTCAGCGCCGAGCAGGCGATCTTCTCCGGCAGCGCCGAGATGGTCATCGCGCCGGGCGAGGCGGGCGAGCTCGGGATCATGCCCGAGCACGCGGCGCTGCTGACCCGGATCAAGCCGGGCACGGTTCGCCTCAAGATCCCGGGGCAGGACCGCGAGGAAATCATCTACGTCTCGGGCGGCATGATGGAAGTGCAGCCGCACGTGGTCACCGTGCTCGCCGACACCTCGGTTCGCGCCGAGAACCTCGACGAGGCGCGTGCGGAGGAGGCCAAGCGCGCGGCCGAGGAGGCCATCGCCAACCGCCGCGGCGTCATGGAGATCGCCGAGGCGCAGGCCGAGCTGGCGCAGGCCGTGGCCCAGCTCGCGGCCATCAAGAAGCTCCGCCAGCTCCGCTAGGGGCCCGCCGGGGAGGTCGCCAGGCGCCCGTCCTTGTGCTAAAATATGTTCAGTTTCACGTCGTAGAGGTAGCTCCTATGCGACGACCCCGAACCGGGTTTGTCGTCTTGGTTGAGGGGGAGATCACGAAACTCCTTGATTTAGAGGCGCAACACATTCGGGCAGGATCCACGGATCCTGCCCTTTTTATTTGCCCGCCCTCCCCGGTCCCCCAGCCCGCATGACCACCCAATCCCTCCAGGTCGTCATCCTCGCCGCCGGCCAGGGCAAGCGCATGCACTCGCGCCTGCCCAAGGTCCTGCACCCCCTGGCCGGCAGGCCCATGCTGCTGCACGTGCTCGATTCCGCCAGGCGGCTGGCCCCCACGCGGCTGGCCGTGGTGATCGGCCACGGCGGCGAGGCGGTCGCCTCCCGGCTCGAGGCGCCCGACGTCGCCTGGGTGGTCCAGGACCGGCAGCTGGGCACCGGGCACGCGGTGATGCAGGCGCTGCCCAGGCTCGAAGAGAAGGGCGTGGTGCTCGTGCTCTACGGCGACGTGCCGCGCATCGCCACCGGGACGCTGCGCTCGCTCTTCGACGCCGCCGCGGAAAACCAGCTGGCGCTTCTCACGCAGGAGGTGGACGACCCGAAGGGCTACGGCCGCATCGTGCGCGACCCTTCCGGGCGCGTGGCCCGCATCGTGGAGGAGCGCGACGCGACCGAGGCGGAGCGCGCCATCCGCGAGGTGAACACGGGGATCGTCGCCGCGCCCTTCGCCAGGCTCAAGGCCTGGCTCGCGGGGATCACCGATGACAACGTGCAGGGCGAGTACTATCTGACCGACATCGTGGCGGCCGCGGTCGCCGAGGATTATCCCGTCGCGGTGCGGCGCCCGCAGACGCCCACCGAGTGCCTCGGCGTCAATTCCAAGCGCGAGCTCGCCCGCCTCGAAAGGCTCGTGCAGATGGACCGCGCCCAGGCCCTCCTCGACGCCGGCGTGACGCTGGCAGACCCCGCGCGCATCGACGTGCGCGGCGAGCTCGCGTGCGGGCGCGACGTCTCCATCGACGTGAACTGCATCTTCGAGGGCCGGGTCGCCCTCGGCGAGGGCGTGTCGATCGGCGCCAACTGCATCCTGCGCGACGTCACCGTGGGCGCGGGCACCGAGATCCGGCCCTTCTCCCTGCTCGAGGAGGCGGCGGTGGGCGAGAACGCGCGCATCGGCCCCTACGCCCGCATCCGCCCCGGCACCGAGCTGGGCGACGAGGTCCACGTCGGCAACTTCGTGGAAGTGAAGGCGAGCACGTTCGGCCGCGCGAGCAAGGCCAACCACCTCGCCTACGTGGGCGACGCCACGGTCGGCCGCGACGTGAACGTCGGCGCCGGCACCATCACCTGCAACTACGACGGCGCCAGCAAGCACCGCACCGTGATCGGGGACGACGTGCACATCGGCTCCGACGTGCAGCTGGTCGCCCCCGTCACCATCGGCAGCGGCGCCACCATCGCCGCCGGCACGACGGTCTTCCGCGACGCGCCCGCGGGGGAGCTCACGCTCAACGAGAAGACCCAGGTCACCAAGCCCGGCTGGAAGCGGCCCAGGAAGAAATGAAAAAGGGGTCAGATCCCTTTATTGGGACGGTTCTACAGAACCGTTCTATTCAAGAACCGGGGCGCAGACCTCGCCAATCACGGAATAGACCGGTTCTGTAGAACCGTCCCAATAAAGGGATCTGACCCCTTTTTCACCACTTCGCCGGCGGTTTCTTGTTGACCGTGACGATCCGGTTCTCGACCGAGATGTAGCCGCCGATGGTGAGGTCGCGGAAGATGCGGCTCACCATGTCGCGCGAGGCGCCGACGCGCTCGGCGATCTCCTGCTGCGTGATCTTCTCGGGGATGCGCAGCTTCCCGTCCTCGGCCTCGACCGCCATGTTGAGCAGCAGCCGCGCCACGCGCCCGTAGACGTCGAGGAGCGCCAGGTTCTTCACGTTGTCCGTGGCGTCCCGCGCCCGCTCGATCACCTTGGAGATCATGTCCAGGGCGAAGTCCGGGTCCTTGCGGATCGCATCGCGCAGCGGCTCGCGCTGCACGACGGAGAAGGTGGTGGACTCGAGGGTGACCACGGAAGCGGAGCGGGGCTTGCCGTCCAGCGCCATCTCGCCGACGTAGTCGCCGGGCCCCTGGGTGTCCAGGATCAGCTCGTGGCCCTCCGAGTCCGACACGAACGCCTTCACCTTCCCCGACAGGACGACGAACACGGAGTCGCTCGAGTCGCCCTCGGTGATGATCACCGTGCTCCTGGGATAGCTGCGCACGCGGCCCAGTGCCGCGAGCTTGCGCACGAAAGGGTCGCCGATGGCGGCCAACTGGGCAGGGCTGGGGGGCTCGCCGTTCATGGTCGTGCACGCGTCTTCGGGGTTTCGGGGTGGGGCGAGTCTAGCACCGGTGCCCCGGCCCGTTAAGATGCGGCCCATGGCCCCCGCACCCGCAGCCCCCCGCCCGTCGCCGCTTGCCGCCTATCTCGTCGCTGCGACGCTCGCGCTCGCCGGCCTCGCCTTCCACCTTTCCCCGTGGGGGAAGGACGCGAGCCTCAGGCTGCTCGACGCGGGATTCGGCACGCTGCGGGCCCTCTCGCCGAAGCAGGCGCCGGACGACATCCTCGTCGTGGGGCTGGACGACGGCGGCGCCGTCGCACCCGAGGTCGACCCCGCGGGCCCGGTGCTGCGCAAGCTTCCCGAGGTGCTGGCGCGCGTCGCGCGCGGCAGGCCCCGGGCCATCGTGCTCGACACCCCGCTGCCGCGAGCCTCCCTCGACGGCGAGGTTCCCGGGTTCGACGACGCGCTCGCCACGGCCCTCTCGGTGGCCCAGGCGGCGGCGCCGCTTGCCATCGGCATCCGCGTCGATGCGCGCCGCGAGGTGATCCCGATCCACGACCCGCTCCTGCGCGGCATCGACACGCGTGCGCTGGCTTTCACGCTCCTGCCTCGCGACGAGGACGGCGTGGTCCGAAGGACGGTGCCGGGGCTCCCCACGCAGCAGGGCAGCTGGCCCACGATCGCCGGCTGGGTGTGCGAGGTGCTCGACGGCCGCTGCGAACCGGGGCTCGTGGACTATGCGCTGGGCCCCGCGTATCGCTACGTGCCGGCGCGGCGGCTCCTCGACATCCGGGACGACGAGGCGCTCGCGCGGCTCTTCAAGGGCCGCGTGGTCTTCGTGGCGTCCGTGGCGGGGCCGGGGGACCGCGTACCACAGCCCGTCTCGCTCTCCGGGTGGGAGCCCCCGGGCGCGGAGCCGGCCGCCGTGCTGGCCCACGCACAGGCGGTTCGCACGCTGTTGCATGGAGCTCCCGTGCGCGAGACGCCGCTGCCGGCGATGCTCCTTGCCATTGCCGCCACGGCCCTCGTCGCCCTGGTCGCCGCGCCCGTGGCACCCGCCGTGGCCGTGCTGGTTGCCGGCGGCACGGTGGCAGGCGCCCTCCTCGCCCTGCGGCTGGGCTGGTTCGTGCCTCTGGCCGCGCCCCTGGCGACCCTGCTCGCCGCCTTCGTCGCGAGCCTCGTGCTCGGCCGCCGCCCCGCCTCTCCCCCGAACCCGGTTCGCGAACCGGGTTCATGAACCGGGTTCCACGGCAAGGTGTCGGATATTCGGCAGGGGACGTGTGGCGCATGCCGCGGCGGCGGTCCGTGCCGGCGCGTAGAGTGACATCCAGATGCACGGGTCTCCTCCTCACCCCGTCATCGGCCGGGCGATGTGAGGCCAAGATCACGACGCCTGCCTTCAGCCCTCCCCGGCTCTGCCGCGGAGGGCTTCGTTTTTCGTGAGAAAATCGGCCCCATGTGCGGAATCGTCGGGGCCATCGCCGGGCGCAACGTCGTGCCGGTGCTCACGGAGGGGCTCAAGCGCCTCGAATATCGCGGCTATGATTCCGCGGGCATCGTGGTCCTGGACGGCGGCATCCGCCGCGTGCGCCGCGTCGGCCGCGTGGCCGAGATGGAAGCGGCGGCCCGGGCCGAGAACCTCACCGGCATCCTGGGCATCGCCCACACGCGCTGGGCCACGCACGGTGGCGTCACCGAGCCCAACGCGCACCCCCACGTCTCCCACGACGAGATCGCCGTCGTCCACAACGGCATCATCGAGAACCACGAGGAACAGCGCGCGCGCCTGAAGGCGCTGGGCTACGCGTTCGAGTCGCAGACCGACACCGAGGTCATCGCCCACCTCGTGCACCACTACTTCAAGTCGACGGGCGACCTCTTCCTCGCCACGCAGAAGGCCGCGGCCGACCTGCGCGGCGCCTACGCCATCGGCGTGGTGGCCCTCGCCGATCCCGAGACGATCACGGGCGCGCGCATGGGCTGCCCGCTCGTGGTGGGCCTGGGGGATGGCGAGAACTTCCTTGCCTCCGATGTCTCGGCCATCGTGTCCGAGACGCGCCGCGTGATGTACCTCGACGACGGCGACGTGGTGGCGATCCACCGCAACGGCGTCGAGGTGGTGGATGCCGCCGGCCGGCCCGCGATCCGCGCCGAGCGCCTGAGCGAGCTCTCGGCGGACGCGGTGGACCTGGGCCCCTACCGCCACTACATGCAGAAGGAGATCCACGAGCAGCCGCGCGCCGTGGCCGACACCCTGGAGGCGGTGATCGACGGCGGCGTCGACGTCGACGGCCTCTTCGGCAAGGGGGCCGCGGAGGCGTTTCGGGACGCGAGCGCGGTCCTGATACTGGCCTCCGGCACCAGCTTCTACGCGGGCCTCATCGCGCGCTTCTGGCTGGAGGGAATCGCGCGGGTGCCCTGCAACGTGGAGCTGGGCCACGAATACCGGTACCGCGATTCCATTCCCGACCCGCGGCAGCTCGTGGTCACCATCTCGCAGTCGGGCGAGACGCTGGACACGATGGAAGCCCTCAAGCGCGCGAAGGAACTGGGTCACGCCAATACCCTCTCCATCTGCAACGTGCGCGAAAGCGCCATTCCGCGCGCTTCGCGCTTCGTGTTCTACACGCGCGCGGGCATGGAGATCGGCGTGGCCTCGACCAAGGCCTTCACGACCCAGCTCGTTTCGCTCTACACGCTGACGCTCGCCATCGCCAAGGCGAAAGGCCGCCTCGACGCGAAGGCCGAGGCGCAGGCCATCGGCGAGCTTCGCTTCGTGCCGGGCAGCATCCAGCACGCGCTGAACCTCGAGCCGCAGATCCAGGCCTGGGCGGAGCGCTTCGCGGCCAAGAACGACGCCCTCTTCCTCGGCCGGGGGCTGCACTACCCCGTGGCTCTCGAAGGGGCGCTCAAGCTCAAGGAGATCACCTACATCCACGCGGAGGCGTACGCGGCCGGGGAACTCAAGCACGGGCCGCTGGCACTCGTGGATTCCTCGATGCCCGTGGTGGTGATCGCCCCCAACGACTCGCTGCTGGAGAAGTTGAAGAGCAACATGCAGGAGGTGCACGCGCGCGGCGGCGAGCTTTACGTGTTCGCGGACCTCGACAGCCACTTCGAGGAAAGCGAGGGCGTGCACGTGATCCGCACGCCGCGCCACTCGGGCGTCCTCTCGCCCATCGTGCACACGATTCCGGTGCAGCTGCTCGCGTACCACACGGCCCTCAAGCGCGGCACGGACGTCGACAAGCCGCGCAACCTCGCCAAGAGCGTCACCGTCGAGTAACCCCAGGACCCGGGCTCCCATGGACCAAGCCAAGATCGCGCAGAAATCCCCCTACCCCGTCGAAGTCGAGGCCGGCAAGACCTACTGGTGGTGCCGCTGCGGCCGCAGCGCCAGCCAGCCGTTCTGCGACGGTTCGCACAAGGGCACCTCCTTCACGCCGCTCGCCTACAAGCCGGAGAAGTCCGGCAAGGCGTTCTTCTGCGGCTGCAAGGCGACGGCCAACCAGCCGCTCTGCGACGGCACGCACAACAAGCTCTAGCCTCCCAGCGCCTTCATCACCTCCGGCGGGCAGGCGTACTTGGCCCGGTCGAAGAGGTTGTCGCCCTGCGCGTCCTTCACCTCGGGGTTCGCGCCGAGCGAGACCATGTGCGCCACGACCTCGGCGAGCTGCGCCGGGGTCACCGTGGGAATGCCGCAGTAGTTGACCGCGATGACCAGCGGCACCGGCGGGTTCTGCATCTGCGGGAAGCGCACGGGCTGCAGCACGTTGGCCGCGGTGACGAGCTTCTTCACCTGCGTGATATCCCCCACGCGGACCGCCGCGTACAGCGCCGCGCCGTCTGCGCCCGGCCCGCTTCCCGCGGGGGCGGCCGCCTTCGGGGCGGGCGAGGCGGCCTTCCGCGCCTGCCGTTCGCCGCTCTCGCGCCACGCCGGGCGGATGCGGTCCAGCGCCTTTTCGGCCGCCTGCTTCACGCGCGGATCCGCGTTCGCGAGCTCGGTCCTGACGGTGTCGGTCTGGTCGAAGGCCTCGCTCCACAGCCCCTCGAGTCTCCCGAGAAACTCCACCTTTGCGCCCGGGTCGGCATTCGCCGCGAGCCACGCCCCGAGATGACGCGCGAGTTCCTTGCGGTCGGCGAAGGCGTAGGTCGAGGGCCGGACGCACGTCTCGAAGTGCTTGCCGGGCTTGCCGCCCTTGAGCACCGGTTCGCACGACGCTAGCCACTGCGCCCGGGCCGCGACGGCCACTTCGGGCGGGCGGCCCTCCCGAGACGTGTCGGCGGCCCTGCCCAGGATCTCGATGGCCTGCAAACGCTCCTCCTCCGGCATCGCCGGGTTCGCGGCGACCGCGGACAGCTCATTCAGTCCGGTGGTGGTGCGGCCCGCCACGGCACCCAGGGCGCGCAGCGCGTTCTTGCGCTGGTCGGGTATCGCGAGGGCTGCTGCGGCGCGCGGGGTCCACAGCGCCAGCGACGCGGGGTCGTCCTGCTTGCCGAGCAGGCCCCAGGCCTCGTAGACCGTGTCGCGGTCGGCGTGCGCCGTGTAGTCGAGCAGCACCGCCGTCCAGTCGTCGGGCTTGGGCGAGAACCGGTCCAGCACCGGCAGCAGGGTGGCCCACGCGCCCTGGGTGATGCGCAGCTGGTCGCGGACGGGCGTGAGGATGGCGCGGTCCTTCGTGTCCACGAGGCGCTCCAGCGCCTGCCGCGCGAGCTTCACGTTGTCGCGCGAGCCGCCGCGTTTCGCCGCCACGCTCGTCTCCTCGAGGTAGCCGAGGATCGCCGGGGCGAGGGTTGCGGGCGGGTCGATGCCGATGAGCCCGCGCGCCGCCAGGAAGTGCACGTAGCGCCGCTGCCCGGGCAGCTGCAGCACGCGCCGCCGCGCCGGGGCGAGCGATTCGGCCGGCTCCTTCATCGCGGAGAGAGCGCCGGCCGCGTTCATGGCGACCGCGCCGTCGGGGTCGTCCAGCGCCGCGCGAAGCGCCGGCCGCGCGGGCTCGAAGGCCGCGGCGGATCTTCCGGCCAGCGTCCACAGGAGCGAGGCGGCGGAGAGGCGGATCGCGGCGTCGGCGTGGGAGAGGTGCTTCGCGAGGATGGGCGCCGTCCTGTCGGCCGCCGCGACGTCGAGGTACTTGGCTGCCGCGATCTGCTTCGCGGCATCGGGGCTTTCGAGGTCGCGCAGGGCCTCCTGGCGCCACTCGGCGCGGATCTCGTCCGAGTCGCTGCTTGCCACGGCGAATGGAGAGGCGAGAAGCATCGGGAGCAGCAGGGCGGCGATACCGGTAGCGCGCATGGGGCCTCCTCGTCGGTGCGCGCCATCATACAATCGAAGTCTCATGATCCCCTTTTCCGTCCTCGACCTTTCCCCGATCGCCGAAGGCAGCGACGCGGCCGCGTCGTTCCGCCACACGCGGGAACTCGCGCAGCACGCCGAGCGCCTCGGCTTCCAGCGCTACTGGCTCGCCGAGCACCACGGCATGCCCGGCATCGCGAGCGCGGCCACGGCCGTCCTGATCGGCCACGTGGCCGGTGCGACCTCGCGCATCCGCGTCGGCGCGGGCGGCATCATGCTTCCCAACCACTCGCCCCTCGTGGTCGCCGAGCAGTTCGGGACGCTGGAGTCGCTCTACCCGGGGCGCATCGACCTGGGGCTGGGGCGCGCGCCGGGCTCCGACCAGACGACGGCGCGGGCGCTGCGCCGCAACCTCGCCTCCGACGCCGACGAATTCCCGCAGGACCTGCAGGAGCTGATGGACTATTTCGCCGACGCGCCGGGGCCGGTGCGCGCCGTGCCGGGCGCAGGGCTGGACGTGCCGATCTGGATCCTGGGCTCGAGCCTCTACGGCGCACAGGTCGCCGCGCACTTCGGCCTCCCCTATGCCTTCGCCTCGCACTTCGCGCCCGCGCAGATGATGCAGGCCATCGCCGCGTACCGCGAGCGCTTCCGGCCGTCCGCCAGCCTGGCGAAGCCGTACGTCATGCTCGGCTACAACGTCTTCGCGGCCGATACCGACGAGGAGGCGCGGGTCCTTGCCACCTCGATGCAGCAGGCTTTCGTCAACCTGCGCAGCGGCCGCCCGCAGCGCCTGCAGCCGCCCGACGCGGGCTACCTCGACCGCATCGGGCCCGCCGAGCGCGCGCTGCTGGACCACGTCCTCGCCTGCACCGCCATCGGCTCGCGCGAGACCGTCGCCCGCGCGCTGCGGGACTTCGTCACCCGGACCGGCGCCGACGAGCTGATGATCGCATCGCAGATTTTCGACCACGGCGCCCGCCTGCGCTCCTACGAGATCGTCTCGCAGGCGCGGGCGGCGCTCGGCTAGGAGGAGGAATCCATGGACGACAACGAGACCTTCAAGGCGGGCCTCGCGGTGCGCAGGAAGGTGCTGGGCGAGAAGTACGTGGACGAGGCGCTTGCGAAGACGGACGATTTCATGAAGCCGCTGCAGCAGTACCTCACGGAGCACGTGTGGGGAGCGACGTGGACGCGCGAGGGCCTGTCGCACAAGACGCGCAGCATGCTCAACCTCGCCATGCTCACGGCCCTCAACCGGCCGCACGAGCTGCGCATCCACCTGCGCGGCGCCATCCGCAACGGCGTCACCGCGCAGGAGATCCAGGAGATCTTCCTGCAGTGCGGCGCCTACTGCGGGGCGCCGGCGGCGCTGGAGTCGTTCAAGGTCGCCAGGGAAGTGCTGGCCGAGGAGACCGGGCGCTCCTGAGGGCCTCGGCGGCTTGTATCTTCAGGCCAGACCAGCGCGGTAGAGTCTGATCGCCGTTGTGGTGATCAGACCGGACCGTGCAGCCTGGTAGCGGCTGGGGCCTACAAGCCCGTGACTGAGTGAAATGCGCACGGCTTCCGTGCTGGTCTTCCTGAAG
>JAMPXV010000081.1 GCA_023700985.1 Lysobacter sp.
ACCACCACCAGGTCCTTGTACCCGTGCTTCCACAGGTCGCCCAGCAGGATCGGCGTCGCGTAGACGTTGTCCACCGGGATGTCGAAGAACCCCTGGATCTGGTCCGCGTGCAGGTCCATCGTCAGCACGCGGTTCACGCCCGAGGTGGTGAGCATGTTCGCCACCACCTTGGCCGAGATGGCCACCCGCGCGCTCCGCGGCCGCCTGTCCTGGCGGGCGTAGCCGAAGTACGGCATGGCCGCGGTGATCCGCGCCACGCTCGAGCGGCGCAGCGCGTCCACCATGATCAGCAGCTCCATCAGCGTGTCGTTCGTCGGCGCGCAGGTCGACTGGAGCACGAAGACGTCCTTGCCGCGGACGTTCTCGAGCAGCTCGACCATGATCTCGCCGTCGCTGAACTTCGAGACGCTTGCCTTGCCCAGCTGCACGTTGAGGTGCCGCGACACCTTCTGCGCGAGCTTCGGGTTGGCGTTGCCCGTGAACACCATCAGGTTGTCGAAAGGCATCGCGCTCTAGGTCCCGATTCGCCGTGCACCGAAAGTTTGGCAGGGGAGGAAGGATTCGAACCTTCGCATGCTGGAATCAAAATCCAGTGCCTTAACCAGCTTGGCGACTCCCCTAGCGCCCGCGCCCATCGCCTCCGGCCGCGGGTATTGCCCTACAGGTCGCGCAAGGGGTGCTGCTCGAGGCCCCGCGCGACGAATCCGGTCATCGGCCCGGGGAGCTCTCTCAGCACCCGCTCGGCCGATACCCGGTCCTCGAACCGGGCAAAGACGCACGCGCCGGAGCCCGTGAGCCGCCCCCCGCCGCGCGCGGCAAGCCACGCCAGGTGGCTCGCGACCGCGGGGTACCGGGCGGCCACGACCGCTTCCAGGTCATTCCGGAAGCGCCCCTGCTGTTCGTGCGCCGAAAAGTCTTCCATTTTAAGGGGTTCCGTATCCCGGGTCAATTCAGGGGCTGCGAAGATCTCCCGGGTGGGCACCGCCACGGGGGGCACCAGGACGAGGTACCAGGCCGGCGGCAGGTCGAGGGGCGTGAGGCGCTCGCCGACCCCCTCGACCCAGGCGTTCCGCCCGAAGACGAAGAAAGGCACGTCCGCCCCCAGGCGCGCGCCCAGCGACTGCAGGTCCGGCCGGGAGACGCCTGTCCCCCAGAGCCGGTTGAGGGCGATGAGCGTCGTGGCCGCGTCCGAGCTTCCCCCGCCCACCCCCCCTCCCAGGGGAAGGCGCTTGTCGACCTCGATGTCCGCGCCCAGCGCGGTGCCGGTGTGTTCCTTCAGGAGCCGTGCGGCCCTCACGACCAGGTCGGCCTCCGCCGCGACCCCCGGCAGGTCGCTCACCCGCCGGATCCCGCCGTCTTCCCGCACCGCGAAGCGCAGGCGGTCGGCGGCGTCGATGAGGGCGAAGGCGCTCTGCAGCAGGTGGTAGCCGTCGGCCCGCCGCCCCACGACGTGCAGGAAGAGGTTGAGCTTGGCGGGCGCGGGGTAGTCGGGGCCTGCGAGCTGCATGCCCTACTCCGGGCCCGCGCGGTAGCCATCCACGACCAGCTTCACCACGGTGTCTCCCTGCGACGCCGTGATGCGCCGGGCGAGCGCCTGGCCGTCGATGCGCTGCGATTCGTCGATCGTCACCGCCCAGTCCGCGGGCCCCGCGAGCGGCCGCCCGTGCAGCCAGGCCACCAGAAGGCGCTCGTCGAGGGCGGCGCCCAGCAGGTTCTCCGTGAGCTCCGCGAAGCTCGACGCCGAAATCGGGGCGGCCCCGGGACGATGGACGGTGAGCGCGGCCTCTTCCCGCTCGATCCGCGCCACCTCCGTGCCCACGGGGGTCGCGAGCACCCACGCGGCGGAGGCGGGGGCGTGGCGCCAGCGCAGGCGCAGGATCTCCCCCTGCCCGGCCCGCGCGACGGACAACCTCCCGGTCATCTCGAAGGCGCGGGGAAGGCCGTCGAGCGGGATCGGGGCGGGGGGCACGGCGGCGCAAGCCGCGAGGAGCAGCGCAACCAGCGGGGCGAGGCGGGTCACGGGACGGGTCGGGGGCCGCGGGCCCTCAGGGCTGGAACTTCTGGATCACCGCGAGCAGCGTCTCGTGGCCGGGGTGCCTGGTGAGCGCGGCCTTCCAGAGCTTGCTCGCCTCTTCCTGGCGGCCGAGCTTCCACAGCACCTCGCCGAGGTGCGCCGCGATCTCGGGGTCGGGGCGCGCCTGGTAGGCGCTCGTGAGGCTCTTGAGCGCCTCGGCGAGCTCGCCGCGCCGATACTGCACCCAGCCGAGGCTGTCGAGGATGAAGGGGTCGTCCGGCGCGAGCTTCAGCGCCTGGTTGATGAGTTCGTAGGCCTCCGCAAGCCGGTCGGTGCGGTCGGCAAGCGTGTATCCGAGCGCATTGTAGGCGTGGGCGTAGTCGGGCTTGAGCTGGATCACCCGGCGCAGGTCGGACTCGAGGACGTCGAGGCGGTCGAGCCGCTCGGCGGCCATGGCGCGGTCGTAGAGGAGCTCGAAGGATTCCGGGAAGCGCTCGACTGCCTGCGTGAGGACCTCATAGGTGTCCTGCCACGCCTTGGCGTCGCGCAGCAGCTGCGCCTCGATCTGGACCATCTGGATGCGGTCTTCCTGCGTGCGCGGCTCCACGCCCTGCAGGTAGGCGCGGCCCTTCGCGAGGCCGTCGCGCTTGGCGATGAGCGTGGCGATGCGCATCTGCGCGCGCATCCAGTCGCCCGCCTCGACCCTCCGGTACCAGTCGAGCGCCTCGTCGGGGCGCTTGGCGAGCTCCGAGGCCTGGCCCAGTCCCAGGTAGACCGCGCCGGGGTCGGGGTGGCCGAGGCCCAGGGCCCGGCGGAAGGCGCTCTCGGCCTCCGCCGCGTCCTCGAGCTGCAGCGAGAGCAGCCCGATCGCATAGGGCAGCTGGGCGTCCGACGTGGCGAGGCGCTCGACCGCCTTGAACTCCGTCCGCGCCTCCTCGTTGCGGCGCGCGGTGGCGAGCTCGCGAGCGAGCTGCAGGCGGACCTCCTTCGAATCGGGGTGGCGCGCGGCGAACCCCTGGTAGAAGGGGATCACTTCGTCCGGCGCGTCCTTGCGCAGGATCTGCGCGTGCAGGATCGCTCCCTCCGCCCAGCCCGGCTTCATCTCGAGCGTGACCTTCGACTCGGCCTTGGCGAGGTCCAGCCGGTTGGCGACGAGCGCGGCCACGCCCACCGCGTAGTGCGCCTCCGCGAGCTTCTGGTGGCGCGCCGCGATGGAGCGCGTGGCCTCGAGCACCGCGGCCTTGTCGGAATACTTGCCGAAGTAGAAGGCGAGCTGCGTGAAGAGCAGCGGCTTGACGGGGCTCGCCTCGACGTAGGCCGCAAGGGACTCGCGCGCCTTCTCCACGTCGCCGCGGCTGGCCACGAGCGAGGCCACGAGGTCGCGCCCCAGCGTGGAGTCGGGCTCCAGCTCGACCAGCAGGATCGCCAGGTCGAGGGCGGGCTCAACCGCCCGTGCCCGGATGGCGAGCTCGGCGGCGCGGCGCGCCACCAGCGGGTCGCGCAGCTCGCGCGCCAGGCGCCCCATCGCGACCAGGGCGTCGCCCGTGTCTCCCCGCTGCGCGGCCACTTCGGCCATGAGGAACTCGAACATGGCAGCCTCGCGGCTGGGGGGCGAAGTCCGCCCCTGCTGCGCGGCCGCGGGCTGCGCGAAAGCCGCCCCCACGACCAGTGCCACCGCCAGAATCGCCATGCCCTTCGCCATCGACCGTCGCTCCCGCCTTGCGTGATTGCGCCCTTCGCGCCCGCCCATCATAGAACTTTTCGGCCACCCGTCCATCGGGGCGACGCGAGGGTATGACCGCGGGATCCCGGGGTCGTTTCCGGCCGCAGCCTTATAATCGACCGCAAACCTGCCCCGCCCTCCCCGATGCCGGAACTTCCCGAAGTCGAGACGACCCGCCTGGGTCTGGTTCCCCGTGTCGTGGGGCGCCGGATCCGCGACGTCGTCGTCCGCGAGCCGCGCCTTCGCTGGCCGGTGCCGCGCGACCTCGCCGGGCGGCTGCGCGGCGCAGCCGTGAGCGCCATCCGGCGGCGCGGCAAGTACCTGCTCTTCGACGTCGGCGCCGGCCACCTGCTCGTCCACCTCGGGATGTCGGGCAACCTCACCGTCGTGTCGCCGGACCGCCCCGTGCGCCGGCACGACCACGTGGACCTCGTGCTCGACAGCGGCGACATCGTGCGCCTGAACGACCCGCGCCGCTTCGGCGCCGTGCTCTGGGTCAGGGACCCGGAGCGGCACGCGCTGCTGGAAAGCCTGGGCGTGGAGCCCTTCGACGGCGCCTTCGACGGCGCTTGGCTGCGGCGGGCCGCGCACGGCCGGCGCGTGCCCGTGAAGCAGTTCCTCATGGATTCGCGCGTGGTCACCGGCATCGGCAACATCTACGCGAACGAGGCGCTCTTCGCCGCGCGCATCCACCCGTCGCGGCCCGCTGGGCGCATTTCGCGCCCACGGCTGGACCGGCTCGCGGCCGAGTCGCGCGCGGTCCTGTCGCGGGCGCTCGCGAAGGGCGGCAGCACGCTGCGCGACTACGTCGGCAGCGACGGCGCGCCGGGGCACTTCCAGCTCGAGTACGCGGTGTACGGCCGCGCGGGCGAGCCCTGCCCCGCCTGCGGCGCGCCCGTGCGCGTGGCGCGCCAGGCGGGCCGGTCCACCTTCTACTGCCCCGCCTGCCAGCGCTGAAGGAGCGCCGCCCCGCCATGGACCACCACGCCATCGAGCCCAGCCTCGCCTCCCTCAAGGAGTGGCGCGAGGAGACGGCCGCGGCCCTCGCGGACCTGCGCCGCTGGGCCCTGGTGCACCGGCTCGGCGACGAGAACGCCATGGCGCGCATCGCCCACCTCGAGCGGCGCCTCGCCTCGGACCAGCTGTGCATCGCCTTCGTCGCGGAAGTCTCGCGCGGCAAGAGCGAGCTCATCAACGCGCTCTTCTTCGCCGACCTCGGCGTGCGCCTCCTGCCCTCCGGCGAGGGGCGCACGACGATCTGCCCCACCGAGATCCTGCACGACCCGTCGCACCCGCCCTCCATCCGCGTCCTGCCGATCGAGACGCGCGAGAGCCCGAAGGCGCTGCGCGAGTTCATCTCCGAGTTCGCGGACTGGAAGGAGGTCGCGCTCGATCCCGCGCGGCCCGAGGGGTTCGCGGAGGCGTTCGACGTGCTCTGCGAGACGCAGAGCGTCACCGCGGCCGAGGCGCAGCACCTCGGGCTGCCCGGCGCCGCCACGGGACGCGTCGAGATCCCGCGCTGGCGCTACGCCATCGTGAACTTCCCGCACCGGCTCCTCTCCATGGGGCTCACGATCCTCGACACGCCGGGGCTCGACGCGCTCGGCACCGAGCCGGAGCTCACGCTGCACCGCCTGCAGGAGGCCGACGCCGTCGTGTTCGTGCTCTCCGTGGATCCCGGCGTCAACTCCACCGACCTCGCGCTCTGGCACGAGCACGTCGAGCCCATGGAGGGCCAGGGCCACACGCGCTACGTGGCGCTCAACAAGATCGACGGGCTGCGCGACGGCGCGAGGTCCGAGACGCAGGTGCTCAACGAGATCGACCGCCAGGTCCGCGCGACCGCGGAGGCGCTGGGCATCGACCCCACGCAGGTCTTCCCCCTCTCGGCCCGGCAGGGGCTGGAGGGCCGCATCCAGGGCGACGGCGACGCGGTGGCGAAGAGCCGCGTCTACCGCCTGGAGCAGGCGCTCGCCCGCGGTCTCGTGCAGGCGCACCGCCTGGACCACGCCACCTCCGTGCGGGCGGAAGTGCGCACCCTGCTGGCCGAGTCCTTCGCCCTGCTGGAGAGCCGGCGCTCGTTCGTGGAGGAGCAGGTGGGCGAGCTCGGGGCGCTGCAGGGCAGGAACCAGAAGCTCGTCGAGTCGCTCGGCCGCAAGGCCGCCGACGAGCGCACCCGCATCGAGGACGCGCGCACGGCGCTGGCGGGCCTGCGCGCGGTGCACAACCGCCACGCCGACGAGCTGGCGCTGCTCCTGGACCCGAACTCCGCGCGCGAGGCCGGCATCCGCGCGCGCGCCGCGCTGCTGGCGACCGTCTTCAGCGCCGGCATCGGCGCGGCGGTGGACGGCTACTTCACGGACGTCCGCGGGCGCATCACGCGGGCCATCGAGGTGATCGGCGAGGTGAAGGCCATGATGGCCACCGTGAACCAGCGCTTCGCCGATTCATGGGGCCTGTCGCCGGTGGAACTGGCCCCGTTCTCGACCGACCGGTTCCTGCTGGAGCTCGACCGCCTGGAGGAGCACTGCTCGCGCGACTTCCGCAGCGCCTCGAGCCTGCTCATGCGCGGCCGCCGGGCGCTCGCGGGGCTCTTCTTCGACACCGTCGCGCTCAAGGCGGTCCACGTGTTCGAGATCGCCGACCGCGAGGTGCGCACGTGGATGAACTCGTTCATCCGCCCGCTGGAGGCGCAGGTGCGCACTTTCCAGGACCAGGCCAACAGCCGCATCGAGGGCATGGCGCGCATCCGCGACGCGGAGTCGGGCCTGGTGGAGCGTGTCGAGGACCTGCAGGGGTTCCTGCGCGACTGCGAGCGGCTGGCCGACGAGTGGGAGTCGCACGACAGCCGGATGGCGCGGCTGCTCGGCGCCGAGGGCAGCTTTCCTCCGCCGCGCTAGCCGGGCGCCCTGGCGACCCCGGCCGCGACCAGCCTCTCGTACTTCGCGCGCAGCTCCTCCTGCGACTCCACCCGCTCGGGGTCGAGCGGGATGCAGTCCACCGGGCAGACCTCGCGGCACTGCGGGGCGTCGAAGTGCCCGACGCACTCCGTGCACTTGTCCGCGTCGATCACGTAGATCTCGATGCCCGCCGAGATGGCGCCGTTGGGGCACTCGGGCTCGCATACGTCGCAGTTGATGCAGGCGTCGGTGATCATCAGCGCCATGGCGGCCTTCTCACTCGATCGCGCCGGGGCGCCCGATCTTCTCGCGGATGCGCTCGGCGGTGATCGGGTGCACGAAGGCCGCGATGTCGCCGCCCAGCACCGCGATCTCGCGCACGATCGTGGCCGACAGGAAGAGGTAGCGGTCCGACGGCGTGAGGAAGAGCGTCTCCACCCCCGGCGCGAGCGTCCGGTTCATGCCGGCGAGCTGGAACTCGTACTCGAAGTCGGAGACGGCCCGCAGGCCGCGCAGGATCACGCCCGCCTGGTGCTCGCGGACGAACTCCGAGAGCAGCCCGGCGAAGCCGAGGACCTTCACGTTGGGGTAGACGGCCAGCACGTCCTGCGCGAGTCGCACGCGCTCCTCCAGCGAGAAGAAGGGGCGCTTCGCCTGGCTGTGGGCCACGCCCACGATCACCTCGTCGAAGAGCCGCGAGGCGCGCTGGACGAGGTCCTCGTGGCCGTTGGTGATGGGGTCGAAGGTGCCGGGATACACGGCGCGCTTGATGGTCATGGCCTGCCTTCCTGTGGGGATTCGGGGCCGGAGTCGCCGGCGAATTCGTAGAGCGCGAAGCGGACCGCCCCCGCGGAACCCTCGCGCAGCCGGGTCCAGGCGGGCGATGGCGCCTCCAGCGCGGTGGGCGCCTCGACGTAGACGCGCGCGCCGGGCTTCAGCCGCGGCTCCAGCGCCGCGAGCGCGGGTACCGCGAGGCCCGAGGCGTAGGGCGGGTCCACGAAAGCGACATCGTAGCGCTCGCCGGGGACCGCGAGCCATGCGATCGCGTCCGCGTTCACCACCTCCACGCCCTCGCCGCCGCCCAGCTCCTGCGCCGAACGCCGGAGCTGGTCGCAGACGCGGCGGTCCCGCTCGACCAGCACCACGCGCCCGGCGCCGCGCGAGCGCGCCTCGAAGCCCAGGGCGCCGCTTCCCGCGAAGAGGTCCACGCACGCGAGCCCCGCGAGGCGCTGCCCCAGCCAGTTGAAGAGCGTCTCGCGGACCCGGTCGGGCGTCGGGCGAAGGCCCGCGGCATCGGGAAAGCGCACGATTCGGCTGCGCCAGAGCCCGCCGACGATGCGAAGGCGGTTGGCGCCGGCGCCGGTGCGGCCTGGCTTCGTCTCGCTCGAGATGCGGCGCGCGGCGGTCATCGCGGGCGATGATACCGTAAAATAATCGCGACTCTTCCCCTCGCGGCGCTCCGGGCCGCAGCCCATGTTCTCCCTCGGATCCAAGAAACCGGACGACAACGCCGCGTCCGACTGGAAGTCCCGCCTGAAGCGCGGCCTCGCCCTCACGGGCGATCGCCTGAAGAAGGTCGCCGGCGTATTCCGCGCGCATCCGCAGATCGACGAGGCGCTCTACGAGGCCCTGGAGGCCCAGCTCCTCGCCGCCGACGTGGGCGTGCACGCGACCACGCACCTGATCGCGAGCCTGCGCAGGGCCGCGCACGACAAGCGCCTCGAGGACGGCGCGCAGCTCGAGGCCGAGCTTCGGGCGGCCCTCGCCGCGCTCCTGGCACCCCTGGAAAGGCCGCTTCCCGAGGAGAGGCCCCGGCCGTTCGTGATCCTCCTCGCGGGGGTGAACGGCGCGGGGAAGACGACCACCATCGGCAAGCTCACGAAGATGTTCCAGTCGCAGGGCCGGACGGTGCTGCTCGCGGCGGGCGACACTTTCCGTGCCGCCGCCCGCGAGCAGCTCCAGTCCTGGGGCGCGCGCCACGGCGTCACCGTCATCTCGCAGCAAGGGGGCGACTCGGCGGCCGTCATCTTCGACGCCATCCAGTCCGCGCAGGCCAAGGGCATCGACGTGGTGCTCGCCGACACGGCCGGGCGCCTGCCGACGCAGCTGAACCTCATGGAGGAGATCCGCAAGGTGAAGCGCGTCATCGCCAAGGCCGACCCCACCGCGCCGCACGAGACCTGGCTGGTGCTGGACGCGAACACCGGGCAGAACGCGGTGGCGCAGGTGAAGGCCTTCGACGCGGCGCTGGCCCTCACCGGCCTCATCGTGACCAAGCTCGACGGCACGGCCAAGGGCGGGGCCCTGGCGGCCATCGCCCGCGAGCACCCCGTACCCATCCGCTTCATCGGCATCGGCGAGAAGCCCGACGACCTGCGCCCCTTCGTCGCGGCCGAGTTCGTGGACGCGCTGTTCGGATGATCCAGTTCTCCGCGGTCGCCAAGCGCTACCCCGACGGTCACGAGGCGCTGCGCGACGTCACCCTCGAGGTGGGCGCGGGCGAGCTGGTCGTGGTGACGGGGCACTCGGGCGCCGGCAAGTCCACCCTGCTGAAGGTCGCCTCGGGCATCGAGCGCGCCACGCGCGGCAGCGTCGTGGTGAACGGGCAGAACCTCTCCTCGCTGGGCGAGACCGCACTGGCCGTCCTGCGCCGCCACATCGGCTTCGTCTTCCAGGACCACAAGCTGCTCTTCGACCGGCCGGTGTGGGACAACGTGGCCCTGCCGCTTCGCATCGCCGGGGCGGGCGCCGACGATGCGGGCCGCCGGATCCGGGCCGCCCTCGACAAGGTGGGGCTCCTCGGCCGGGAGAAGGCGATGCCGATCGCGCTTTCCGGCGGCGAGCAGCAGCGCGTCTGCATCGCGCGCGCCATCGTGAACCGTCCGGCCATCCTCGTGGCCGACGAGCCCACGGGCAACCTCGACGCGCAGTCCTCGCGGGCGATCCTCGACCTCTTCGTCTCCTTCAACCGCGTGGGCGTCACGGTGCTGCTCTCGACCCACGACGAGTCCTCGCTCTCCCTGCTCGGGGGCCGGCGGCTCGCCATCGCCAACGGGCAGCTCGTCCCATGAGCGCCTGGCTGCGCCTGCACCGGATCGCGCTGGGAGATGCCGCCCGGCGCATCGCGTCGCAGCCGCTGGCGAGCGCGGTGGCCGTCGCCGTCATCGGGCTGGCGGTGGCACTGCCCATCCTCGCCTCGACGCTGGTGCACAGCGTGTCGCGCGCCACTTCCGGGCTCGACACCGACCCGCACGTGAACGTCTTCCTCGCCCTCGACGCGACCGACGAGGACGTGCGCCGGGTCGAGGCGGCCCTCAAGGCCCATCCGGAAACGGCCTCGGTGCGGTTCGTGCCGCGCGCGAAGGCCCTCGAGGAGCTGAAGGCCACCTCGCACCTGGCCGAGCTCCTGGCGAACATGGAGAGCAACCCGCTGCCGCACGCGTTTTCCGTGCGCACGCGGACGAGCGAGGCGCCGCGGCTCGCCGCCGCGCGGGCCCAGTGGTCGAAGTTGCCCGCGGTCGAGCAGGTCTCGGCGGAGTTCGAGTGGGCCGAGAAGGTCTCGCAGTGGACGCGGTTCGCGGAGCGGGCCCTGGCCGGGCTCGCCCTCGTCCTGGCCGCCGCGGTGCTCTTCATCGTCGGGCACCTGATCCGCCTGCAGGTGGTCACGATGAAGGAGGAGATCGAGGTGAGCCAGCTCATCGGCGCGACGGCTGCCGACGTCCGCCGCCCCTTCCTTTATCACGGCCTGCTGCAGGGGCTGGCGGCCGGGCTGGCCGCGGTGGGGCTCGCCGCCCTCGTGGTGGCCTGGCTGAACGCCGAGCTGTTAGCGCTCACTTCAAGCTATGCCTATGAAATAAAAATAGGTTTCATCGACCTGAGCGCCGCCTCCTGGATCGTGCTCGGCGTGGCCCTGCTCGGCATCACCGGGGCGTGGCTCTCCGTCTCGAGGGAACTCAGGCGCTTCTCGGCGCGCTCCTGACCGGGAACCCGGGGCCGGTGTTAGCACTCCAACGCATCGAGTGCTAAAATTTCCGGCTAGGAGGATGACCTGATGACTGCTGCAACGCTGCCCGTCCTTTCGCCCATTTCCAGCCTGGAAGGCTATGTCCAGGCCGTGAACGCGGTCCCGCTCCTGAGCGTGGAACGCGAGGTGGAGCTCGGCCGCCGCCTTCGCGACACGGAAGACCTTTCCGCCGCCCGCGACCTGGTCCTCTCGCACCTGCGACTGGTCGTGGCCGTGGCGCGCAACTACATGGGCTACGGGCTGCCGCAGGCCGACCTCATCCAGGAAGGCAACGTCGGTCTCATGAAGGCCGTGCGCCGCTTCGACCCGGAGCGCGGCGTGCGCCTCGCGTCGTTCGCCATCCACTGGATCAAGGCGGAGATCCACGAATACATCCTGCGCAACTGGCGGCTCGTGAAGGTCGCGACGACCAAGGCGCAGAGGAAGCTCTTCTTCAACCTGCGCAGCCTCAAGACCTCCAGCGCCACCCTGAACCCGACCGAGGTCGCCACCATCGCGAAGACGCTCGACGTCAAGGAAAGCGACGTGGTGGAGATGGAGAAGCGCCTGCAGGGCCACGACATCGCGATCGACCCCTCCCCCGAGGACGGCGACGATCGCCCCGGCCCGATCGCCTTCCTGGCCGACGCCGCCGAAGGCCCGGCGGAGATCGCCGAGCGCCGCCAGGCCGAGAGCCTGGAGACGGAGGGGCTCGCCCGCGCGCTCGCCTCGCTCGACGAGCGCAGCCGCCGCATCGTCCAGGCCCGCTGGCTCGCGGCCGAAGGCGAGTCGAAGACCCTGCACGATCTCGCCGACGAGTTCGGCGTGTCCGCCGAGCGCATCCGCCAGATCGAGGCGAAGGCTCTCCAGAAGATGAAGGGCAGCCTCGCCGCGCTGCGCTGACCGCCCTGCGTAATCAGATCAGTTTTCCTAATCTGATTACTTTCACGCCTTCACGAACGTCACGCTCGGCGAGCTCCTGATCCCCGAAAGTAATCAGATTAGGAGTTGAGGAGGATCTTCAGGTCCGAGGCGATCTTGTCGCCCGGCGTGCCGTACGGGAGCATCAGCCTGAGCTTGCCGCGGGTGTCGAAGACGAGCGTCTGCGCGGAGTGGTCCACGGTGTAGGACTCGGGCGTCTTGCCCGGGCGCTCGGCCGCGTAGATCTTGAAGTCCTTCGTCACCCTGGCGGTCGCCGGGGCGTCGCCGTAGAGCGCGAGGAAGGTCGGGTTGAAGGCGGGCACGTAGTTCTTCAGCAGCTGCGGGGTGTCCCGCTTCGGGTCGACGGTCACGAAGATCACCTGCACGCGCTGCCCGTCGGGCCCCAGGAGCTTCACGGCGTTGGCCATGTCGGAAAGTGTCGTCGGGCAGACGTCGGGGCAGTGCGTGTAGCCGAAGAAGAGCGCCACCGCCTTGCCGCGGAAGTCGGCCAGCGTGCGCTCCTTGCCGTTGTGGTCGGTGAGGCGGAAATCCGGCCCCAGGTCCGACCCCGTGATGTCCACGCCGTTGAACGTCCTGGACGACGGCATGAGCTTGTCGCACCCTGCCGTGGCGAACGCGGCGAGCGCCAGGCCGATGAGATCGCGGCGCCTCATGGCCGGAAAAGCAGCGGCAGGTAGTGGTCGACCATCAGCGCGGCGAAGAGGACCGCGAGGTAGAAGATGGAGTAGCGGAAGGTGCGCTTCGCGAGCGAGTCCGTGTAGCTCACGTAGATGGCCACCGCGTAGACCAGGAAAACCGCGTCCAGGACCAGCGCCGCGCCCAGGTAGAAGTTCCCGGCCATGCCCGTGGCGAAGGGCAGCAGCGTCGTGGCCACCAGGATCAGCGTGTAGAGCAGCAGGTGCAGCCGCGTGAAGGCCTCGCCGTGGGTCACCGGGAGCATGGGGATGCCCGCGCGCTCGTACTCGCGGCGCCGGTAGAGGGCGAGCGCCCAGAAGTGCGGCGGCGTCCACGCGAAGATGATGAGGAAGAGCAGCAGCGGCTGGTAGGTCACGTCGCCGGTGATCGCCGCCCAGCCGAGCACGGGCGGCATCGCCCCGGAGGCGCCGCCGATCACGATGTTCTGGGGCGTGGCCGGCTTGAGGACGATCGTGTACACGATCGCGTAGCCCACGAAGGTGGCGAGCGTGAGCCACATCGTGAGCGGGTTCACGGCGTGCCAGAGGATGGCGAGCCCCAGCCCGCCGACCGCGCCCGACATGAGCAGGATCTGCGCGGTCGTGATCGAGCCCATCACCGTGGGCCGCCCGCGCGTGCGCGCCATCACCGCGTCGAACTTCTGCTCCACCAGGCAGTTGAACGCGGCGGCCGCGCCCGCCACGAGCGCGATGCCGACCGTCCCGTAGACCAGGGGCACCGCGGGGGGAAGCCCCGGCGCGGCGAGGAACATGCCGATCACCGCCGTGAAGACGATGAGCGAGACGACGCGCGGCTTGGTGAGGTGCCAGAACTGGCCGAGCACGTCCGCCACGCCCTGGATCGCGTGTGCCGTCATCGTTGGGTGTTCCTTCGCATGGCCGCCTTGGTCCTTGCCCGCTGGCCGCGCTCTCGCGGCGGGTCGGCAATTATACCGTTCCCGGCGCCGCGGTCCGCGGGATTCGGGGGTGATAAACCCTTGCTACCCGATCTGGGAGGCCTTGAGCAGCCGCTCCAGGTCCTTCTGCATGCGCCGCGGCTCCGCGCTCGCCGGGAAGCGCATCATCACGTTGCCCAGCGGGTCGACCAGGTAGAGGTGCGCGCGGTCGTTCACGGGCGCGATCGGGAGCGCGGTCCCGGTGGGCGGGGTGATGGCGACCGTTCCCTCGAAAGGGGCCAGCGCCTCGGCCGCGAGCGCCACCGTGTCGTCGGCGACGAACACCCGCTCGATGCGCCCGGCATTGCGCCCCACCATGAGGCGCACCTGCCGCATGAGCGTGAGCTTGGCCACGCAGGACTCGGGGCAGGCGCCCGAGTCCGAGGCGATCAGCACCCACCTGCCGCGCAGCTCGCCGAACCGGAAGGCGCCGCCGCCGGTGCGCCGGAACTGCGCCGTGGTGATCGGCGCCGGCGCGAGGAGCTCGCCGTAGTTGCCCGTCGCCTCGGGACGGAAGAAGTGGTAGGTCACGAGCGAGGCCGCGATCGGCAGGGCGAAGAGGGCCATGATCACGACGAGCTTGAGGCGTGCGTTGGCGATCACGGCCGCGCCCTTCTCAGGTTGAGGCCCACCCACAGCGCGACCACCGTCGCGGCCAGGGAGAACCAGGTAAGGGAGTATTCCTGGTGCTTCGCGATGCCCGCATCGGGCTTTTCCGAGACGGCGGCCAGCCCCGGGGCCGGCGCGGCGGCCAGCACCACCACCGGCAGCACCTCGCGCCCCGCCTGCCGGGCGTAGCGCTCGATCGAAAGGTTCTGCCACACGGCGCCGGCGACGGTATTCCCCGAGAGCTCGAGGAACCGCGTCGACGGGATGGTCGCGAGCCCCTCGACGGCCTGCTCGCCCGCGGGCACGGGCACGTCGGGCGGCGCCGGGTAGGCGGACGAGCGCGCGATCCAGCCGCGGTTCACGAGGACGAGCGGGCCGTCCCCCTTCAGCGCGAGCGGCGTCAGCACGTGGAAGCCGGCGCGTCCGCCGTGGATGCGATTGTCGATGAAGACCTGGCCGGCGGGCACGAAGCGCCCCTCGGCACGCACGCGGCGGAAGAGCAGGTCCTCCGCCGAGCGCACGCTGCCGGTGAGCGTGAGCGGCCCCTCGGCCACCCGCGACTCCAGCAGGGCCTGGCGGCCGGTCTTCTCCTCGGCCCGGTTCGCCTGCCACCGGCCAAGCGAGAAGGTGAGCGCGAACATGACGAGGGCGGCCACCGTGGGCACCGCGCGCGGCGTGAAGTCGAACCCGGCGATCCTCACCGGGCCCGGCCCCCGCCGGGGGCGTAGAATGTGCGGTCGCGGGCCGTACCCGCGCGCCATCGCGCCATGAAAATCGTCGTCATCGTGCTGCTCATCGCCGTCGTCGCGAGCCTGTTCTCGGGGCTGTTCTTCGTCTACCGCGACAAGGGGGACTCGAACCGCGCGGTCGTGGCGCTCACGGTGCGCATCGTCCTGTCCCTCGTCGTCTTCCTGGTCCTCGTCGGATCGTACTTCTTCGGGCTGACGCCCGGCGGGCGGCTGTAGAAAAAGGGGTCAGGTCCCTTGATTGGGACGGTTCTGCAGTGAAAGTGGGACGGTTCTACAGAACCGGTCTATTCGGGCACTTTTGGATCAGCGCATCGAAAAGACGG
>JAMPXV010000082.1 GCA_023700985.1 Lysobacter sp.
AGCGAGCGCTTGTCGACTGCGAGCGCGGCCTCGCGCACCACCTCGGAGAGCGTCGGGTGCCCGTGGCAGATGCGCGCGATGTCCTCGGCCGCGCCCTTGAACTCCATCACCGTCACCGCCTCCTGGATGAGGTCGGAGGCGTGGGCGTGGACGATGTGCACGCCCAGGACGCGGTCGGTGGCCGCGTCGGCCACGATCTTCACGAAGCCCTGCGACTGGCCCGTGCCCAGCGCGCGGCCGTTGATCGCGAACGGGAACTGCCCCGTCCTCACGGTGATTCCGTCGGCCTTCGCCTTCTGCTCCGTCATGCCCACCCAGGCGACCTCGGGAGAGGTGTAGATGATCCACGGGATGCAGTCGTAGTCGATGTGCGGCTTCTGGCCGGCGATGAGCTCGGCGACCATCACGCCCTCGTCCTCGGCCTTGTGCGCGAGCATCGGCCCGCGCACCACGTCGCCGATGGCAAAGACGTTGGGGAGGTTCGTCCGGCAGTGGGAATCGACTTCCACGAAGCCGCGCTCGTCGACCTTGAGCCCCACGTTCACCGCGCCGAGGCCGTCGGTGTTGGGGATGCGCCCCACGGAGACCACGAGCCTGTCGCACTCGAGCTTCTGGGCGAGCCCCTTGTCGTCCGTGTACTCGACGAGCACGCCGGTCTTCCTCACCGTCACCTTCTCGATCTTCACGCCGAGGCGGATGTTGAGGCCCTGCCCCTTGGTGAAGACCTTCCACGCCTCCTTCTGCACCGCCTCGTCGCAGGCGCCCAGGAACACGGGCAGCGCCTCGAGCACCGTGACTTCCGCCCCCAGCCGGCGCCAGACGCTGCCCAGCTCCAGCCCGATGACGCCCGCGCCGATGACGCCCAGGCGCTTGGGCGCCGCGGCGAAGGCGAGCGCGCCCTCGTTGTCGCAGATCGCCGCGTTGTCCACCGGCACGTTGGGCAGGTGGCGCGCCTTGGAGCCGGTGGCGACGATGACGTGCTTCGCCTGCACCGTCTCGACCTTCGCGCCGTTGGCCACCTCGATGGTGTACAGGTCGCCGGCGGCCGCGAAGCGCCCGAAGCCCTGCAGCCAGGTGATCTTGTTCTTCTTGAAGAGGAACTCGATGCCCTTCGTCATCTTCGTGACGATGGCGTCCTTGCGGGCCTGCATGCGCCCGATGTCGATCTTCGCCCCCGACACCGCGATGCCGTGCTCGTCCAGGTGGTGCGTTACCTTCTCGAACTCCTCCGAGGACGCGAGCAGCGCCTTCGAGGGTATGCAGCCCACGTTGAGGCAGGTCCCGCCCAGGGCGAGCTCGCCCTTCGGGTTCCTCCACCCCTCGATGCAGGCGGTCTTGAGTCCGAGCTGGGCGGCGCGGACCGCGGCGATGTACCCGCCGGGACCGGCACCGATCACGACGACGTCGAAGGTCTGGGTCATGGCGATTTCATTCGTTTGATTTGGCTTGTGGCTGCCGCGCTACGCGCGGGGTAAGGCGGTCAACGCCGATGAACGCCGATGAAGGCACGCCGATGAACGCCGACGAGTCATGTCCTGGTGATGTCAAGGGTTGCGGTCGCGGCGTTGTGATTCGGGTTCCACTTTTCGGTCCGACTCCGGATGATCGGCGTTCATCGGCGTGCCTTCATCGGCGTTCATCGGCGTTGAGCGCCTTACAAAGCGCGAAGCGCCACACTAGCGCAGCCAGAACCGGGCAATGTGCACGCCGAGCCCGGCACACAGGCCGGCGGCAAGCGGGTGCACGTTCTTCAGGAACATCGGCGGGTGCTTGAGGGCCCCGAGCAGCCAGAAGGTGACGGCCACCGCCAGGCCCACCGCGAGCGACACGGCGAAGTGCCTGGGCAGGTAGAGGCCCAGCGACTGCTGGAAGAGGACGGCCAGGAAGCCCACGAGGAGCGACCCCAGCACGAAGAAGAACGCGCGGCGCAGGAGCGTCGCGGGCTTCCATTTGCGGCGGCGCGCCAATCGGCGGCCCCTAGACGTCCAGCAGGAGCCGGGCCGGATCCTCGAGGGCGTCCTTGATGGCCACCAGCGAGAGCACGGCTTCGCGCCCGTCGATGATGCGGTGGTCGTAGGAGAGCGCGAGGTAGTTCATCGGCCGGACCACCACCTGCCCGTTCTCGACGACGGCGCGTTCCTTGGTGGCGTGGACGCCCAGGATGGCGCTCTGCGGCGGGTTGATGATGGGGGTGGAGAGCATCGAGCCGAACACGCCGCCGTTGGAGATGGAGAAGGTGCCGCCCGTGAGCTCCTCCAGGGTGATCTTGCCGTCCTTGGCGCGCTTGCCGAAGTCGGCGATGGCCTTCTCGATGTCCGCGATCGACATCTGGTCGGCGTTGCGCAGGATCGGCACCAGGAGGCCGCGCTCGCTGCCCACCGCGATGCCGACGTCGAAGTAGCCGTGGTAGACGATGTCGTTGCCGTCTATGGAGGCGTTCACCACCGGGAACTTGCGCAGTGCCGCCACCGCCGCCTTCACGAAGAAGGACATGAAGCCGAGCTTCACGCCGTGCTCCTTCTCGAAGCGGTCCTTGTAGCGGCTGCGCAGCTCCATCACCGGCGCCATGTTGACCTCGTTGAAGGTCGTGAGGATCGCGGCGGTCGACTGCGACTGCACGAGCCGCTCGGCCACGCGCGCGCGCAGGCGCGACATCGGCACGCGCTGCTCGGGGCGGTTGCCGCTCGGCAACGTCACGGCGGCGGGTGCGGGCCGGGCTGCCTGCGCGGGCGCGGCCGCGGGCGCAGGTGCGGTTGCGGAAGCGGCTGCACCGGCCGGGGCGGACAGCACGTCGCCCTTGGTCACGCGCCCGTCGCGGCCCGAACCGGCGATCGCGGCGGTGTCGACGCCCTTCTCCGCGGCAAGCTTGGCCGCCGAGGGCGAGGCGGCCTTTCCCGCCGGCGCCGACGCCGCGGACTTGCCCGCGAGCGCCGGGTCCACCGCAGGGGCGACGTTCGCCGCGGCGCCCGCCGTGTCGATCACCGCGAGCACCTCGCCCGAGGTCACCGTCTCGCCGTCCGCCTTGACGATCCTCGCGATCACGCCGTCGGCCGGCGCCGGCGTCTCGAGCACGACCTTGTCGGTCTCGATGTCGATCAGGTTCTCGTCGCGCTTGACCGCGTCGCCCACCTTCTTGTGCCAGGCGACGAGCGTGGCTTCCGAGACGCTCTCGGACAGCTGGGGCACCTTCACTTCGACTTGCATGTCGTTTCCTTTGGCGTGGAAGCGGCGGGTGTCAGGCCCCGGCCTTCTTGGAGGGCGCGGCGTCCAGCGTGAGGGCCGCGTCGATGATTTCCTTCTGCTGCTGGTTGTGCAGCGCGAGGTAGCCCACCGCCGGCGAGGCCGAGGACTTGCGCTGCGCCGCGGTGAGGGCCTGGTCGGGCCGCAGGTGCTCCAGCAGGTAGTGCTGGATGCGGTGCCACGCGCCCTGGTTGGCCGGCTCCTCCTGCGCCCACACCACGCTCTTCGCGTTGGGGTAGAGCGCGACCTGCTCGGCGAAGTCCGCGTGCGGGAACGGGTAGAGCTGCTCGAGGCGCACCACCGCGACGTCCTCGATGCCGCGCTTGTCGCGCTCGGCGGCGATGTCGAAAAAGACCTTGCCCGAGCAGAACACCATGCGCTTCACCTTCTTCGGCGCGGGCTTCGCCGGGTCGGCGATCACGCACTGGAAGCCGCCCGTGGCGAGCTCCTCGAGCGCGGAGGTCGACTCCTTGCGCCGCAGCAGGCTCTTGGGCGTCATCACGATGAGGGGCTTCCTCATCGGGCGCAGCATCTGCCGGCGCAGCATGTGGAAGAACTGGGCCGGCGTCGAGGGCACGCAGACCTGGATGTTGTGCTCGGCGCAAAGCTGCAGGTAGCGCTCCAGGCGCGCCGACGAGTGCTCCGGGCCCTGCCCCTCGTAGCCGTGCGGAAGCAGCATCGTGAGGCCGCACAGGCGCCCCCACTTCGCCTCGCCCGAGGCGATGAACTGGTCGATCACGACCTGGGCCCCGTTGGCGAAGTCGCCGAACTGGGCCTCCCAGATCACCAGCTCGAAGGGGTTGGCCGTGGCGTAGCCGTACTCGAAGCCCAGCACCGCCTCCTCCGAGAGCAGCGAGTCGATCACGAGGAAGCTCGCCTGCCCCTCGCGGATGTGCTGGAGCGGCAGGTAGGCGCCCTGGTCGTACTTCTCGCGGTTCTGGTCGTGGAGCACGGCGTGGCGGTGCGCGAAGGTGCCGCGGCCGCTGTCCTGGCCCGACAGGCGCACCGGGTGCCCCTCGTCCACGAGCGAGGCGTAGGCGAGGTTCTCGGCCATGCCCCAGTCGAGGGGCGCCTTGCCCTGGCCCATCTCGCGCCGGCCGGCGAGCAGGCGCTCGACGGTCGGGTGGAGCTTGAAGTTGGACGGGATGTCCGTGAGGCGCACGGCGAGCTGCTTGAGCCTCGCGAGCGGCACCGCGGTGTCGGCGGGCCGGCGCCACTCGACGTTCACGTAGGGCGCCCAGTCGACCGCCAGCGCGTGCTTCAGGCCGTAGAGGATCTTGGGGTTGGTGGGCTTGCCCTCGTCGAGCTTCGCCCGGAAGCTCGTGACCAGCTCGTCGGCGAAGCCCGGGGCGATGAGGCCCTCCTTCTCCAGCTTGTCGGCGTAGAGCTTGCGGGTGCCGGGGTGCTGCGCGATGCGCTTGTACATGAGCGGCTGGGTGACGAAGGGCTCATCCTGCTCGTTGTGGCCCAGCCGGCGGAAGCACACCATGTCGATCACGATGTCCTTCTTGAACCTGTTGCGGTAGTCGAGGGCGATCTTCGCCACCATCGCCACCGCCTCGGGGTCGTCGCCGTTCACGTGGAAGACGGGCGCCTCGACCATCTTGGCGATGCCCGTGCAGTAGAGCGAGGAGCGCGTGTCGCGCGTGTCCGAGGTCGTGAAGCCGATCTGGTTGTTCACGATGACGTGCACGGTGCCGCCCGTCTTGTAGCCGCGCGTCTGCGACAGCGCGAGCGTCTCCATCACGACGCCCTGCCCCGCGAAGGCGGCATCCCCGTGGATGAGGAGCGGCATCACCTGCTCGCCCTTGAAGTCGCCGCGGCGGTGCTGGCGCGCGCGGACGGACCCCTCCACCACCGGGTTCACGATCTCCAGGTGCGAAGGGTTGAACGCGAGCGTGAGGTGCACCGAGCCGCCCGGCGTCTGGATGTCCGAGGAGAAGCCCTGGTGGTACTTCACGTCGCCGGCGGCGAGCTCGGCGGCCTTCTTGCCCTCGAACTCCGAGAAGAGGTCGGCGGGGATCTTGCCCAGGTTGTTGACCAGCACGTTGAGGCGGCCGCGGTGGGCCATGCCGATCACCACCTCCTTCGCGCCCTGCGCGCCGGCCTCCTCGATGAGGATGTCGAGCATGGGCACGAGGCTCTCGCCGCCCTCGCCCGAGAAGCGCTTCTGGCCGACGTACCGGGTGTGCAGGTAGCGCTCCAGCGTCTCCGAGGCGGTGAGGCGCTCGAGGAGGAAGCGCTTCTGCCGCTCGTTGAGGCTGGGGGTGGAGAGCGTGCCCTCGAAGCGCTCGCGCAGCCAGCGCTTCTCCTCCATCGACGAGAGGTACATGTACTCGACGCCGATGGTGTCGCAGTAGGTCTTGCGCACCATGGCGACGATCTCGCGCAGGGTCTTCCTCTCGCCGCGGTTGCCGAAGGAACCCATAGCGAAGACCGTGTCGAGGTCCGCCTCGCCCAGGCCGTAGTAGGAGAGCTCGAGCTCCGGCACGGACACGTGGTCCATGCGCTTGAGCGGGTCGAGGTTGGAATAGTGGGAACCCGTCGTGCGGTGCGCGCGGATGAACATGAGCACCTTCATCTGCTTCTCGTCGTCCGCCGCCACCGAGGTGGGGGCGGCGAGCGGGCCGCGCCTGGCGGCCGCCGCGAAGGCTTCGATGACGGGGGTGTGGGCGACGTCCTTGCCGCCACCCGAGGCCTGCCAGGCGTCGAACTGCGCGCGCCATTCCGGGGCGACCGAGGCCGGGTCCCGGAGGTAGCGCTCGTAGAGCTCCTCGACGAACGGCGCGTTGGCGCCGAAGAGGTGCGAGGAGGCTTCGAACTGCTTCATGACGCTCGACATGTGGAGGCCTCGTGTGGCGGGTTCGGGGCGCGATCAGCCGCGCTTGGCGAGCGGCACGACGTCGCGCTTGGTGGCGCCGTTGTAGAGCTGGCGCGGGCGGCCGATCTTCAGCTCGGGGTCCGAGATCATCTCGTTCCACTGCGCGATCCAGCCGACGGTGCGGGCGAGCGAGAAGATGCAGGTGAACATGGATACGGGGATGCCCATGGCGCGCTGCACGATGCCCGAGTAGAAGTCGACGTTCGGATACAGCTTGCGCGAGACGAAGTAGTCGTCCTCCAGAGCCACCTTCTCCAGCGCCATTGCGAGCTTGAAGAGCGGGTCGTCGTGCAGGCCCAGCTCGTCGAGCACCTCGCGGCAGGTCTCCTGCATGAGCTTCGCCCGCGGGTCGTAGTTCTTGTACACGCGATGGCCGAAGCCCATCAGCTTCACGCCGGAGTTCTTGTCCTTCACCTTGCTCACGAACTCGCCGAGCTTGGCGACACCGCCTTCCTTCTGGATGTCCATCAGCATCTGCAGCGCCGCCTCGTTGGCGCCGCCGTGGGCCGGGCCCCACAGGCAGGCGATGCCGGAGGCGATGCAGGCGAAGGGGTTGGCGCCGGAGGAGCCGGCCAGCCTCACCGTCGAGGTCGACGCGTTCTGCTCGTGGTCCGCGTGCAGGATGAGGATGCGGTCGAGCGCGCGCACCAGGACCGGGTTCACCTCGTACTCCTCGGCCGGCACGCCGAACATCATGCGCATGAAGTTCGAGGTGTAGTCGAGGTTGTTCTTCGGGTACATGAACGGCTGGCCCATGTTGTACTTGTAGGCCATGGCGACGATGGTCGGCAGCTTCGCGATGAGCCGGAAGGCCGAGATCTCGCGGTGATCCGGGTTGTTGATGTCGAGCGAGTCGTGATAGAAGGCGGAGAGCGCGCCGACGACGCCCACCATCACCGCCATCGGATGCGAGTCGCGGCGGAAGCCCTGGTACAGGCGGGCCAGCTGCTCGTGCACCATCGTGTGGACGGTGACGGTGCGGTCGAACTCCGTCTTCTGCGCCGCCTTCGGGAGTTCACCCCTCAGGAGCAGGTAGCAGACCTCGAGGAAGTCGCAGTGCTGGGCGAGCTGCTCGATGGGGTAGCCCCGGTACATGAGGACTCCCGCGTCGCCGTCGATGTAGGTGATCTTCGAGCTGCAGCTGGCCGTCGACAGGAAGCCCGGGTCGTAGGTGAACTTCCCGGTCTTTCCGTACAGGGCGCGGATGTCGATCACGTCCGGTCCTATCGTGCCGCCGTAGACGGGCATCTCCAGGGTCTTGCCGTCGTCGTAGGTCAGCGTCGCCTTGCCTTTGGCTTCCATGCGTGTCTCCCAGTGGGCCGCCTAGGCGGCCTTCAGTCGTTGCAAAAGCGGCTGCAGGGCCGGATCGGGGCAGGGTCGCCGCCCCATCACGAGGTCAAGAAGGTCGTTGTCCGGCATCGCGAGAAGTGTCGCGAGTCCTCCTGCATCCGAATCGTCCAGCTCTTCCCCGCATTCCGTCCAGAACCGCCCGAGCACGATGTCAAGCTCGAGCAGTCCGCGGCGGCTTCGCCACCTGAGCCGTTCCATCTCTCGCGAGCGCACGGCTTCGTATCCTTATACCGCCCTGCGGACCATCAGTTCCTTGATCTTGCCGATGGCCAGGGTCGGGTTGAGCCCCTTCGGGCACACGTCCACGCAGTTCATGATCGTGTGGCAGCGGAAGAGGCGGTAGGGGTCCTCGAGGTCGTCGAGGCGCTCGTTCAGCGCCGTGTCGCGGCTGTCGGCGATGAACCGGTAGGCGTTGAGGAGCCCCGCGGGGCCCACGAACTTGTCCGGGTTCCACCAGAAGGACGGGCAGGAGGTCGAGCAGCACGCGCACAGGATGCACTCGTACAGGCCGTCGAGCTCGGCCCGCTCGGCCGGCGACTGGAGTCGCTCCTTCTCGGGCATGTGCGCGCCATCGATCACGTAGGGCTTCACCGAGTGGTACTGGTCGAAGAACTGCGTCATGTCCACGATGAGGTCGCGGATGATCGGCAGCCCCGGCAGCGCCTTGATCACCACCGGCTCGGACAGCTCGGACAGCTTGGTGACGCAGGCGAGCCCGTTCCTGCCGTTGATGTTCATCGCGTCCGAGCCGCAGACGCCCTCGCGGCAGGAGCGGCGCAGCGAGAGCGTGTCGTCGATCGACTTGATGCGCACGAGCGCGTCCAGGAGCATCCGGTCGGCGGGCCCCATGGCCACGTCGTAGTCCTGGAAGTACGGCCGGGCGTCCTTGTCGGGGTCGTATCTCTGGATTCGGAATTTCATTGGACGAAAGGCCTATTCAGCGGAAGTGTCGGGTATCCGGCGGGCACCGTTCTTGCGGTAGCGCAAGCTATTCCCATTCGGCGCCGGTCAGTAGATCCGGGCCTTGGGTTCGATCGATTCCACGGTCAGGGGTTTCAGGTTCACGGCCTTGTAGTCCAGCCGGTCGCCCTCCTTGTACCAGAGCGTGTGCTTGAGCCAGCCGGCGTCGTCGCGGGCATGGAAGTCCTCGCGGTCGTGCGCCCCGCGCGACTCCTTGCGCGCCTCCGCGCCGACCATGGTCGCCCGCGCCGCCTCGTAGAGGTTGTCCAGCTCCAGCGCCTCGATGCGCGCGGTGTTGAACACCTTCGACTTGTCGGTGACCTGCGTGCGCGCCACCCTCTCGCCGAGCGCGCGGATCCTCTCCACGCCCTGCCGGAGCAGGTCGGGGAAGCGGAACACCCCGCAGTGCGCCTGCATGGCGCGCTGGATCTCGTCGCGGACGGTCGCGACGTCCTCGCCGCCCTTCTGGGCGTCGAGCCGCGCCACGCGCGCCACCGAGGCCTCCCCCGCGTCCGCGGGCAGCGCCCGGTGCGCCGCGGGCTGCGCGCGGATGAACTCTGCCATGCTCAGGCCGGCGCTCTTGCCCATCACCAGCAGGTCGGTGAGCGAGTTGGTCCCCAGGCGGTTGGCGCCGTGGATGGAGGCGCAGCCGCACTCGCCGGCCGCGTACAGCCCGGGCACGGGGACGGCGGGGTCGCCCCCCGAAGGCACGATGACCTCGCCGCGGTAATTGGAGGGGATGCCGCCCATCTGGTAGTGGCAGGTGGGCACGACCGGGATCGGGTCCCTGGCGCAGTCCACGTTCGCGAACTTGAGCGCTATCTCGCGGATCCCGGGCAGGCGCTTGTCGATGACCTCGGGCCCGAGGTGGTCGAGCTTGAGCAGGATGTGGTCGGCGTGCTCGCCGGCACCGCGGCCTTCCTTGATCTCGGTGGCCATGGCGCGCGAGACCACGTCGCGCGAGGCGAGGTCCTTCATGGTGGGCGCGTAGCGCTCCATGAAGCGCTCGCCGTCCTTGTTGAGCAGGATGCCGCCCTCGCCGCGCACGCCCTCGGTGATGAGGACGCCCGCGCCCGCCACCCCGGTGGGGTGGAACTGCCAGAATTCCATGTCCTCGAGCGGGATGCCGGCGCGCGCCGCCATGCCCAGGCCGTCGCCGGTGTTGATGAAGGCGTTGGTGGAGGAGGAGAAGATGCGCCCCGCCCCGCCGGTGGCGAGCAGCGTCGCCTTGCCCTGGAAGAGGACGATGTCGCCCGTCTCCATCTCGAGCGCGCTCACGCCCAGCACGGCGCCGTCGGCACCGCGCACCAGGTCCAGGGCCATCCACTCGACGAAGAACTGCGTCTTCGCGAAGACGTTGCGCTGGTAGAGCGTGTGCAGCATCGCGTGCCCGGTGCGGTCGGCGGCGCAGCACGAGCGCTGCACCGGGCGCTCGCCGAAGTTCTGCGTGTGCCCGCCGAAGGGGCGCTGGTAGATGGTGCCGTTCTCGTTGCGGTCGAAGGGCATGCCGAAGTGCTCGAGCTCGATCACCACCTCGGGCGCCATCCGGCACATGAACTCGATCGCGTCCTGGTCGCCGAGCCAGTCCGACCCCTTGATGGTGTCGTACATGTGCCACTGCCAGCTGTCCTCGCCCATGTTGCCCAGCGACGCCCCCACCCCGCCCTGCGCGGCGACGGTGTGCGAGCGGGTCGGGAAGACCTTGGAGAGGACGGCGACCTTGAGGCCCGCGGTGGCGAGCTCCAGCGCGGCGCGCAGGCCCGAACCGCCCGCGCCCACGATCACCGCGTCGAATTTCCTAACGGCAAGCGCCATGTCAGCGGCCCCAGAGGATGGATGCGGACCAGACGAGGTAGAACACGAGCGCCGTGCCCACCGCGGTCTGCAGGGCGAGGCGCAGCCCCGCCGACTTCACGTAGTCCATGATGATGTCGCGCACGCCCACCCACGCGTGGTAGAGGAGCGCGAGGAAGAAGAGCATGGTCGCCAGGCGCGAGAAGGTGCCCGCGAAGAGGCCCTGCCACTCGGCGTGGCTCGTCGGCGGGCAGGCGACCAGGATGAAGCCGACGACCAGCGTGTAGGCGGCCATGACCACCGCGGTGAGGCGCTGCAGGAGCCAGGCCGAGAGGCCGTAATGGGCGCCGACGGGGAGCTTGCCGGCGGCCATCACCAGATCCTCCAGGCGATGACGGCGGTCACGGCGACCCCGAGGATGAACACCACCTTGGCGGAGGCGCGGGCCGACTCCTTGTCGACGCCGACGTGCACGTCGAGGAACAGGTAGCGGATGCCGGCGAAGAAGTGGTGCGCGTAGAGCCACGCGAAGCCGAGGAGCACCACCTTCACCGCCGGGGCGGAGGCGACGCCCTTCCAGTGCAGCCACCCCGCCTCGGAGCCCAGCGTGGCCTGCATCAGGTAGAGGAGCGCGGGGATGACGGGCACGAAGAGGAGCGCGCCCGAGATGCGATGGAAGATCGAGACGAGCCCGGGAACGGGCAGGTGCGCGAGGTTGAGATCGTAATACTTCGGTCTCTGCTTGGGCGCAGTTGTCATTGTTCGGTCCTGGGTGTCGGCACGACGGCCGGACAGCACCGGGGGACGGGCGATGCGCTTGTCCGGTGCCGCTGGAAGCGAACGGATTCTACCGTGGATTTGTTGCGGCCGCACATGCGCATACCCCCTGAACCCCCCGGGAAAAAGGGCCTTTCCCGATCGCCCGGCGCGCGGGTCACGCCAGCTCGTTGAAGTAGGAGAAGCCGTCGGTGAGGCACAGGCCGCGGCGCCATTCCACCGGCATGTCGCCGTAGGTGAACGCGATGCGGTCCACGCACAGCAGCGGCGTGCCCGGCGGCACGCGCAGGTGCCCGGCCACCGCCTCGGGCGCCGCCAGGGCGCGGATGCGCTCCTCGGCCCGGATCATGCGCAGTCCGTAGACGGCCTCGTAGAAGCTGTACATCGACCCCTTGAATTCCTCGAGCTTCGGCACCGTGAGGCCGGGGAAGCGCGCCGCGGCGAGCACCATCTCGTCGTGGATGAGGGGACGCCCGCGGAACTCGAGGACGCGCTTGATCACGTGCACCGGGGCGCCCGCCTTGATGGCGAGCGCGCGGGCGATCTCGGCGCTCGCCTTGCCCTTGCGCACCTCGACCAGCACGCTGTGCGGGTGCAGCTTCTCGCCGCTGTCGGGCATCACGCGCAGGAAGCGGTACTGGTACGACGGCTCGCTGTGCGAGGCGACGAAGGTGCCCTTCCCCTGGCGGCGCACCAGGATGTGCTCGGAGGCGAGCTCGTCGATCGCCTTCCTCACCGTGCCCTGGCTCACGCGGAATCGCGCGGCGAGCTCGATCTCGGAAGGGATCGCCTCCCCGGGCTTCCACTCGCCGGCCACGAGGCTCTGCGTGAGGAGGATCTTGATCTGCTCGTAGAGCGGCCGGAAGGACGGCGACGGCAGGGTCTCGGTCATCGGGCAATGCTACCACGGGGCCGCCGATCCTTTGTCTTATATAAGATACAAGTCCTGTTGACACTCCTCGGCGGCGACGGGTAGCATGCTGCGCAGCAGCAAGCGCTTCCCGGCGGCCGCACGGAGCCGTCCGGAAAGCGTGCTTCCCCCGCCAAATCAGAGGCTTGCCGCCATGACCCCCTACTTCCGCCCGCGCCGCTCGATGCTCTACGTGCCCGGGTGCAGCACGCGCTACCTGCACAAGGCGCGCACCCTGAAGGTCGACTCGGTGATCCTCGACCTGGGGGATCCGATCCTCGTCGAGGCCAAGGTGGAGTCGCGCCGCAACGTGGTCGAGTCGGTGCTCGCCGGGGGCTTCGGCCGGCGCGAGGTGGTGGTGCGCGTGAACGACCTCGACTCGCCCTGGGGCGAGGAGGACGTGAAGGCCGTCGCGGGCATCGGCGCCGACGCGGTCCTCTTCCCCAACATCGAGTCGAAGGCCGACGTCGGCAAGGCGCTCGCCGCCCTGGATGCCGCGGGGGGCAAGCACCTGCCGATCATGGTGATGGTCGAGAGCCCGCTCGCGGTGCTGCGCGCCGAGGAGATCGCGGGCGCCTCCGACCGCATCGCCTGCATCGTGATGGCGACCTCCGACCTCATCACGCAGCTGCACGCGCGCCGCACGCCGGACCGCATCGCCCTGCACTACTCCCTCGCGCGCGTGGTGCTCGCCGCGCGCGCCTTCGACCGCTCCGTCGTGGACGGCATCTCCACGGACCTGAAGGACATGCAGTCCTTCGAGTACGCCTGCCGCCTCGCCCGCGACCTGGGGTTCGACGGCAAGAGCCTCGTGCACCCCTTCCAGCTGCCCTACTGCAACGACGCGTTCACGCCCAAGCCCCACGACCTGGCCGCCGCCACCGAGCTCATCGAGGCGCTCGAGCACGCCCGCCGCGAGGGCCGCGGCGTGGTGGTCGTGAACGGCCGGCTCATCGAGCACCACCACCTCAAGGCCGCGCGGCGCCTGCTGGCGCTGGCCGACATGATCAAGAGCCTCGAGGCCGGCCAGTGAGCGAGGGCGTCCCGGTCGCGCCCGGCTCGCGCCCGCGCGAGGGCTGGTTCTTCGAGGACTACGCCGTCGGCCAGCGCTTCGGCCACGCCACGCCCCGGACGATCACCGCCGGCGACTGCGCGCTCTACATCGCCCTCACCGGGGCCCGCCAGCCCGTGCACTGCGCCGAGCCGGTCGCGCGCGCGATCGGGCACCCGTCCTGCCCGGTGGACGACCTCCTCGCGTTCCACATCGCCTTCGGCAAGACCGTACCCGACATCTCCTACAACGCCGTGGCCAACCTGGGCTACGCGGACCTGTGCTTCCTCGAGCCGGTGTACGTGGGCGACACGATCACGGCGCAGTCCGAGGTCATCGGCCTGAAGCAGAACTCCAGCGGTACCAGCGGCGTGGTGTACGTGGGATCGCGGGCGCTGAACCAGCACGGCCGCGAGGTGATCTCGTGGGCGCGCTGGGTCATGGTCGCCAAGCGCGACGCCGCCGCGCCGGCGCCGCCCACGGTGGTGCCGACCCTGCCCGCGGCGGTCCCTCCGGACCGGCTTGCCGTGCCCTCCTTCCTGCGCCCGCAGGCGCTGGATGCGGCCGCCACCGGCGGCGCGCGGCTGTGGGAAGACTACGCGGCCGGCGAGAGCCTCGACCATCCCGGCGCGATGACCGTCGAGGAGGCCGACCACATGCTCGCCACGCGCCTCTACCAGAACACGGCGCGGGTGCACTTCGATGCCTTCGCCGCGCGCTCGGGCCCCTTCGGCAAGCGCCTCGTCTACGGCGGCCACGTGATCTCGATCGCCCGCGCGCTGGCCCACGACGGCCTGGAGAACGCCTTCGCCATCGCGGCCATCCACGGCGGCACGCACGCCAACCCCACCTTCGCCGGCGACACGATCGCCGCCCGCACCGTGGTCACCTCGCGCGACGGGATTCCCGGCCGCGGCGACGTGGGCGCGCTGCGGGTGCGCCTCCTCGCGGCAAAGAACGTGCGCCTCGCCGAGCTTGCCACGCCGGCGCCCGGCGCGAAGGATCCCGCCGTGGTCCTGGACCTCGACCTCACCCTCCTCGTCCCGCGCCGCCGCTAGCGCCTAGAATACGGACTCTCCACCCGGACCCGACGCCCCATGCCCGCCCCCCGCCACCCCAAGGACGCCCTCTTCGCCGGCGAAAAGCCGTTCCCCGTCATCCCGGCCTGCGAGCACTTCGCGGGGTCGGAAAAGCTCATCACCAAGGCGCTCGACCTGCAGGAGCGGCTGGGCGCGGTGTTCGACATCACCTGCGACTGCGAGGACGGCGCCGAGGCCGGGCGCGAGAAGCAGCATGCGGAGATGATCGTGGGGCTCCTGCACTCGAGCGCCAACCGCTTCGCGATGGCCGGCGCGCGCATCCACGACTACACCCACCCGCACTGGAAGAAGGACGTCGACATCCTGGTGGGCGGCGCCGGCCAGGTGATCGCCTACGTGACCATCCCGAAGTGCACCTCCGTGGCGCAGGCGGACGAGATGATCGCCTACGTGCAGGCCGTCGCGAAGCGCAGGAAGGTGAAGCGCGTGGTTCCCGTGCACGTCCTCATCGAGACGCACGGCGCGCTGCACGACGCGTGGGAGATCGCGCAGCTGCCGGGCGTGCAGGTCCTCGACTTCGGGCTCATGGACTTCGTGAGCGGCCACCACGGCGCCATCCACGCCTCCAACATGCGCTCGCCGGGGCAGTTCGAGCACCCGCTGGTGGCGCGCGCCAAGACCGACGTGGTGGCCGCCGCGCTCGCCAACGGCGTGGTGCCCGCGCACAACGTGTCCCTGGACCTCAGGAACGCCTACAACGTGTTCCGCGACGCCTGGCGCGCCCGCAACGACTTCGGCTTCCTGCGCATGTGGAGCATCCACCCCTCGCAGGTGCAGCCCATCGTCGACGCGATGAAGCCCGACCTGAACGAGGTCGCCACGGCCGC
>JAMPXV010000083.1 GCA_023700985.1 Lysobacter sp.
GGCCGCCGCCCCGGCAACGAAGAGTCCATCCGCTTCGAGTACAAGGGCGTCACCTTCGACCAGGACTCCTTCCACGTCGTCGCGGGGCTCAACGCCGTCGACACGCGGGAGTACGTCGAGCGCACGTTCGTCGCGCTCCAGCAGGCCGGCCAGCGCTGCGCGCGGATGGGCGCCTACAAGCCGCGCACCAGCCCGTACTCCTTCCAGGGCTACGGGCGGCAGTGCCTGCCCTACGTGTTCGAGCTCGCCGGCAAGCACGACATCCGCGTGATCTCCATGGAGGTCACCCACGACGAGCACCTGGACGAGATCCGCCAGGCGCTGCACGCCACCGGCAACCCCACGGGCGTGATGCTGCAGATCGGCACGCGCAACACCCAGAACTTCGAGTTGCTGAAGACCGTCGGCAGCCAGCGCGACTTCCCCATCCTGCTCAAGCGCGGCTTCGGCATCACGCTGCACGAGTCGCTGCTCGCCGCCGAGTACGTGGCGAGCGAGGGCAACCGCGACATCGTCTTCTGCCTGCGCGGCATGAAGACGAACTTCGGCGACCCGCACCGCAACCTCGTGGACTTCGGCCACGTGCCGACGGTCAAGCGCCTCACGCGCATGCCGGTCTGCGTGGACCCGTCGCACTCCGTGGGCGTGCGCGACGCCTCGCCGGACGGCCTGCCCGACATCTTCCACGTCGCCGCGCAGGGCGTCGTCGCGGGCGCCAACATGGTGCTCACCGACATGCACCCCGAGCCGCGCCGCGCCCTCGTGGACGCCGCGCAGGCCATCACGCTGGAGGAGCTGCCCTGGTTCCTCGAGGACATGGCCATCGCGCGCGAGGCCTACCTCGTGCGCCGCGAGGTGGCCGCGCGCCACGCCGCGCAGTGATCCGCGCCCTCGCCGCAGGCGTGCTGCTCGCCGCGGCGGCGCTCGCGGCGCGCGCCGAGGTCGCCCTCACCGACGACCTGGGCCGGCGAGTGGTCCTCGCGGCGCCCGCCAGCCGCATCGTCACGCTCGCCCCGTCGATCACCGAGGCCGCCTTCGCCGTCGGCAGCGGGCCGCGCGTCGTGGGCGTGAGCGCGTGGAGCGACTTCCCGGCGCAGGCCGCGAGCCTTCCGGTGGTCTCGAGCGCCGTCGCCGTGGACCTGGAGGCGCTCGCGAAGCTCTCGCCGGACCTCGTGATCGCCTGGAAGGACAGCTTCCGCGCCGCCGACATCGCGCGCGTCGAGGCGCTGGGCGCGCGGGTCTTCGTGGTCCGGTCGCGCACGCTCGCCGAGATCCCGCGGCTGCTGGAGGTGACGGCGGCCCTCTCCGGAGGCGACGCGGGGCCGGCCACGCGGGCCTTCGAGGCGGGACTCGCGACGCTCCGCGCGCGCCAGGCCGGCAAGCCTCGGGTGCGCGTCTTCCTCGAGATCTCGCACCGCCCGCTCATGACCGTGGCGGGCAGGCAC
The DNA here is from genome assembly GCA_023700985.1 of Lysobacter sp. Classification (GTDB taxonomy): domain Bacteria; phylum Pseudomonadota; class Gammaproteobacteria; order Burkholderiales; family Usitatibacteraceae; genus FEB-7. The sequence goes on from JAMPXV010000083.1 coordinate 1,446, forward strand.
TTCATGAACGAGGCGCTGGAGGCGTGCGGCGCGGCCAACGTCTTCGGGGAACTGGCCGAGGTGGCGCCGCAGGTGTCGTGGGAGGAACTCTTCGCGAGGAACCCCGGGGCGATCCTCGGCACCGGCCCGGAAGGGGGCGAGGCCTCGTTCCGCCAGTCGTGGGCGGGGCGCGCGGGTCTGCAGGCGGTGCGCCGCGGCAAGCTCGCGTACGTCGCCTCGCGCGCGCTGGGCCGCCCCTCGCCGCGCGTGGTCGAGGGCATCGAGGCGCTGTGCGCGGCGGTGGACAGGGTAAGGTAGCGACCCTGCTATCATTTCGACCTTCCCGGCCATCCGCGCATTCGTGAAAACCACCTTCCTGGATTTCGAGCAGCCCATCGCGGAACTCGAGCAGAAGATCGAGGAGCTGCGCTTCGTCCAGGACGACAGCGCCGTGGACATCTCGCAGGAGATCGAGCGTCTCTCGCGCAAGAGCCGCGACCTCACGAAGGACATCTACGGCAAGCTCAACGCCTGGCAGATCTCCAAGGTCGCGCGCCACCCGCAGCGGCCCTACACGCTCGACTACGTCGCGGCGATGTGCACGGATTTCGAGGAGATGCACGGCGACCGCTCGTTCTCGGACGACGCGGCCATCGTGGGCGGCCTCGCGCGCTTCAACGGCCAGAGCGTGATGGTGCTGGGCCACCAGAAGGGCCGCGACACCAACGAGAAGATCCTGCGCAACTTCGGCATGCCGCGCCCCGAGGGCTACCGCAAGGCGCTGCGCCTCATGAAGCTCGCGGAGAAGTTCGGCATCCCGCTGCTCACCTTCGTGGACACGCCCGGGGCCTACCCGGGCATCGGCGCCGAGGAGCGCGGCCAGTCGGAGGCCATCGGCCGCAACCTCTTCGAGATGGCGGGGCTGCGCGTGCCGATCGTCGTGTCGATCATCGGCGAGGGCGGCTCCGGCGGCGCGCTCGCCATCGCCGTCGGCGACAACACCCTGATGATGCAGTACTCCACCTACTCGGTGATCTCGCCCGAGGGCTGCGCGGCCATCCTCTGGAAGAGCCCGGAGAACGCGCCCGACGCGGCCGAGTGCCTCGCCATCACCGCGCCGCGCCTGAAGGCCCTGGGCCTCGTGGACAAGATCGTGAACGAGCCCCTGGGCGGCGCGCACCGCGACCCGGCGGAGGCGGCGCGCAGCCTCAAGAAGGCCATCGCCGACCACCTGCGCCAGCTTCAGGACCTGCCGGTCACCCAGCTCCTCGAGCGGCGCCAGGACCGCCTCGTCGGTTACGGCAAGTTCAAGGAGCTGGCGCCTTAGCGCGAGGGCACCCGCCGCCGATGGCTGCGCGCGAGCATTCGCCGGAAGGGCTCCTGGCCCGCGTGGGCGCCCGCGTGGCGGCGAGGGTGCGGCCCGGGCAGTCCGTCTGCGCGGCCTTCTCCGGGGGGCTCGATTCCACCGTCCTGCTCGACCTCCTCGCGAAGCTTCGCGACGGGCAGGGATTCGCGCTGGCCGCGCTTCACGTCCACCACGGGCTTTCCAGGAACGCCGACCGCTGGGCCGAGGCATGCGCGGCGTTCGCGGCCTCGCGCGGCGTGCCCCTTCGCGTCGAGCGCGTGACAGTCGATCGCGTTCATCCCGCGGGGCTCGAGGCGGCGGCGCGGGTCGCGCGGCACGCGGTGTTCGCGGGGGCGGGGGCGGATTTCCTGGCGCTCGCGCATCACCGCGACGACCAGGCCGAGACCGTGCTCCTGCAGGCGCTGCGCGGCACGGGCATGAAGGGGCTTTCCGCGATGGCCGACGCGAGGGCCGTCGGCGGCGCCGTGTGGCTGCGGCCGCTGCTCGAGGAGCCGCGCGAGACGCTCGTCGAGCACGCGCGCGCGGCCGGGCTCGACTGGGTGGAGGACGAGTCGAACGAGCTGACCGCCTTCGACCGCAACTTCCTGCGCCACGAGGCGATGCCGGTCCTCGAGCGGCGCTTCCCGCAGTACCGCGAATCGCTCGCGCGGCTGGCGCGCCACGCGGCTTCTGCGAGCGAGTTGCTGGAAACCCTCGCATGCGAGGACGCGGACCGCATCGCCGAGGGCGACGGGGTCTCGGCCGAGGGTCTCGCGGCACTCGAACCGCTGCGCCGCGCCAACGTGCTGCGCCATTTCCTCGCCGCGCGCGGGCTGCCGATGCCCGGCGACGCGCGGCTCGCCGACATGGCGCGACAGCTCGTCACCGCCCGCGACGACGCGCGCGTGCTGCTGCTGCACGGCGGGCGCGCGCTGGTGCGCCACCGCGGGGTCATCCTCGTCGAGGAGCCGCCGCGCCGGGCGGGCTGGGAGGTTGCCTGGCACGGCGAGGCGGAACTGTCCCTGGGCGCCGGCCGCGGCGCGGTGCGCTTCGTGACTGCGACCGGGGAGGGCATCGCGCTCGACCGGGTGAAAGGCGGCCGTTGGCGGTTCGCCTCCCGCGCGGGCGGCGAGCGCATCCGCCTGAGGGAAGGGGGGCCCACGCGCACCCTCAAGAACCTCCTGCAGGAGCACGCCGTCCCCGCCTGGCGCCGCGCCCGCCTGCCGTTGCTCTTCGAAGGCGACCGCCTGGTCTGGGTGCCGGGCATCGGCATCGCCGCCGACTTCCACGCCCTCGGCCCGGGCCTCCTCCCGCAGTGGGAGGGATAGTGGGACGGTTCTACGGAACCGGATAGTGGGACGGTTCTACAGAACCGGTCTATTCAGGCATTTTTGGCACCACGCGTTGGTTCGCGGAATAGACCGGTTCTGTAGAACCGCCCCACTATCCACACTATCCGGTAGGGGGTGGGTGTGCTAAAATGAAAAGCTAAACTTTTCATCCAGTTAGCGGAGATTTTCATGGCGGTTCAGCGCACCCTGTCGATCATCAAACCCGATGCCGTGGCCAAGAACGTGATCGGCAAGATCTATTCCCGTTTCGAGACCAACGGCCTCAAGGTCGTCGCGGCCCGGATGGCCCACCTGTCGCGGCAGGAAGCCGAAGGCTTCTACGCCGTGCACAAGGCCCGCCCGTTCTTCAAGGACCTCGTCGAATTCATGATTTCCGGCCCCGTGATGATCCAGGTGCTGGAAGGCGAGGAGGCGATCCAGAAGAACCGCGACCTCATGGGGGCCACCGACCCGAAGAAGGCCGAGAAGGGCACCATCCGCGCCGACTTCGCCGAGTCCATCGACGCCAACGCCGTGCACGGCTCGGACGCGCCGGAGACCGCCGCGGTCGAGATCGCGTACTTCTTCCCCGCCAGCCAGGTCTTCGCCCGCTAGAGCGCGCGCCGCCGCCCCATGCGGACCAACCTGCTCGACTTCACGCTCCCCGCCCTGACCGACTGGTTCGCGTCGATGGGCGAGAAGCCGTTCCGGGCGAAGCAGGTGTTCCGCTGGGTGCACCAGCGCGGCGTGGCCGACTTCGATGCGATGACCGACCTCGCGAAGAGCCTGCGCGAGAAGCTCAAGGAGGTCGCCGAGGTCCGCCCGCCCGCCATCCTGTCCGAGCATCGCTCGGCCGACGGCACGGTGAAGTGGCTCTTCGACGTGGGCATCGGCAACGGCATCGAGACCGTGTTCATTCCCGAGGACGACCGCGGCACGCTGTGCGTCTCCTCCCAGGTGGGCTGCGCGCTCGACTGCCAGTTCTGCTCGACGGGCCGCTCCGGCTTCAACCGCGACCTCTCGGTGTCCGAGATCATCGGGCAGTTGTGGGTCGCGAACCAGAGGCTGCGGGAGATGGCGGGCGAGGGGCAGCCGTACCGGTTGCAGCCCTCACCCCCGGCCCTCACCCCCGACCCCTCTCCCGCAAGCGGGAGAGGGGAGACCTTGCTGCCCGCAACCCCGACCCTTTCACCCGCAAGCGGGAGAGGGGAGACCTTGCTGCCCGAGACCCCGGCGCATGAAGGGGACGCGCTCCCCTCTCCCTCGGGGAGGGGGGCCGGGGGTGAGGGCATCGAAGCACGCCCCGTCTCCAACGTCGTGATGATGGGCATGGGCGAGCCGCTCAACAACTTCGACAACGTCGTCGCCGCGATGTCGATGATGCTGGACGACCACGCCTACGGGTTGTCGCGCCGGCGCGTGACGCTTTCCACCTCGGGCGTCGTGCACAAGCTGCGCCGCCTGAAGGAGGCGCTTCCCGTGGCGCTCGCCGTGAGCCTGCACGCGCCCGACGACGAGCTGCGCTCGCGCATCATGCCGATCAACAGCAGCTACCCCATCGCGGAGCTCCTGGAGGCGTGCAAGGACTATCTCGAGGCCGCCCCGCGCGACTTCATCACCTTCGAGTACGTGCTGCTCGACGGCGTGAACGACTCCCCGGCGCAGGCGCGCGCGCTCGCGAAGCTGCTGCGGAAGGTCCCCTGCAAGCTGAACCTCATCCCGTTCAATCCCTTCCCCGGCTCCGGCTTCGCGCGGTCCCGGCCCGAGGCCGTCACGCGCTTCCGCGACATCCTCGTCGAGGAGGGCTATGTCACCATGATCCGCAAGACCCGCGGCGACGATATCGACGCGGCCTGCGGGCAGCTCGCCGGCCAGGTCGTCGACCGCATGCGCAAGCACACCGTCCGAATCCACAAGACCCGCCACCAGGAGGCCGCTTGAAGAACGCCCTGATCGTGATGGCCGCCCTGTTCCTGGCGGGCTGCGTGTCCAACACCACGGTGGAAACGCGCCTCGTGCAGGACGCGCAGACGGCCGACGCGCGCCGCCGCGCCGAGCTGCACACCTCGCTCGCCGCGCAGTACTACACGCGCGGCAACTTCGTCGTGGCGCTGGAGGAGACGCGCCTCGCGGAGAAGGACGACCCCAAGTACTACCCGGCCTACAACGTGCGTGCGCTCATCTTCATGGAGCTTCGCGAGGACGCGCTGGCCCGCCAGTCCTTCGAGCAGGCGCTTGCGCTGGCGCCGCGCGACCCGGACGTGATGAACAACTACGGCTGGTTCCTGTGCCTGCGCGGCGAGGGCGCCCGCGGCATGGAGTTCTTCAACCGCGTGCTGGGCGACACGCTCTACACCACGCCGGAGAAGGCGCTCCTCAACGCGGGCCTGTGCTCGCGCATGGCCGGAAAGAACGTCGAGGCGGAGGACTACCTGCGCCGCGCCGTCGTCTTCAAGCCCGACCTCGCCGGCGCGCTCTACAGCCTCGCCGAGATCGTCTACGAGAAGGGGTCCTACAAGGAGGCGGAGAACTACCTGGTGCGCTACATGCGCCTGGGCGAGCCCACGCTTTCGGCCCTCGTCCTGGGCGTGAAGATCGCGCGCGCGCAGGGCGAGAAGGCGGCCGAGGACAGCATGATGCAGCAGCTTCGCCGCCGCTTCCCCGACGCGCCGCAGACCCGCGACCTCGAGCAGGGCAAGACTGCAAAGTGATGGATTCGGGTACCGAAAACACGGCCACCGCGCAGGAGCCGCGCCCCCCGGGGGCCATCCTCGCCGACGAGCGCGAGCGCCAGGCCCTCTCGCGCGCCGACATCGCGCAGCGCCTGCACATGAGCGTCTTCCAGGTCGAGGCGCTGGAGATCGGCGACTACGACCGGCTGCCGCGCGGCCCCTTCCTGCGCGGCTTCACGCGCAACTACGCCCGCGCGCTCGGGCTCGACGCCGAGTTCCTGGTGGGCCTCCTCGCGCAGGATGCGCCCCGCGAGAAGGCGCCCGACATCGTCGTGCCCACCCAGAACATCCGCTTCGATCCGCTGGGCCAGCGGCTCTCGAATCCGTACGTGAAGGCGGCCGGCATCGCCGCGGCGGCACTCGTGCTGGGCTTCGCCGCGATGTACTGGTGGCTCTTCGTCCGCCCGAGCGGCCTTCCGGCGGCCACGGCGAAGCAGCCCGCCGTCGAGGTCGTGCAGCCGCAGCCTGCGCCGGCTGCCCCGGCCGAACCCGCGCAGTCCGGTGCCGGCACGCCGCCGGAGGCCGATTCCGCCGCCCCGCCCGGATCGAACACCACGCCCGCGACGAACACCCCGCCCGTGACGACCACGACGCCCGCGCCGGCCCCGGCCTTCGCAGCGCCCGCAGCCCCGGCTTTTGCGCCGACGGCGAGCGTGCCCGCCTCCCCGCCGCCCGCCGCGGCAGCCGGCGAGGGGCTCCTGCGCCTCACGTTCCGCGGCGCCGCCTGGGTCGAGATCCACGACGCCCGCGGCAAGGTGCTGCTGTCGCGCACGCACCCGGGCGGCTCCAGCGCCGAGGTCGCCGGCAAGCCCCCTTTCACCCTGGTGATCGGCAACGCGCCGGAAGTGCGCCTGAGCTACAACGGCCGCGACGTGGACCTCGCGCCGCACACCCGCGTGGCCGTCGCCCGCTTCACCCTGCCGTAAGGACGCCCATCGCATGAGCCCCGTCACGCGCCGAGCCTCGCGCAAGGTCCGACTGGCCGCCAAGTGGGTGGGCGGCGACGCCCCCGTCCTCGTGCAGTCGATGACCAACACCGACACCGAGGACGCGAAATCCACCGCGGATCAGGTCGCGGCCCTCGCGCGCGCCGGCAGCGAGGCGGTGCGCATCACGGTGAATACTCTCGAGGCCGCCCGCCAGGTGCCCGCCATCCGCAGCCGACTGGTGGCGATGGGCCTCGACGTGCCGCTCATCGGCGACTTCCACTTCAACGGCCACAAGCTCCTCGCGCAGGTGCCGGAGTGCGCCGCGGCGCTGGACAAGTACCGCATCAACCCCGGCAACGTCGGCCACGGCTCGAAGCGCGACGACCAGTTCGCGACGATGATCGAGAAGGCCATCGAGTTCGGCAAGCCCGTGCGCATCGGCGTGAACTGGGGCTCGCTCGACCCCGAGCTCCTCGCGCGCCTCATGGACGCCAACGCGGCGTCGGCGGCGCCGAAGGAGGCCGACGAGGTGATGCGCGAGGCCCTCATCGTCTCCGCGCTCGAGAGCGCCGCGAAGGCCGAGGAGATCGGACTGCCCGGCGACCGCATCATCCTGTCGGCCAAGGTGTCGGCGGTGCAGGATCTCATCGCGGTCTACCGCAGCCTCGCCGCGCGCTGCGACTACCCGCTGCACCTGGGCCTCACCGAAGCCGGCATGGGCTCCAAGGGCATCGTCGCCTCCACCGCGGCGATGGGCGTGCTGCTGCAGGAGGGCATCGGCGACACGATCCGCGTCTCGCTGACGCCCGAGCCGGGCGGCGACCGCACGCGCGAGGTGATCGTGGCGCAGGAGATCCTGCAGACGATGGGGCTGCGCTCCTTCACGCCGCAGGTCTCGGCCTGCCCGGGTTGCGGGCGCACCACGAGCACCTTCTTCCAGGTGCTGGCGGACAAGATCCAGTCCTACCTGCGCGAGCAGATGCCCGTGTGGCGCTCGCAGTACCCCGGCGTCGAGGAGATGCACGTGGCCGTGATGGGCTGCGTGGTGAACGGCCCGGGCGAGTCGAAGCTCGCCGACATCGGCATCTCGCTCCCCGGTTCCGGCGAGAAGCCCGTGGCGCCCGTGTTCGTCGACGGCGAGAAGACCGTGACCCTCAAGGGCGAGAGGATCGCCGAGGAGTTCCAGGCCATCGTCGAGGACTACGTGCACACGCGCTACGCCCCCGGCGCCCCGAAGCGCTCCACGCAGCGCAAGAAGACGATCTCCATCCAGGCGGCCGACTGAGAATGACATGAGCACCAAGATCCAGGCCATCCGCGGGATGGAAGACATCCTGCCGGAGGCCTCGCCCCTGTGGGAGAAGCTCGAGGACGCCTGCCGCGAGGTCTTCCGCCAGTACGGCTACCGCAACATCCGGACTCCCATCGTGGAACCCACCGCGCTCTTCGTGCGCGGCATCGGCGAGGTGACCGACATCGTCGAGAAGGAGATGTACACCTTCGACGACAGGAACGGCGACAGCCTGACGCTGCGCCCCGAGGCCACGGCCGGCATCGTGCGCGCCGCGATCGAGCACAACTTCCTCTACAACGGGCCCATGCGCGTGTGGACCGCGGGCCCGATGTTCCGCTACGAACGGCCCCAGAAGGGGCGGCAGCGGCAGTTCCACCAGTACGACGTGGAGGCGCTCGGCTTCGAGGGCCCGGACGTGGACGCCGAGCAGATCGTGATGCTCGCGCGGCTGTGGAAGGCGCTGGGCATCGGCCCCATCGCGCTGCACCTGAACTCCATCGGCGACGCCGCCGACCGCCAGGCCCACCGCGAGAAGCTCATCGCCTGGTTCTCCCGGCACGAGGCGCTGCTGGACGAGGACGCGAAGCGCCGCCTGCATTCGAACCCGCTGCGCATCCTCGACTCCAAGAACCCCGCGATGCAGGAGATGATCGAGGGGGCGCCGAGGCTCCTCGACCACCTGGGCGAGGGCGCAACCGCGCACTTCGAGGAGACGAAGCGGCTGCTGGCCGATGCCGGCGTCGGGTTCACCGTGAATCCGCGCCTGGTGCGCGGCATGGACTACTACAACCGCACCGTGTTCGAGTGGGTCACCGACCGGATCGGGGCGCAATCCACCATCGCCGGCGGCGGGCGCTACGACGGCCTCTTCGCGATGCTGGGCGGCAAGGCCACGCCCGCCTGCGGGTTCGGGCTGGGCATGGAGCGCATCATCCTCACGATGCTGGCCAACGGGTGCGCGGCCGCCCAGGAGCCCGACGCCTTCGTCGTGCACTCGGGCGAGGCGGCCTCCCGCGAAGCGTGGCGCCTGGCCGAGCGGCTGCGCGACGCGGGCCTCGCGTGCGTCTTCGGCGCCGGCGGCAGCTTCAAGGCCCAGATGAAGAAGGCCGACGCGAGCGGAGCCCGCTTCGCTATAATCCTCGGCGACGACGAAGTCGCCGCCGGCAAGCTCACCCTCAAGCCCCTTCGCGGCGGCGGCGAGCAGTCCCTGCTCACCCCAGACGAGGCGATCTCTCGCCTCGCCACCGCCTCCTGAAGGCCCCCCAGAACGAGAATCCCGGAACGAGACCCATGGCAGGATCCTACGATTTCGAAGAGCAGGAACGAATAGCCGCCATCCAGCACTGGTGGGAAGACAACGCCAAGTTCGTGTACACGGCAGTGGCCGCGTTCGTGCTCTCGGTGGCCGGCTGGAAGGGCTGGCAGTACTGGTCCTCGGTGCAGACGGCGGAAGCCGCCGCGATGGCCGCCCAGCTCACCAAGACCACCGGCGACCCGAAGAAGACGGTCGACCTCGCCCAGGCGGTCATCGACAAGCACCCGCGCAGCTTCTTCGCTTCCGAGGCCGCCCTCGTGGCCGCCCAGGCGAGCTTCGAGGCCGGCGACCTCGAAGGCGCCCGCGGCCGCCTCGAGTGGGTCATGAACAAGGGCCGCGAGGAGCACCGGGGCCTCGCGCGCATCCGGCTCGCCGCGGTGCTGCTCGACCTCAAGAAGTACGCCGAGGCGCTCGAGCTCCTCGACGGCAACAAGGACGAGGCCTGGACCGCGATGGCCGCCGACCTCAAGGGCGACATCCTGTTCGCGCAGGGCCGCCTGGACGAGGCGCGCGCCGCCTACAAGCTCGCCATCGACAAGAGCGACGCGCGCAGCCCGCTGCGCTCCCTGACCGAGCTCAAGCTCGGCGCCCTCGGGGGCGCGCCGTGAAACCGGCCGGCCGCGCGGTGGTCACCGCCTGCGCGCTGGCGCTGGGCGGCTGCAGCTACATCCCGTTCATGAGCGACGATGCGAAGAAGCCGATGCCGCTCGCGGAAATCAAGGCGACGGTCACGCCGAAGGTCGCCTGGAGCGCCTCGGTGGGCAAGTCGGGCGACTACCGCTTCATGCCGCGCCTGGAAGGCAACCGCGTGTTCGCGGCCGCCGCCGACGGCACGGTGACCCTCCTCGATGCGGAGAACGGCAGCGTCGTCTCGCGCCTGGACGCGAAGCGCAAGCTCTCCTCCGGGGCCGGCGGCCAGGGCGAGCTCGTCATCGTCGGCACGGTGAAGGGAGAAGTGGTGGCCCTCGACCTTTCCGGCAAGGAGAAGTGGGTCACGAGCGTGGGCGGCGAGGTGCTCGCCCCGGTGACGGTCGCGGGCACGACCGGCGTCGTGCGCACCGCCGACGGGCGCATCTTTGCCCTCAACCTGGCCGACGGCAAGCGCCGGTGGGTCTACCAGCGCCCGACCCCGGCGCTGCTGCTGCGCGCCGAGACGGCCGTGGTCGCCACGACCGCCAACGTGGTCGCGGGCTACCCCGGCGGCAAGCTCATCGCCCTCGACATGGACGACGGCAAGCTCACCTGGGAGGTGACGGTGAGCCTTCCGAGCGGCTCCACGGAGCTCGAGCGCGTGGCCGACGTGGCCGGCCTTCCCCTGATCGACGGCGGGCGCATCTGCGCGGGCGCCTTCCAGGGCAAGATCGCGTGCTTCGACATCCAGAGCGGCAACACGGTGTGGACGCGCGACATCTCCACGGCCGCGAACCTCGCGGTGGACGACAAGAGCGTCTACCTCACCGACGACCAGGACAACGTCCACGCGCTGAGCCGCGAGAGCGGCGCCTCGAGCTGGAAGCAGGACAAGCTGCTGCGCCGCCGGCTCACCGCGCCCGTCGTCGTCGACGGGAAGGTGGTCGTGGGCGACTCGCTGGGGTTCCTGCACGTGCTGGCGAAGGACGACGGCGCCATCATCGGCAGGCTCTCGCTGGGCAGCGGCGCGGTGAACGCGATCGTGCCCGCCAATTCGGGAATCCTCGTGCAGACGGCCGGAGGGACGGTTTCCTTCGTCCGCTTCTGACGCGGATGAAGCCCACCGTCGTCCTCGTCGGCCGCCCCAACGTCGGGAAGAGCACGCTCTTCAACCGGCTCACGCGCTCGCGCGACGCGATCGTGCACGACATGCCGGGCCTCACGCGCGACCGCCACTACGGGCGCGGGCGCCTGGGCGACAAGCCCTACATCGTGGTCGACACCGGCGGCTTCGAGCCGGTGGCCAAGGACGGCATCCTCTCCGAGATGGCGCGCCAGGCGCGCGAGGCCATCGCCGAGGCCGACATCGTCATCTTCGTGGTCGACGGCCGCGCGGGGCTCGCCCCGCAGGACAAGCGCATCGCCAAGATGCTGCGCGAGAGAGGCGCGCCCGTGCTCCTCGCGGTCAACAAGACCGAGGGCATGCAGGAGGACATCGCCGTCTCCGAGTTCCACGAGCTGGCGCTCGGCGTGCCGCACGCCGTTTCCGCCGCGCACGGGGAGGGCGTCCGGCAGCTGATCGAGGACGCGCTGGCCCCGTTCCCCGTCGAGGTCGAGGACGAGGAAGCGGAATCGGACCACCCGCGCGTGGCCATCGTCGGGCGGCCCAACGTCGGCAAGTCCACGCTCGTGAACCGCGTGCTGGGCGAGGAGCGGATGATCGCCTTCGACCAGCCGGGCACCACGCGAGACGCGATCGAGGTCGAGGCCGAATGGCAGGGCAAGCCCTACACGATCATCGACACCGCGGGCCTGCGCCGCCGGGGCAAGGTCTGGGAGTCGGTCGAGAAGTTCTCGGTGGTGAAGACGCTGCAGGCCGTGGAGCGCGCCAACGTGGTGGTGCTGGTGCTGGACGCCTCGCAGGAGATATCCGACCAGGACGCGCACATCGCCGGCTACATCCTCGAGGCCGGGCGCGCGCTCGCCGTGGCGGTGAACAAGTGGGACGCGGTCGACGCGGAGAAGAAGAAGGACACCAAGTCGGAGATGGAGAGGAAGCTCTTCTTCCTGGAGTTCGCGGAGTTCGTGCCCATCTCGGCGCTCAAGGGCACCGGGCTCAAGGCCCTCTTCCAGGCGGTCGACGGCGCGTTCGCCGCGGCGATGGCCAAGCTCTCCACCCCGAAGCTCACCCGCGCCCTGCAGGCGGCGGTCGAGAAGCAGGCCCCGCCGCTGGCCGGCAAGATGCGCCCCAAGTTGCGCTACGCCCACCAGGGCGGCTCCAACCCGCCGGTGGTGATCATCCACGGCACCTCGGTCGCGGCCATCAAGGACCAGTACCGCCGCTACCTCGAGAACACCTTCGTCAAGGTCTTCAAGCTCAAGGGCACCCCCCTGCGCGTCGAACTGCGCCAGGGCGCCAACCCCTACGAGAACAGGAAGCGCTCGATCCTCACCCCGCGCCAGGAAGCCTCGAAGCGCCGCCAGCGCATCCGCCAGAAAAAGGCCTACTCCTAGCAAGGTTTTGGGACGGTTCTACAGAACCGGTCTACGGGACGGTTCCGTAGAACCGTCCCAGCAGGGGGGAACTAAGGGGGGAGGGGGGGTGTCCCTTCCTGGGTGGCGGGGATCCCCGCTTTAAAGTAGAGTCGTACGGTTGGAAGACGGGACCGGCAGCCATCGAGAGTCACATAGCCGGACCGGAAAGAAACCCGTAACTAAAAGGGGCAAAAAATGAGCAACAAGGGGCAACTTCTTCAGGATCCGTTCCTGAACATCCTTCGCAAGGAACACGTGCCGGTCTCGATCTACCTCGTGAACGGCATCAAGCTGCAAGGCCAGATCGAGTCGTTCGACCAGTACGTCGTCCTCCTCAAGAACACCGTGACCCAGATGGTCTACAAGCACGCCATTTCCACGGTAGTGCCGGCCAGGCCGGTGTCGGTCCCGTCTGAACACTCCCCGGAAGCCTGACCCCCCGGTTCCCGCGAGGGAACGCGCCATCCTCGTCTGCCTGGAAATCGGCAGGGGGGGCGCGCCCGATCGCGCCGAGGAAGCCGCAAGCCTCGTCGAGAGCGCGGGCGGCGTCGTCTGCCAGGTGCTCGCCGGCCGCCGCGACCGCCCCGACTCCGCCACCTTCGCCGGCTCCGGCAAGGTCGAGGAAATCAAGGCGGCCTGCCGCCTCCACGATGCCCGCGACGTCGTCTTCGACCACGCGCTGACCGCCGTGCAGGTCCGCAACCTCGAAAAGGCGCTTTCCGAGGGCGGCCCCGCAGTCCGCGTCTACGACCGCACCGACCTCATCCTCGAGATCTTCGCCCAGCGCGCGCGCAGCCACGAGGGCAAGCTCCAGGTGGAACTCGCCCGCCTCGAGCACCTGTCCACCCGCCTCGTGCGCGGCTGGACCCACCTCGAGCGCCAGCGCGGGGGCCTCTCCAAGACCGGCGGCCCGGGCGAGAAGCAGATCGAGCTGGACCGCCGCCTCATCGGCGAGCGCATGAAGAAGCTGAAGGAGCGCCTGAAGAAGGTCGCCCGCACCCGCGCCACGCAGCGCGCCGCCCGCACCCGGTCCGGGATGCTGCGCGTGTCGATCGTGGGCTACACCAACGCCGGCAAGTCCACGCTCTTCAACCGCCTGACGCGGGCCGATTCCCTCGTGGCCGACAAGCTCTTCGCCACCCTCGACCCCACCACGCGCCGCCTGCACCTGGGCGAGGGCGTGAACGCCGCCATCTCCGATACCGTCGGCTTCGTGCGCGACCTGCCGCACGGCCTCGTGGCCGCCTTCCGCTCGACGCTGGAGGAGACGGTGCAGGCCGACCTCCTGCTGCACGTGGTCGACGCCTCCAGCCCGCAC
>JAMPXV010000305.1 GCA_023700985.1 Lysobacter sp.
ACCTCGGCCAGACGCCGGCGGACACGCACCTGCGCCAGCTCTGCGCGCTGTGCCACCTGGGCGCCGTGAAGGACAGGTTCGGCCCCAACGACGAGGGCCGCCGCGGCGGCGGCTGCAACGCGTGCCACCTCAGCTACAGCACGCAGGCGCTGGAGGCGCTGCACCGCTACGAGCGCGAGAAGACGCAGGGCACGGCGCAGGCGCCCACCGTTCACCCGGCGCTCTCGCTCGACATCGGCAACGGCCAGTGCTTCAGCTGCCACAGCCGCTCGGGACGCATCGCGACGAGTTACGAGGGCTGGCACGAGCTGCACGAGCCCCCGGACGGCACGAAGGACCTCGCGAGCCTGCCGCCGGAGCGCTACCGCATCGTCGAGGAGGACCGCGTGTTCGAGCGCGTGAAGCCCGACATCCACCACGAGCGCGGCCTCGACTGCATCGACTGCCACACCTCCGCCGAGATCATGGGGGACGGCCGCACGCACGCACGCAAGCGCGACCAGCTTCGCGTGGCCTGCACCGACTGCCATGCGCCCGCAGGCAAGCAGCTCGCCTCGATGCCTGCCGCGAGCCTGGACCCGGAGTCGAAGCGCATCCTCGCCCAGCGCAAGTGGCCCGGTCCCGCGGCCGGGCGCCACGGCGTGACCGCCACGGGTGACGCGCTGGTGAATGTCGTTGTCGATGCGACCGGCCGGCCCGCGATGATCCGCAAGCGCGCCGGCGACCGTCGCGAGATGAAGCCCACCGCGCGCGTCTGCGTGGAAGGCCGCGGGCACGAGCGGCTTTCCTGCGGCAGTTGCCACACCGCCTGGGCGCCACGCTGCAACACCTGCCACACCGCGTACGACCCCGCCGGCACGGGCTTCGACTTCCTCGCCAACACCGACGTGAAGGGCGAATGGGTCGAGAAGGCCGGGCCGTTCGTGGCGGACCTGCCGACGCTGGGCGTGCGCAGCCTTCCCCCCGTCGACGGCAAGCCGCGCGAGAGCGTGGACACGTTCGTGCCCGGCATGGTCATGACGCTGGAAATTCCCGCGCCGGGCGGGAAACCCGCGCGGCCCGTCTTCCGCCGGCTCTACGCGCACCTCGAGCCGCACACCACGCGGCGCGAGGCGCGCTCCTGCAGGTCCTGCCACAACGACCCCGTGGCCCTGGGCTACGGGCGCGGCGAGCTGCGCTACGAGATCGGGATGGCCGGCGGGCGCTGGCGGTTCACGCCCGTCGAACCCCTCCTCGCCGATGGCCTGCCAGCCGACGCCTGGACCGCTTTCCTCGGCAAGCGAACGGGCATGCTCTCCACGCGCGAGGACGTGCGGCCCTTCTCGGTGGAGGAGCAGCGCCGCATCCTCCTCGTGGGCGCCTGCCTCACATGCCACGAGGAGCGCTCGCCGGTGATGCGCGACTCCGTGCGCGACTTCAAGGCGCTCCTCGCGCGCCGCCGCCCCCACTGCGTGCTGCCGGCGGGAAGCACGAGCGCCCCCGCAGCGGCCAGGGGTGCCGGATCCCCGGCCCGGCAGGCACCCTTCCGGCAGGAGTACCCGTGAGGCGATTCCACGCAGCCATCTTCGACATGGACGGCCTCCTCCTCGACACCGAGCGGATCGCCCTTTTGACTTTCCTCGAGGCCTGCGAGCACTTCGGCATCGGCGAGCAGACTGAAGTGTTCAACCGCTGCATCGGCACCAACGAGGTGCTGGGCCTCGCCATCCTCGAGGCGGGCCTCGAGGGGAAGGTCGATCACCTGGAGTTCAGGCGCGTCTGGGAAAGCAGGTACGTCGCCTCCACCACCAACGGCCCCATTCCCCTGAAGGACGGCGCCGCGGATCTTCTCGGGCACCTCGCGTCGCTTTCGATGCCCATGGCCGTGGCGACCTCCACGAACACCCCGAGGGCGACGCAGAAGCTCCGGGACGCCGGCATCCTCGACCGGTTCGAAGCGATCGTCGGCGGCGACCAGGTCCCGAGGAGCAAGCCGAACCCCGACATCTACCTGAAGGCCGCCGCGACCCTGGGCGTGGCTCCAAGCAAATGCCTCGCCCTGGAGGATTCCGAGAATGGCGTGCGCGCCGCGTTGAGCGCGGGGATGACCGTCATCCAGGTCCCCGACCTGGTGGAGCCGGCGCCCCACGTGCGCGACTTCGGGCACATCATTCTCGGCAGCCTGCGCGAGGTGGCGGACTACGAGTTCGCCCGGGCGAGCTGATCGCCTGCATTGCCACCGGCCCCGTTGCGGGTCCACAATCGTCGCGGACTTCCGTGGAGCTCACCATGCGCATGCGGCCGGTCATCGCTTTCGCCAGCTTCGCTCTCCTTTCCGCGCACGCCACCACGGTGTCGGCCCAGATGCACAAGTGCCAGTCCAGGGACGGTCGCACGAGCTACCAGGACGAGCCCTGTCCGCCGGACGCCAAGGCGGGCACCGTTCGAAGACCTGACCGTTCGCCGGACATGGCGGCTTCGCCGGCCGCGAAACCGGGCGCGGGCGC
Organism: Lysobacter sp.; assembly: GCA_023700985.1. Taxonomy (GTDB): domain Bacteria; phylum Pseudomonadota; class Gammaproteobacteria; order Burkholderiales; family Usitatibacteraceae; genus FEB-7. Next base: position 2,487 of record JAMPXV010000305.1, read on the forward strand.
AGGCACCAAGCGCAAGCCCGAGGAGGACAAGGCCCTCGGCAACCTGGTCGTGATCGCGAGCGTGCAGAAGGATTGCCACAAGCTCGTCGGGCGCTACGTGTCCATCGACGAGATGCGCAAGGGTTGCGCCGGCAAGAGCATGAGCATGCAGCTCGCGAGGGAAAACGATCCGAGCGGCGATGCGGACTACGACTACCGCATGAGCGCGAGCGCGACCCGCTTCGAGCTGTCCGTCAGCCCCCGGCGCGCGGGCCTCGCCGGTTACTTCACCGACAGCCAGAACCTGTACGAGAACCCGTCCGGGACGGCGTCCGGACAGAGCCGGCTTGTCGGTCCGCTGCCCTACTTCTAGATGCCCGCCCGGCGACTTGCATCGCCGGGGCCTGGCCAGGAGCGCTACTGCCGCTCAACGGCGTGTTTCACTCGAAGACGAGCCGATCCCCCCGGATGAAGCCACCGAAGCCCGAACCGCTTCGCGGCTTGACCGCCCACCAGTCCGCCGAGGCCCGCTGTGCCAGCAAGGGCATGCCGGGCGCCAGCGCGACGACCAGGGGAGAGTCGACGCT
>JAMPXV010000084.1 GCA_023700985.1 Lysobacter sp.
CGGGCGAACGCGGCGAGCCGGTTGCCTGCCGTGTGCCCGGAGAGGTCGACGAGGATGTCGATGCCGTCGTTGCGCACGCGCTGTACGAGCTCCGGGTCCGTGAGCCCCGCCACGACGACGAAGTGCTCGACGTTCTCGCGGATGCGCCGCGTGACCTCGTCTTCCACGAAGGCGTTGTAGTACGCGGTCACCTCCACCTTCGAGCGGTCGTGCCGCTCCAGGAGCGCCGCGACGAATGCCGAGACGGCGTGAGCGCGAAAATCCGCCGAGACGTAGCCGACCCGAAGCCGCCCCGGGAGCCGCGGGGCGAACGTCGCCGGTGCCATGGCGGTCATCGGCTGCTCGAAGCGGGCGGCGATGTCCCGGTGCGCCTCGAAGAGTTCCCCGGCCGACAGGGCAGGGTCGGCTCCGAGGGCGACCAGCAGGTTGCTCGCGGCCTCGACCAGGTCGGGGCGCAGGCCCAGGGCGTCGCGATAGCAGCGGCAGGCCTCGTCGAGGCGGCCCTGCTCGCGCAGGGCGTTGCCGAGGTTGTTCAGGGCGAGCGCGTGCCCCGGCTTGGCCCGCAACGCTGCTTCGAAGCTCGCGGCCGCCTCGGGCAGCCGCTTGCGGGCGAGGAGCAGCCGGCCGAGGTTGTTGTGGGCCTCGGCCGACCCCGGGGCGATGGCGATCGCTTCCCGGTAGCGGTTCTCGGCCGTTGCGTGTTCGCCAAGGTCGGCGAGGACGTTGGCGAGGTTCACGAGGGCGTCGGCGTAGCCGGGGCCGCGATCGACGGCGGTTTCAAAGCGCGCGCGGGCCTCGCCGAGCCGGCCGAGCCGGGCGAGTGCGATGCCCCAGTTGTTGAGCAGGACGGGCTCTCCCGGCGCGAGTCGCGCGGCATTGGCGAGGAGTTCCTCGGCGGCGGCGACGTGGCCGGTCTGCAGGCCCAGAAGCCCGAGGTAGTGCAGGGCATCGGCGTTGCGCGGATCGTTCGCCAGCACCGTCCGGTAAAGCGACTCGGCTTCCGCGAGCTGCCCGCCCTGGTGGCAGGCGACGGCCTGCGCGAGGAGCGCCTCGGGCGGGCGGATGTCGAAGGCGTCGCTCATGGGCCCGCCCCGGGGGCGGGAAGCCCCGCATCCGCCCACATCGCCCGCAGGGCCTGGGTGAAGTCCGCCGCCATCGCGCGCTCGTCGCACAGGCGGGATGCGGCAACGCGGCCGCGAAGGGCCTCGCGAAGGGCGGCAAGCGCTGGCAGGTCGGCGGCCAGCGCGGCGGCGGTTCGCGCGTAGTCCTCGCGGCGGGGGGCGATCCACCCGGGAAGGCCCGCTGCGCGCAGCACGCTCGCGCTCGTGCGGGAGAAGGGGCGGTCGCCGGCCAGCGTGACCACCGGAACGCCCATCCACAGCGCGTCGCACGTGGTCGTGCCGCCGCTGTAGGGGGTCGTGTCGAGCAGCACGTCGATGTCCGCGTAACGAAGCAGGTATTCCCCCGCCTCGCCGCGGCCGAAGAAGGCGAGGCGTTCGGGGCCGATCGACCTGGCCGCGAGGGCCCTCGAAACCCGGTCCCGGCAAAGGGGGTCGTCGTGCGCATGCACGAGCAGCCGGGAGCCGGGCACGGCGGCGAGCACGTCGGCCCACAGCCCGAGCGTGGTGTCCGACAGCTTCGCGGGATTGTTCGTCGATCCGAAGGTCACGCGTCCCGTCGTGGCCGAGGGTGCGGGAGCCACCGGGGGCGCGTCCGCGCGCGGCCGGTAGCACCACATCGCGGGCAGCCGCCACAGCTTCTCGACGTGCAGGCTCTCGGTGAGGCCGGGAGGGTCGGCCATGTCGTCGGTGAGGCGATAGTCGACCGCGGCGAGGCCCAGGGTATCGAGGTAGCCGAGCCAGGTCGCCTGGAGCGGGGCCGGCCGCAGGGCCATCACCGCCGGCCGGCCGTAGGCGCTGTGCCCGGCCAGGTCGACGAGCACGTCGAGATGGTCGGCGCGAAGCCGGGCGGCGAGTTGCGCGTCGTCGAGCCCGCCCACGGCGACGAAGGCATCCGACCAGCGGCGCGCATCGGCCGTGACGGCGTCCTCGCGGAACCCCGTGTGGTAGCAGCGAAGCTCGAGGGCGCCAGGGTCGCGGTGCTCCAGCAGCGCGGCCAGAAAGCGCATCACCGGGTGGTCGTTGAAGTCGCCCGACAGGAGCCCCACTCGCAGGCGCCCGCCCAGGTTCGCGCGCACGGCCGGGCGCGGCGCGGGGCCGGAGGGCTCGAGGGCCCTGCCCCACGCTCGATGGGCCTGCGCGATCGCGGAAGCCCCCACGTCGTCGGCGTAATGCATGGCGAGCAGAAGGTTCGAGGCGGCGGCACGGTCGCCGCGGCGGTTCCTCAGGGCCGTCTCGAAGGCGACGAGCGCCTCGCGCGCGTGGCCGCACTCCGACCATGCGCGCCCCAGGTTCACGGCGACGTCCGCGTTGGCGGGGTCGAGCGACGCCGCGTGCCGCAGCCAGCGCACCGCCTCCGAGTAGGAGCGCCGCGCGAGCAGGAGCCCGCCGAGATTGGCGGCGGCGCCGAGGGATCGCGGGTCGACGGCAAGCGCGGCGCGGTAGCGCAGGATCGCGCCGTCGCTGCGGCCGGCACGCGCTTCCGCGTTTCCGAGGTTCACGTGGGCGTCGGCGAAGCGGGGCTCGAGCGTGAGCACGCGATTCCAGGTCGCGATCGCCTCCTCCTCGCGGCCGGCTGCCGAGAGGGTGAGCCCGTAGTTGTTCAGCACGGCCGGGTCGCGTGGCGCGAGGGCGCGCGCCTCCTCGAGGAGCGGCACGGCCGTCGCGGGGTCGCCGTTGGCGTACGCGATGAGCCCCAGCCCCATCAGCGCGCCCACGTGCCGCGGGTTGGCCGCGATCACTGCGGCGTACCCGGCGTGCGCGGCCTCGAGGTCGCCGCGGCGGTGCCTTTCGAGTGCGGTCTCGTACGAGGCGGGAGGCATGGTGCCGGCGCGGCCGTCGGTGCTCATCGGGCCGGGTGGAAGCAGCGCAGGCGCCGGCCCGGCGAGGGCTCGGTGACCTCGGGACTTTCCGCGCATCGCGGCGTGGCCGACGCGCAGCGCTCGCGGAACGGGCATCCCGGCCCGAGGGAAAGGAGCGACGGGGTCATGCCGGGGATCTGCCGCAGCGGCCGCCCGCGCTCGTTGCGGGCGGGGACGGAGTCGATGAGCCCGCGGCTGTAGGGGTGCAGAGGGTTGTCGAGGATGTCGGCGACCGGGCCCGACTCGACGAACCGCCCGGCGTACATCACGCACACCTTGTCGGCGAGGCCCGCGATCACCGACAGGTCGTGGGTGATCCAGAGGAGCGCGGTGCCGCTTTCGCGGCAGACCTTCTGCATCTCGAAGAGGATCTGGCCCTGGATGGTCACGTCGAGCGCCGTGGTCGGTTCGTCGGCGATGATGAGGTCGGGGCCGTTCACGAGCGCGATGGCGATCGCGACGCGCTGGCGCATGCCGCCCGAGAACTGGTGCGGGTAGGCGTGCAGGCGCTCGTCCGGCGAGGCGATGCCCACGCGCACCAGCGCCTCGCGGGCCCGGGCCAGCGCGCTCTCGCGGGAGACGCCGGCGTGCGCCTGGACGGCCTCGACGATCTGCGTGTCGATCCGCAGGACCGGGTTCAGCGTCATCATCGGGTCCTGGAAGATCATGGCGATGCGGTTGCCGCGGATGCTGCGCCAGGCCGCGGGGTCCAGCCGGGTGAGGTCGGTGCCGTCGAAGACGATGCGCCCTTCGACGATCCGGCCGGGAGGATCGATGAGGCCGAGGATCGAGTACCCCGTCATCGACTTGCCGGACCCCGACTCGCCCACCAGGCCCAGGATCTCGCCCCGGCCGACGGTGAAGCTCACGTCGTCCACGGCCTTCACCACGCCCGCCTTGGTGAAGAAGTGCATGCGCAGGCCGTCGACCTGCAGGAGCGGGCCGCCGCTCACTTGCGCAGCCTCGGGTTCAGGATGTCGCGCAGCTGGTCCGCCACCAGGTTGATGGCCATGATGGTGAGCAGGAGTGCCACGCCCGGGTAGAAGCTGATCCAGTACTTTCCCGACAGGAGGTACTGGAAGCCGTTGGAGATGAGCAGCCCCAGCGAGGGCTCCGTGATCGGCAGGCCCAGGCCCAGGAAGGAGAGTGTTGCCTCCAGGGCGATGGCATGCGCGACCTGCACGGTGGCCACCACGATGAGCGGCGGCAGGCAGTTGGGCAGCAGGTGGCGGAACACCACGCGGGCCTGCCCGAGGGCCAGCACGCGCGCGGCCTCCACGTACTCCTTCTGCCGCTCCACCAGTGCCGACGATCGCACCGTGCGCGCGTAGTAGGCCCACTGCACGGTGACCAGCGCGATCACGATCTTGTCCACGCCCTGGCCGAGCACGGCGAGCAGGATCAGGGCGATGAGGATCGCGGGAAACGAGAGCTGGATGTCGACGATGCGCATGATCAGCGTGTCGACCCAGCCCCCGAAGTAGGCCGCCACCAGCCCGAAGACCAGCCCGATCGCCAGCGCGAACACCGTGCTCGCGATGCCCACGCCGAGGGAGATGCGCAGGCCGTAGAAGATGCCCGAGAGCATGTCGCGACCCTGGTCGTCCGTGCCCAGCCAGTACGTCCTGCCCGCGGCCGACTTCTCGCCGGGGGCGAGCTTGGAGTCCATGACGTCGAGCTGCGCGAGGTCGTAGGGGTTCTGCGGCGAGATCACCGGGGCGAGGATGCCGATGGCGAGTATCGCGAGCAGGACAAGGAGGCCCGCCATCGCGAGCCGGCTTTCGGCGAACTCGGCGCGGAAGCGGGCCCAGGGGCCTTCCACCTTCGGCGCCACGTCAGGCTCCTTCGGCGCCATGTCAGTGCGACGCCGCCGCGCCGCCCAGGCGCACGCGCGGGTCGAGCAGCGAGTAGAGCACGTCGACCACGAAGTTGATCACGATGAAGAGCGTCACGATCACGAGGAGGTAGGCCACGATCACGGGACGGTCGAGCTGGTTTATCGAGTCGATCAGGAGCTTGCCGGAGCCGGGCCAGGCGAAGATCGACTCGGTCACGATGGCGAAGGCGATCACCGAGCCCAGCTCCAGCCCGATGACGGTGACGATGGGGATCAGGATGTTCTTGAGCACGTGCACGCCGATCACGCGGCCCTGGGACAGGCCCTTGGCGCGGGCGAACTTCACGTAGTCCTGGAGCACGGCCTCGCGCGTGCCGGCGCGGGTGAGGCGGATGAGGAGCGAGAGCTTGAAGAGCGCCAGGTTCACCGCCGGCATCGCGAGGTGCGCCAGCCCGTCGGCCGTGAGGAAGCTCACCGGAAGCCCCGCGACCATCATCGTCTCGCCGCGCCCGTTCGACGGCAGCCAGCCGAGCTGCACGGAGAAGACCATGATCAGGACGAGACCCACCCAGAACGTGGGCAGGCTGAAGCCGAGGATCGACCCGGCCATGATGGCGCGGCCGACGAAGGAGTCGGGCTTGAGGCCGGCCACGAGGCCCAGCGGGATGCCGAGCCCGATGGCCATCACCATGGCGACGAACGCGAGCTCGATCGTGGCGGGCAGCTTGTCGAGGATGAGCGTGAGGGCCGGCTCGTTGTAGACGAAAGACCTGCCGAGGTCGCCGCTCGCCGCGCCCTTCAGGAACACCCAGTACTGCTCGAGGAAGGGCCGGTCCAGGCCCAGCGCGGCGGCCGCGCGCGCGCGCTCGACCTCGTCGGCCTGCGGGTTGACCAGCAGCTCGATGGGGTTTCCGATGGCGTAGACCCCGATGAAGACGAGGAACGACATCAGCACCAGCACGAAGACGCTCTGCCCGAAGCGTCGGATGGCGTAGGCGAGCATCTCGGGTCGGGGCGGGACGGGCGGAGGCGGGTCGGCCGGCGGGGGGCCCCGCACCGAGCGGGGCCGCCCCGTCCGGCGTGGAGGGCTACTTGGCGGGCTTGAGCCCCATCGCGAGCGTGTACTGGTCCGTGCGCGGCGTGTAGCGGTGGTTCTTCATCGTGGCCCAGGTGCTCACCTCGTAGTGGATCGGGATGAGCGCAGTGTCGTTCATCGCGATCTCGGCGGCCTTCTGGATCAGCGCCTCGCGCTTCTTGTCGTCGATGGTGGACATCGCCTGACCGATGAGCCCGTCGAGCTCGGGATTCGAGTAGCGCGCCCGGTTGGTCACGCCCATGCCCTTGGCCGCGTCATAGGTCGCGAGGAGCGAGCGCAGGCTGGAGCCCTGCTCGCCGGACTCCGTGCCCCAGCCGAGCAGCATGTAGCCGAACTCGCCCTTGGTCGCACGAGTGAAGTAGACGTTGGCGGGCATCGTCTCGACCTTCGTGTCGATGCCGATGCGGGAGTAGAACTGCGCGATGGCCTGGGCGATCTTGTCGTCGTTGATGTAGCGGTTGTTGGTGCCGTGGACGGTCATCGCGAAACCGTTGGGGTAGCCGGCCTGGGCGAGCAGCTTCTTAGCGCCCTCGGGGTCGTGCTTGGCGGGCTTGAGCTTCTTGCTCGTGCCGAAGAATACGTCGGGGAGGAGCTGGGCGGCGGGGACCGCGCGCTTCTCCATCACCCGGTCGGCGATCACGTCGCGGTTGATGGCCATCGACAGGGCCTTTCTCACGCGGGCGTCCTTGAACGGGTTGCCCTGGAGCGGCTTGCCGTCCTTGCCCGTGACGAAGGGCGGGGGCGTGTCCGTGCGCTGGTTGAGGTGCACGTAGATCACGCGGTTGGAGACCTTGTCGACCAGCGAGTACTTCGGGTCCTTGGCGAACTTGCCGATGTCGGCGGTGGGTACCGTCTCGATCATCTGCACGTCGCCGGAAAGAAGCGCCGCGACGCGGGCGGCCGGGTTGGTGAGGATCTTGAACGTCACCTTGTCCCAGGGCTCCTCGCCACCCCAGTAGCCGTAGTTGGCCATGAGCGTCACGCGCTGGTTGGGCACGTACTCGGCGAACTTGTAGGGCCCCGTGCCGATGGCGGCCTTGCCGGAGTTGTAGTCGGTCGTGGCGGCCTTCTCGCCGTGCAGCTTCGACACGATCATGACCGAGGCCAGGTCGCTCGGCAGCAGCACGTGCGGGTTGGCGGTCTTGAAGACCACGGTGTGCGCGTCGACCACCTTCACGTCCACGATCGGCTTCGTGAAGGTCGCGAACGACGACGGGCTGTTGGGCACGTTGGGCACGCGGCCGAGCGTGAACACGACGTCGTCGGCGGTGAACGGCGAGCCGTCGTGGAAGCGCACGTTCTTGCGCAGCTTGAACTCCCACGTGAGGTCGTCGATAGCCTTCCAGGAGGTCGCGAGCCCGGGGATCAGCTTCTGGTTGTCGTCGCGCTTGATGAGCGGCTCGAAGACGTGGAGCATCATCGAGTTGTTCGGCGAAAGGTTGTGGTAGTGCGGATCCATCGACGTGATGGCGGCCTGCAGGCCGATGGAGACCTCGCGTTCCTTGGCCGTGGCGGCCGCAGGAAGGCCCAGGATGGCGAGCGCGGCGAGCGCGAGTCGCAGGGTGCGCAGCATAGGGGAGCTCCTCAGGTTTTCGGCGGTCGAGGGGACGGAAAGCAGGAAATGCGCCGCCTGCGATGATACCTTCAAACAATCGACCGTGCCGGGGCGTTCCGGCGGGGAATCCGCGATGTCCATGATCGAGCGTTTCGAGGCGATGCTAGCCGCCGGCAAGGACGGAGCGCTGCTGCGTTTCGGGCTCGGCTCCGAGTACCTGAAGGCCGGCGATGCGGGGCGGGCGGCGGTGCACCTTCGCGGGGCGCTCGCACTCGACCCGGGCTATTCGGCGGCGTGGAAGCTTCTCGGCAAGGCGCTGGAGAAGACGGACCCGGGCGCGGCGGCCGAGGCGTGGCGGCAGGGGATCGCCGCGGCCGCCGCGAAGGGAGACAAGCAGGCCGCCCGCGAGATGGAGGTGTTCCTGCGCCGGCTGGGGCGCGCGGGCCCGGCCTAGCGGCCGGCCAGGAAGTCCTCGAGGGCGCGCGCGGGCGCGTTCTTCTCGACGGCGGCCGCGCCCAGGCGGTCGAGCAGGATGAGGGTGATCCGGCCCGATTCGTTCTTCTTGTCCCGCCCCATGGCGTCGAGCCAGGCGTCGACCTCCAGCTCGGGCGGCTCGACCGGCAGGCCGGCGCGCCGCAGCAGGGCCTCGAGCCGGCTCGCGTCGGCTTCCGGCGCCCTGCCCAGGCGCGCCGAGAGCCGCGCGGCCATCACCATGCCGGCGGCCACCGCCTCGCCGTGCAGCCACGTGCCGTATCCCTCGAGGGTCTCGATGGCGTGACCGAAGGTGTGGCCGAGATTGAGGAGCGCGCGGGGCCCGGCCTCCCGTTCGTCGAGCGCGACGATCTCGGCCTTGATTTCGCACGAGCGGCTGATGGCCTTTGCGAGCGCGTCGGGATCGCGCGCGCGCAGGCGCCCGACATTCGTCTCGAGCCAGTCGAAGAAGGCGAGGTCGCGAATCGCCCCGTACTTGATCACCTCGGCAAGCCCCGCCGCGAGTTCGCGGTCGGGCAGGGTGTCGAGGGTCGCCGTGTCGGCGATGACCGCGAGCGGCTGGTGGAAGGCGCCGATCATGTTCTTGCCGAGCGGATGGTTCACGCCCGTCTTGCCGCCCACCGACGAATCGACCTGGGCAAGGAGGGTGGTCGGTACCTGGATGAACGGCACGCCGCGCTGGTAGGTCGCGGCGGCGAAGCCGGCGAGGTCGCCGACCACGCCGCCCCCCAGCGCCACGATCACCGTCCTGCGGTCGGCCTGGGCGCGCAGCAACGACCCGAATACTCGGTCGAGGGTTTCCCAGCGCTTCTCGGCCTCGCCGTCGGGGATCTCGATGCGGAAGTGCCGGGTACCGCACGCGTCGAGCGCCCGTTCCACCGCGTCGGCATAGAGCGGCCCGACCGTCGTGTTGGTGACCACCACCGCCCGCCCCGACTGCAGGTGGGGCGCGAAGAGGTCCGCCTGCCCGAGCAGCCCCGGGCCGATGTGGATGGGATAGCTGCGGCTGCCGAGACCTACCGTGAGCGTTCGCATGCTCATCGTCCGGCCGCCTCGTCCTGGCGCTCGCGCTCCTCCAGGGCGAGCGCGATCCTGCCGGCGAGCGATCCGGCGCTGGGGGTGGCGCTTTCCATCACGATGTGGGCCGCCTCCCGGTAGAGGGGGTCGCGCGCATGGAGAAGCGCGGCGAGCGTGGCGCGCCTGTCCCCCTTGGCGAGCAGGGGGCGGGAGTTGTCATGCCGGGTGCGCTCGTGCAGGTGCTCCAGGGCCGTGTGCAGGTAGACGACGGTGCCGCTCGCGCGCATGAGCCGGCGGTTCTCCTCCGCCAGCACCGCGCCGCCGCCGGTCGCGACCACCGCCCCGCGGCGGGTGGCCAGCTCGGCGAGCACCGCCGACTCCCGGCGCCGGAACCCGGCCTCACCCTCGATCTCGAAGATGGTCGCGATCGGCACACCCGTGCGCTCGACGATCTCGCGGTCGCAGTCGACGAATTCGCGGCCGAGCCGGCGCGCGAGCGCCTTCCCGACGGTGCTCTTGCCCGCGCCCATCATGCCGACGAGAAAAACGTTGTCCGGAGCCATGCGATCGTCCTTGCCGGAAAGGATAGCGCAGAAACGAAAAGCCCCGGCGGGGCCGGGGCTTGTCGCGGAACGCAGCGGCGCTACCGGACCGTGAGCGAGTCCTTCACGATCTTGGGCGTCACGAAGATCAGCAGCTCCGTCTTGTCGTCCTGCTTGATCGTCTTCTTGAAGAGGTAGCCCACCACCGGGATGTCGCCGAGCAGGGGAACCTTCTCGACGGTGGTGCGCGTCGTCTGCTCGAAGATGCCGCCGAGCACGATCGTGTCGCCGTTGTCGCAGAGGACCTGCGTGGTGACGCGCTTCGTGTCGATCGACGGGATGTTGGCGAAGATCTGGCCCACCGAGTCCTTCTTCACCTCGAGGTCCATGATGATGCGGTCGTCCGGGGTGATCCGCGGCGTGACGGCGAGCTCCAGCACCGCCGGCTTGAACGCGATCGTGGTGGCTCCGCTGGCAGCCGACGTCTCGTAGGGGATCTCCGTGCCCTGCGAGATGACGGCCTTCTTCTTGTCGGCGGTGATCACGCGCGGGCTGGAAACCACCTTGCCGCGGTTGTCCGCCTCGAGGGCCGACAGCTCGATGTTCACGAGGTTGCCGCTGCCGAGGTTGAGGATCGACAAGGCGAGGGAGCCCGCCGCGCCGACGACCGGCAGGTTCACGTTGAGCTGCTCGGGCTGCCCGCCGGCCGGGATGTTGCCCTGCGGGCCGCGGTCGAAGGACTGCGTGTAGCCCGGCATCGAGAGGTTCGCCGCGCCGCGAGAAAGCGGGTTGTTCGACAGCGGCGAGACGGTGTCGGTGAGGGAGCCCGAGACGCCGTAGTTGCGGTTGCCGTTGGAGAAGGCCGACTGGGTGCCGAAGCGAGCGCCGAGCTGGCGCCCCCACTTGTCGTCGGCGATGACGATGCGCGCCTCGATCATCACCTGGCGGACGGGCACGTCGAGCTGCTGGATGAGGCGTCGGGCCTCCTCGAGGCGCATGCCCGTGTCCTGCACGAACAGCGTGTTGGTGCGCTCGTCGACCGTCGCGCTGCCGCGCTTGGACAGGATCTTCTGGTCCTTGTCGGACAGGAGCTTCTTGAGGTCGTCGGCCTTGGCGTACGACAGGGCGAAGGACTCGGTGCGCAGCGGCTCGAGGTCGGAAATCTGGGCGTTGGCCTCGAGGGCGAGCTTCTCCTTGGCGGCGAGCTCGTCGGTCGGGGCGATGAGCACCACGTTGCCGTTCTTGCGCTTGGACAGGCCCTTCGACTGCAGGATGATGTCGAGGGCCTGGTCCCACGGCACGTCCTTGAGGCGCAGGGTCAGGTTGCCGCCGACCGTGTCGCTGGTGATGATGTTCAGGCCCGTGAAGTCGGCGATGACCTGCAGCACGGCGCGCACTTCCACGTTCTGGAAGTTGAGGGAGAGCTTCTCGCCGGCATAGCCGGGGGTGGAGCTCTGCACCAGCTTGTTCGGGTCCTCCTTGACGGGCTTCACCTCGAGGATGAACTGGGTGTCCGTCTGGTAGGCCGAGTACTCCCACAGGCCGCGCGGCTCGATCACCATCCTCGCGTTGCCGGCCTGCTCGAACGTGTCGACGAAGCGCACCGGGGTGCCGAAGTCGCCCACGTCGAGGCGGCGGACGAGGTTGCGCGGGACTGAGCTGTTGATGAAGTCGATCAGGATCGAGCGGCCCTGCTGGCGGATGTCGATGCCGGTGTTGGCCGACGAGAGGTCGACGATCACGCGGCCTTCGCCCGCGTTGCCGCGGCGGAAGTCGACGTCGCGGATGTTCTGGCGGACCGAGCCGGGAGGCGCCTCGGCGAACACCGAGGCCATGGCGGCGGCGCCGGGCCGTTCCGTCGCGGAGGGCGAGGAGGCCGTGGGCAGCTGCGAGGCGTCGATGGTGACGACGAGGAGCTTGCCGTCGACCGCGGCGGTATAGGAGAGGCTGCGGGCAAGGTTCATCACCAGCCGCGTGCGGCTGGCCGTCTGGACCACGGACACGCTCTTCAGGTCGCCTTCGCCCGCCTCGACCTGCGTCTTGCCCAGGCCGTTGGTCGTGTCGGGGAGGTCGATCGCGATGCGGGCGGGATTGGTGACCGCGAAGCTCTGGGGCAGGGCCGCGAGGGGCTCCTTCATGCCCACCTTGACCAGGATCTTGCCGCCCTGGACGGAGGAGAAGCTGACGGATTCGACCACATTCTTGGCCGCGCCCTGCGCCCAGGCGAGCGGGGCGGCGAGCGCGAGAGCGAGCGCCGTGAGGGCGGCCGGAAGCGCGCCGTAGGTTCGGATGCGGAAGAAATTGGAGGTCACTTTCTATCCCCTTTGCCGGTCTCTTCGAGCAGCGGCAGGGCGCTTTGCCTTTCGGCCCAGTCCCCGGCGCTGTCCTGGACGATTTCCTTGAGCTTGATCTCGGCATCCGTGACGTCGGTGATGAGGCCGAAGTTCTGCCCCATGTAATTGCCCTTCTTCACGCGATACAGAGTCTTTTCGGCCCGCACGATGGCGTACATGTCGCTGCCCTGCTGAAGGGTGCCGACCATCTTCAGCTGCTCGAGCGGGAAGGCCTCGAGCGGCTCCTTGCGCCGGTTCAGGTCGGGCGCGATGCCCCCGCCGCCGTCCTTGGAGGTGATCTTGCGAGGCTTGAACGGGTCTGGCAGGTCGAAGCCCTCGTAGGTGAAGGGCTCGAACGGCTTGACGGCCGGAAGCGGGTCGATCTTGCGCGGCAGGCTCTTCTCGGAGTCCTTCACGAACTGGCGCAACTCGTCGATCTCGGAGCTGCACGAGGCGAGCACCAACGCCGCGGCGGGAATGAGCAGCCAGCGCGTCATTTCTTCGCCCCCTTGCCCTTGGCGGCCTTGTCCTTCGCGGCCTTCCTCTGCTTGGCGATCTCCTCCTCGTCGAGGTAGCGGTAGGTCTTGGCGACCGCTTCCAGCGCGAGGGTGCCCTCCTTGGAGGGCGGGTCGATCTTGAGGTCCGTCAGGAGGACGATGCGCGGCATCTTCGCCACGTCGCTCGCGAAGGCCCCCAGGTCATGGTAGTTGCCGGTCACCTTGAGGTTGACCGGCAGCTCGGCGTAGAACTCGGTGAAGTTCTCCGTCTGGCTCGGCTTGAACAGCTCGAAGGCGAGGCCCCGGCCGAGGCCGGCCTGGTTGATGTCGATGAGCAGCGCGTCCATCTCGCTCTTGTTAGGGAGCTGCTTGAGGAGCGCTCCGAACGACTGCTCGATCTCGGCCCGCTGCTGCTTGTAGGCCTCGAGGTTCACGGCGAGCTTCTTCTTCTCGAGGAAGGCCGCCTTCTGCTTGTCGACCTCGATGCGCCCGGCCTCGATGGCGTCGTTCTGGCCCTGCCAGAGCAGGAAGAACGCGGCCACCTGGATGGCGAGGAAGGCGAGGACGAACGCGCCGATCTTGATCGGCCACGGCCAGTTTCCCGGCTGCTTCGGGTCTAGCGTCCGAAGTTCTTCGAGCAGGTTCATTTCTTGGCCCCCGCCGGTGCGGCGCCCGCCGGCGTCCGCGCGCCCTTGCCGCCGGTATCTTCCATCTTGGCGCGCTTGACGGAGATGTTCATGCTGAACTCGTTCACCCGCTTGTTGGGGTCCTTGTCCAGCAGCACCGCCTTGATCTCCACCAGCTCGGGATTCTCGAGGTAGGGAGAGGCGCCGAGGTTGCGCATCAGGGTGGAGACGCGTGCGTTCGACTGCGCGTAGCCGAGGACGTTGACCTTCACGCCCGTCTGCTTGATCGCCTTGAGGAAGATCCCCTCGGGCAGCTGGCGCAACAGCTGGTCAAGGAGCTGGACGGGTTCGGAGCGGTTGCTCTGCAGCCCTTCGACCACCTGCTTCTTCGCCAGGAGCGCCGCGGTCTCCTCGCGGATCTTGCGGATCTCCTCGATCTGCTTGTCCAGCTTGGCGATCTCGCTCTTCATGTACGCGACGTTCGCCTTCTGCTGCTGGACCTGCTGGTCCAGGAAGAACCAGACGGCGCCGGCGACGAGGGCGCCGATGATGACCGAGAAGACCGCGAGGCCGAGGAACTGCTGCTGGCGGCGCTTGCGCTTCTCCTCCCGGTGGGGGAGCAGGTTGACGCGAATCATGACGGGTCGAACCTCCGCATCGCGAGTCCGCAGGCCACCATCAGGGACGGGGCATCCAGGGTGAGCTGGCGGGGCTTGATCTTGGAGGACAGCGCCATGCTGGCGAAGGGGTTCGCGACCAGTGTGTGGACCTGTGTGCGCTGGGCGACCATCTCCTCGAGGCCGTCGAGCATGGCGCAGCCGCCCGTGAGGAGGATGTGGTCGACCTTGTTGAACTGGGTCGACGTGAAGAAGAACTGCAGGGCGCGCTGGATCTCCAGGACGATCTTCTCGTTGAAGGGCGCCAGGACGTCCGGGCCGAAGTTCTCGGGGAGGCTCCCCACCCGCTTGGCCGCCTCGGCCTCCTCGGGCGGCATGTCGAACGCCCGCGCGATGTCCTGGGTGAGCTGGTTGCCGCCGATCTGCTGCTCGCGCATGTACACGGTCTGCCCGTTGTGCAGGACCGACACGCGGGTGACCGTGGCGCCGATGTCGACGATGACCGTCACGTCGCTCTCGCTCACGCCCGAGGAGCTGTTGCAGATCAGCTCGAAGGCGCACTGCGAGGCGTAGGACTCGACGTCCATCACGATGGTCTTGAGGCCCGCGGCCTCGGCGGCCGCCACCCGGTCCTCGATCTTCTCCTTGCGCGAGGCGGCGATGAGCACCTCCACCTCGTCCTCGCCCGACGGCGCGGGGCCCAGGACCTGGAAATCGAGGTTGACCTCGTCCAGGGAGAAGGGAATGTACTGGTTCGCCTCGCTCTGGACCTGGACCTCCATGTCCTCCTCGCGCTGGTTGCCGGGCAGGATCACCTTCTTGGTGATGACCGCCGCCGCGGGCAGGGCCATGGCGACGTTCTTGATCCGGGAGCCGAGGTTCTTGTGGGCGCGCTTGATGGCCTCGCCGGCCGCCTCGATGTTGGCGATGTTGCCGTCCACCACGGTGTCCTTGGGCAGCGGCTCGATCGCGTAACGCTCGACGCGATAGACGTTTCGCCCTGCCTCCGCGATCTCGACCATCTTCACGGAAGACGAGCTGATGTCGCAGCCGATGAGCGGCGGCGTCTTGGCCTTCAGGAAGTCGAATTGATCAGCGAGTTTTTCTTTAAGCATGGTGGAGGCTTAGCACCCACTGCGAAGAATCTACTTTAGATGCTAGCAACAAGTCC
>JAMPXV010000306.1 GCA_023700985.1 Lysobacter sp.
GATCGCGAAGATCACCGACTTCGGCATCGCGCGGCTGCCCAACTCGGCCGTGAAGACGATGACGGGCCTGATCCTGGGCAGCCCCCGCTACATGTCGCCCGAGCAGGTGATCGGGAAGTCCCTCGACACGCGCACCGACATCTTCTCGCTGGGCGTGGTGCTCTACGAGGCGCTCACCGGCATGGCGCCCTTCGACGGCGACAACGTGAACGCCATCATGTACGCGACGGTGAACACCACCCCGCCGCCGCCCTCGACGCACAACCGCGGCATCCCGGCGATGCTCGACCTGATCGTGGCCAAGGCCATGGCCAAGACCGTCGACGACCGCTACCAGACGGTGAAGGAGTTCGCCGACGACCTGCGCGAGGTGCGCCGGCAGTTGGACGCGGTGAAGCCGTCGGTGGCGCTGAAGGCGAGGTCCGCGCCCCCGCCGCCGCGGCAGCCTTCCGACATCCTCGGGCCGGACATCTCGACCATCCCGATGTCGCAGGACTCGACTGCCGACCGATCCGCGCCGAAGGACGACGAGACCACCAAGCCGCTGAGCTTCGCGAACGACTTCGATTCGTTCGACGCCACGCTGCGGCTGGCGGCAATGACCAACCAGACCGCGGAGTTCGAGGACTACATCACGGCCACGCAGAAGATGCGCGCCTACCGCGGCAAGATCGAGGCGGGCAGCCCGCTCGCCCCGGCCACGCCGCCGCCGCCCGATCCGGAGCCCGCCCCGGACCAGCCCGAGCAGCCGCGCTTCAAGGCCATGCCCCGCTTCATCGCCCCGCCGCCCTCCGCCGAGGGCCCCAGCGACTTCCCCGAGAGCACCGGCTCCAACACCCCGGCCCTCATCGCCATCGTCGTCCTGGCGATCGCCGCCGTCGGCCTCCTCGTCGCCCTCCTCGTCAAATAACTTCCGGGACGGTTCTATAGAACCGGTCTACAGACCGGTTCCGTAGACCGGTTCCGTGGACCGGTTCTACAGAACCGTCCCACTATTAGGGGTGGTAGTCGACGGCTTCGGAGAGGCGGTCGACGGCGATGACCTCGATGCCGTCGATGCGCTGCTTCGGCTTGTTGGCCGTGGGGATGATGGCGTGGGTGAAGCCGAGCTTGGCCGCCTCGCGCAGGCGCTCCTGGCCGCGCTGGACGGGGCGGACCTCGCCCGCGAGGCCGACCTCGCCGAAGACCACGTGCTTGGCCGGCAGCGCCTTGTTGCGAAGGCTCGAGACGATGGCGAGCGTGACCGCGAGGTCCGCGCCCGGCTCGGCGATGCGCACGCCCCCCACCGCATTCACGAAGACATCCTGGTCGAAGAGCGCGATGCCCGCGTGCCGGTGCAGCACCGCCAGCAGCATCGCGAGCCGGTTCTGCTCCAGCCCGACCGTCAGCCGCCGCGGCTGCGCCCCGTGCGCCTCGTCCACGAGCGCCTGCAGCTCCACGAGCAGGGGCCGCGTCCCCTCCTGCGTGACCATGACGCAGGAACCCGGCACGTCCGCGCGGTGGTGCGAGAGGAAGAGCGCCGAGGGGTTCGTCACCTCGCGCAGCCCCTTCTCCGTCATCGCGAAGACGCCCATCTCGTTCACCGCGCCGAAGCGGTTCTTGAACGCGCGGATGAGGCGGAAGCTGGTGTGCGTGTCGCCCTCGAAGTAGAGGACGGTGTCGACCATGTGCTCGAGCACGCGCGGGCCCGCCAGCGCCCCCTCCTTGGTGACGTGCCCCACGAAGACGATCGCCGTGCCCGACTGCTTGGCCACGCGCGTGAGCTGCGCCGCGCACTCGCGCACCTGCGCCACCGACCCCGGCGCCGAGGTGAGCGCGGACGAATAGAGCGTCTGGATCGAATCGATCACCGCGACACTGGGCTTCAAGCTCGCGATCGTGGCCTGCACCTTCTCCAGCTCGATCTCCGGCAGCAGCCGGATCTTGGAGGCGTTCACCTCCAGCCGGCGCGCCCTTAGCGCCACCTGCTGCGCCGACTCCTCGCCGGTCACGTAGAGAACCGTCCCCTGCTCCGCCAGCCGCGCCGCCGCCTGCAGCAAGAGCGTCGACTTGCCGATGCCCGGGTCGCCACCGATGAGCACCACGCCGCCCTCGACCATCCCGCCGCCCAGCACGCGGTCGAACTCGCCGATGAGCGTGGGCATGCGCGGAAAGTCCTTCGCCTTCACGTCGCCGAGTGTGACGACCTCGCCCGACCCGCCCAGGCTCGCGAAGCGGTTGGCGCCGGCAGCCTTGACGGGCTCCGCCGCGGTCTCGATGAGCGTGTTCCACGCGTCGCAGTGCGGGCACTGGCCTGCCCACTTGGGAGATTGGCCGCCGCACTCGGTGCAGGTGTAGATGGATTTGGGCTTGGCCATCGTTTAGGTCAGGTCACTTGGCGTTGACCCGAAAGCATCACGCGCATCGGCCTCGGCCTCGGGCCGGATGAAGAGTTCGAAGCTCATTCACCCCGCGCAATGCGGGCACGAACATCGGCCCAGGGGGCACCGAGGGACGGATCCCTCTCGTACGCTGCCCAGCGCCTGTCCAGCTCCTGCCGCTGTGAGTCGGAAAGCGTCACCGCATCCGGGACGGCAGCGATGCTCTCCCACAACGCCTGCGCGAGACGAACTCGCTCGGCCACGGGAAGCTTGAGGATGTCGGAAACGGACAATGAAGCCATGGAATTACTCTAGCACGGCGCCCAGGCACCGGCGAACCGTAAATCCCCCCGGGACAGCTCTCAATTTGCGGCCTTCGTCGAGAGAACCGAAATCACCTCGGTCGCCGTCCGCGCCTGCGGCGCCACCATCGCCGCGAAGACCGCGAACGCCATCGCAAACACACCCACGAGCCCGAAGGGCTTCCACGTGTGCGCGAGGAGCGCCCCCGCCCAGCTGCCGCCCTCCACGGCCTTCACGCCGCGCACCAGCGGCGAGCCGAGCAGCACCTCGAACACCACCTCGCCCAGGATGGCCGGCGCCTGCCAGATGACGAAGGCCGCCGCGCCGAAGAAGAGCGCCAGCACGATGGCGAGCAGCGCCACCGCAACCACGAGTGC